>NZ_JBPYUI010000026.1:26712-85746 GCF_051858335.1 Klebsiella sp. K47
GAACCAGGGAATGCCGGTATCAAAAACCGGTGCCTTACCGCTTGGCGATACCCCAATACCGTCGCGGTGAACCGCAAATATCGAAGAAATATGGCTGGGGTACCTGGATTCGAACCAGGGAATGCCGGTATCAAAAACCGGTGCCTTACCGCTTGGCGATACCCCATCCGTACAACGCTAACTGGTGAATGGTGCGGGAGGCGAGACTTGAACTCGCACACCTTGCGGCGCCAGAACCTAAATCTGGTGCGTCTACCAATTTCGCCACTCCCGCAAAAAAGATGGTGGCTACGACGGGATTCGAACCTGTGACCCCATCATTATGAGTGATGTGCTCTAACCAGCTGAGCTACGTAGCCATCTTTTTTTCGCGTAACCTTATCGGCGTTGCGGGGCGCATTATGCGTATTGGGCCTGCGAGCGTCAACCTCTTTTTCAAGGAAAATCGTTGTAATGTGACTGTTTGGTTAGGTTGCGAACAGCTCGCTGGAATATTCGGCAATTATTGGTTATTTATCGTTTTTCAGCGGTATAAATCCGGCAAAAAGAAAACGGACCCCGGAGGGTCCGTTTTGCGTTTCACCGCCCGTCTGGGCTTATTTGTAGGCCGACTGGTGGACACCGACCGCGCGGCCTGATGGATCGTTCATGGTTTTGAACGCTTCATCCCACTCAATGGCTTTCGCTGAAGAGCAGGCCACCGACGGACCGCCAGGGACGCACTCCGCCGCGCTCGGCAGCGGGAACAGCTCTTCGAAGATCTCGCGGTACAAATAGCCTTCTTTGGAGGTCGGCGTGTTGTACGGGAAGCGGAAGCTTGCGGTTTCCAGTTGCTGGTCGCTGATCTGTTTGGCGGCCACTTCTTTCAGGGTATCGATCCAGCTGTAGCCGACGCCGTCAGAGAACTGCTCCTTCTGGCGCCAGGCGACGCTGGCCGGCAGGTAGGATTCAAAGCATTCGCGCAGAATGTGTTTTTCCATTTTGCCGTTGCCGCACATCTTATCCTGCGGGTTAATGCGCATCGCGACGTCGAGGAACTTCTTGTCGAGGAACGGCACGCGGGCCTCCACGCCCCAGGCGGACATCGCTTTGTTGGCGCGGGCGCAGTCAAACATATGCAGCGCCTGCAACTTACGCACCGTCTCTTCGTGCAGTTCTTTGGCGTTCGGCGCCTTATGGAAGTAGAGGTAGCCGCCGAACACTTCGTCCGAACCTTCGCCGGAAAGCACCATTTTGATGCCCATGGCTTTAATTTTCCGCGACATCAGGTACATCGGCGTCGAGGCGCGAATAGTGGTCACATCGTAGGTTTCGATGTGATAGATAACGTCGCGGATGGCATCCAGCCCTTCCTGGACGGTAAAGTGAATTTCGTGGTGCACGGTGCCGAGGTGGTTGGCCACCTCCTGCGCCGCTTTCAGGTCAGGAGAGCCTTCCAGACCGACCGCGAAAGAGTGCAGCTGCGGCCACCAGGCTTCGCTACGCTCCTGATCTTCGACGCGACGGGCGGCGAATTTCTTGGTGATAGCCGAGATGACCGATGAATCAAGACCGCCGGAGAGCAGCACGCCGTAAGGCACGTCGGACATCAGGTGGCTTTTCACCGACTCTTCCAGCGCCTGACGCAGCTCGTTCTTATCGGTAACGTTGTCTTTCACCGCGTCGTAATCAAACCAGTCGCGCTGATAGTACTGGCGAATTTCGCCGTCTTTGCTCCACAGGTAGCTGCCCGCCGGGAACTCTTTAATGGTGCGGCATACCGGCACTAGCGCTTTCATTTCGGAGGCGACATAGAAGTTGCCGTGTTCGTCATGGCCCATATACAGCGGGATAATGCCGATATGGTCGCGGCCAATTAAGTACGCGTCTTTTTCGCTGTCGTACAGGGCGAAGGCGAACATTCCCTGCAGATCGTCGAGGAACTCCGGGCCTTTTTCCTGATACAGCGCGAGGATCACTTCGCAGTCGGAACCGGTCTGGAACTGGTAGCGATCGCCATACTCCGCGCGCAGCGCCTGGTGGTTGTAGATCTCGCCGTTAACGGCCAGCGCATGGGTTTTTTCGGCGTTGTACAGCGGCTGGGCCCCGGCGTTGACGTCGACAATCGACAGGCGCTCGTGCGCCAGAATCGCTTTGTCGCTGGCATATACGCCAGACCAGTCCGGACCGCGGTGGCGCATCAGGCGGGAAAGCTCCAGCGCCTTTTTACGCAGCTCGCCTGCGTCAGTTTTAATATCCAGTACGCCAAAAATAGAACACATAGCCTTCTCCATTACCCTGTCGTGTTTGATGTTGTGCTGGCTTCGTCTCGTGGCGAAGCCTGAGTGCGTGCTTAAGAAAATGCCGTAAAGGGGGAGCAGGCGCAAGGGTTTTGCGGCCGGAAAAAGAAAAAACGCAACCGTGATTGTTGAACAGTGAAAAAAGAGTATCTTTTGAACGGCTTTATTGAGGAATTCGTATTTATAGGCCGTTTTTATTAGATGGGGTAATTCTGATGGGCGCTAGAAATGAAAAACCACGTCCTGCGACGTGGTTGGCATCAGAAAATATCGATTTCCGCGACGGAAGGGTAAATCCACGACGGGCGGAACGGCATGCTGTCGATGTCGTCGAGGGTGGAGACGCCGGAGAGCACCAAAATAGTCTCCAGCCCCGCCTGGAAACCGGCCAGTATATCGGTGCGCAGGTTATCGCCGACGATCACCGTCTGCTCGGAGTGAGCCTGCATTTTATTCAGTGCTGAACGGATGATCCACGGGCTGGGTTTGCCGACGTAAAACGGCTTACGGCCGGAGATCTTCTCGATCCCGGCGCAAAGCGCGCCGCAGGCAGGGTAGAAGCCGCGACCGTGCGTATCCGGGTTAGTGGCAATGAAGCGGGCGCCGTTGGCGACGAAGAAGGCGGCCTTATGCATCATTTCCCAGTTAAAGGAACGAGTTTCCCCGACGATGACAAAATCCGGGTTCACATCGGTAATGGTAAAGCCGGCTTTGTACAGCTCGTGGATCAGCGCCCCTTCTCCCACCACGTAGGCTTTTTTGCCTTCCTGGCGACGCAGAAAATCGGCGGTGGCCATCGCTGAGGTGTAAAAGGCGCTATCCGGAACATCAATTCCAGCGGTGGCGAAACGGTTCGCCAGATCCTGGCCGGTTTGCGACGGGTAGTTGGTCAGCATTACCAGCGGCATGCCTTTATCGAGGATGCGCTTGATAAACTCGGCTGCGCCGGGAACGGCGACGTTATCGTGCATCAGTACGCCGTCAATATCACAAATTATGTTTTGAATGGTCATGGTGGGTCCAGAATCATTAACAAAGACGAAACTATACGCGTCATCGATGAGGTTTCACACCTCTGACGGGCGAGGCCCGCCCGTATCAAGGTGACGCGCTATCAGAAAAGGGGCGATTAGCTCTCAAGCAAACGCTGCAGCAGCGTGCCATTGAGCATGGCGCGTTTGACCAGCGCGAAGGCGCCGATTGCAGAGCGGTGATCGAGGGTGGAGCGCACCACCGGCAGGTTCTTACGAAACGCCTTAAGCGCCTGGGCGTTAATGCAGCCTTCGATGGCCGGAAGAAGGACCTTTTCAGCTTCCACTATTTCGCCGGCGACGACGATTTTTTGTGGGTTGAACAGGTTAATGGCGATGGCGATCGTTTTCCCGAGGTGGCGCCCCACGTACTCAATCACCTCGCAGGCCAGGGCATCGCCCTTGTTGGCCGCTTTGCAGATAGTTTTGATCGTGCAGTCATCCGGCGTCAGACGGCTCTGGTAGCCCTGCTCCAGCAGGTGGCGAACCCGCTGTTCAATGGCGGCATTGGCCGCGACGGTCTCCAGACAGCCGAAGTTGCCGCAGTGGCAGCGTTCGCCCAGCGGGTCGACCTGAATATGGCCAATTTCGCCAACGTTGCCGTTGCGGCCGATAAAAATGCGCCCGTTGGAGATAATCCCCGCCCCGGTACCGCGGTGCACGCGCACCAGAATGGAGTCTTCGCAATCCTGGCTTGCGCCAAAATAGTGCTCGGCCAGCGCCAGGCTGCGGATATCGTGGCCAACAAAGCAGGTAACGTTGAAGCGTTTCTCCAGCGCCCCGACCAGGCCCCAGTTTTCCACCGCAATATGCGGCATATAGCGGATCACGCCGCTTTCCGGGTCGACGAGGCCCGGCAGGATCACTGAGATAGCGATCAGCTCGCGAATTTTGCGCTGACAGTTTTCGATAAAGGTGGCGATGATATTCAGCAGGGCGTGTTCCAGCGTTTCCTGGGTGCGCTCGGGCAGCGGGAAGTGCTCCTCTTCCAGGGTCTTGCTGCTTAAATCATACAGGGTCAGAGTGGCGTCATAGCGGCCAAGCCGCACGCCGATGGCGTTGAAGCTGCGGGTTTCTGCGATGATAGAGATAGCGCGGCGGCCACCGGTGGAGGCCTGCTGATCGACTTCTTTGATCAGGCCGCGCTCAATAAGCTGACGCGTGATTTTGGTCACGCTGGCAGGGGCAAGCTGGCTTTGTTCGGCTATCTGAATGCGCGAGATGGGCCCATGCTGGTCAATCAGGCGGTACACGGCCGCGCTGTTCAGTTGTTTTACGAGGTCAACGTTACCAATTTGAGCTTGTCCGCCTGCTGTCATACTTTTACTTACTCAGTGACGACCTCGTTACCATTAACGATGGTCTTGGTGATTTTATAATCGCGTGTAAAGGCGGTCAGGTTAGCGACCATGCCCGGCGCAATGCTGCCGAGCTGCTTGTCCACGCCGATAGCGCGCGCAGGATAGAGCGTCGCCATGCGCAATACTTCGTCCAGTGCCACGCCGCAATGCTCAACCAGATTACGCACCCCTTCAATCATGGTCAGGGAAGATCCGCTGAGGGTGCCGTTTTCATCTACGCACAGCCCATTGCGGTAGTATATTGTTTTCCCGGCAAAAATGAACTGGTCAATATTCGCCCCCGCCGGCGCGGTGGCGTCGGTGACCAGGCACAGCTTGTCGCCTTTCAGGCGCTTGGCGTTGCGCACGTTGGCGTAATCGACGTGCATCCCGTCGACGATGATACCGCAGTAGACATCCGGCTCGTCAAAAATCGCCCCGGCAAGACCCGGTTCGCGGCCGGTAATGTACGGCATCGCATTATACAGGTGGGTGGCGAAGGTAATGCCCGCACGGAAGCCGACTTTCGCCTCTTTCAGCGTAGCGTTGGAGTGGCCCGCGGAGACAACGATCCCGGCGGCGACCAGTTTGCGGATCACTTCTGGCTCAACGCGCTCAGGGGCGAGGGTCACTTTGGTGATCACATCGGCGTTGTCGCACAGGAAATCGACCAGCGCCGCGTCCGGTTTACGCACGTAGTCCGGATTGTGGGTGCCTTTCTTAACGATATTCAGCCACGGCCCTTCGAGATGCAGGCCCAGCGCCTGGTTCGGATGTTTTTGCAGATATTCGCGCATCACGCGCACGCCTTGCTTCATCAGATCGTCGCTGGAGGTAATCAGCGTCGGCAGGAAGCTGGTGCAGCCTGAGCGTTCGTTGGCCTTCTGCATGATCTCCAGCGTTTCGACAGTGACCGCCTCTGGGCTGTCGTTAAACTGCACGCCGCCGCAGCCGTTGAGCTGGACGTCGATAAAACCGGGGGCGATTATTGCGCCGTTGACTGAGCGCTGCTCGATGTCAGACGGCAAATCTGCCAGCGGACAAAGACGTTCGATAAAGCCATTAGCGATAACAACCGCATGGTCATCGAGAATTTCATGACCGGTATAAACCCGGCCCTGGGTTAATGCATACATTACGACCCCCGGTATATACGCCTCATCAGGTCAGCGTTCGTTCGTTTGCCGCCGGCATGATGGTGCGTACAAAGAAAAAGATGATCCCGCGCCAGGGCGCGGGAAGGACTACATTACAGACCTTTAATATTTTCAGCTTCTAATTCGTTGAAATATTTCAGCGTCTTCACTTTCAGCTCCATGGTGGACGGTTCGTCGCAGACGATCACCGCCTTCGGATGCAGCTGCAGACAGGTAATGGTCCACATGTGGTTGACGTTACCTTCTACCGCCGCCTGCAGCGCCAGCGCTTTCTGATGACCCAGCACCAGAATCATCACTTCTTCTGCGTCCAGCAGGGTGCCCACGCCGACGGTCAGCGCATATTTCGGCACCAGATCCACATCGCCGTCGAAGAAGCGGGAGTTCGCTACGCGGGTTTCATGGGTCAGGGTCTTAATACGGGTGCGGGACGCCAGAGAAGAGGCCGGTTCGTTAAACGCGATATGACCATCGTTGCCCACGCCGCCCATGAACAGGTGGATTTTACCGTAGGAACGAATTTTTTCTTCATAGCGACGGCATTCCGCATCGATGTCCGGCGCGTTACCATTCAGCAGGTTGATATTTTCTGCCGGAATATCAACGTGGTCAAAGAAATTACGGTGCATAAAGCTATGATAGCTTTCCGGATGCTCTTTCGGCAGGCCAACGTATTCATCCATGTTAAAGGTGACGACGTGCTTGAAGCTAACCTGGCCTGCTTTATGCATTTCAACCAGCGCCTTGTAGGCGGTCAGCGGGGTACCACCGGTTGGCAGACCCAGGACGAACGGACGGTCCGCGGTTGGTTTAAATGCATTAATGCGGTTAACGATATGGCGGGCAGCCCATTTACCGACCTGCTCAGCGGTTACCAGGGGAATCAGTCTCATTCTTCACCTCTATAGTCAAAGTAGATTCTGGCGGATTGGCGCCAGCACTCTAAGGAGAGTATTGCAGCAACTGCGCCGACCGGGGTCAATCCGTGTTGATTTTTTGAATGATAAAATAAGTTTTCGTTGTTAGCCAGTGCAAGGGAGGAGGGAATACGATATTTGGTGATAATTATCACAAAAAATACCCGTTTAATTTGCGATACGAATTAATTTTTCACACACTTTGCCGGTAAGTGATAAAACCGACCTTGTTACACAATAAAAAAGTGGCTTTGAAATGAGCCTCATCGGGGTCTCATAGGGGGAATAAGATGAATATTTTAGGTTTCTTTCAGCGACTGGGTAGGGCGTTGCAGCTCCCTATCGCAGTGCTGCCGGTCGCGGCATTGCTGCTGCGTTTCGGGCAACCAGACCTGTTGAATGTACCCTTCATCGCGCAAGCGGGTGGGGCGATCTTCGATAATCTGGCGCTGATCTTCGCAATTGGTGTGGCATCAAGCTGGTCCAAGGATAACGCCGGTTCTGCGGCGCTGGCCGGTGCGGTAGGGTATTTCGTGATGACCAAAGCGATGGTCACCATCAACCCGGAAATCAATATGGGCGTGCTGGCCGGTATCATTACCGGTCTGGTGGCAGGGGCGGTATACAACCGCTGGGCCGGCATCAAGCTGCCGGACTTCCTGAGCTTCTTCGGCGGCAAACGCTTCGTGCCGATCGCCACCGGCTTCTTCTGTCTGATCCTCGCGGCGATCTTCGGCTACGTCTGGCCGCCGGTGCAGCACGCTATCCACTCTGGCGGCGAATGGATCGTCTCCGCAGGGGCGCTGGGTTCCGGTATCTTTGGTTTCATCAACCGTCTGCTGATCCCAACCGGTCTGCATCAGGTGCTGAACACCATCGCCTGGTTCCAGATTGGTGAGTTCACTAACGCCGCTGGCGCTGTGTTCCACGGCGACATCAACCGCTTCTACGCCGGCGACGGCACCGCGGGGATGTTCATGTCCGGCTTCTTCCCAATCATGATGTTTGGTCTGCCGGGTGCGGCGCTGGCGATGTATCTGGCGGCGCCGAAAGCGCGTCGTCCGATGGTAGGCGGTATGCTGCTGTCCGTGGCCATCACCGCGTTCCTGACCGGGGTAACCGAGCCGCTGGAATTCCTGTTCATGTTCCTGGCTCCGCTGCTGTACCTCCTGCATGCGGTGCTGACCGGTATCAGCCTGTTCATCGCAACGGCGCTCGGGATCCATGCGGGCTTCTCCTTCTCCGCAGGTGCAATTGACTACGTGCTGATGTACAGCCTGCCGGCCGCCAGCAAAAACGTCTGGATGCTGCTGGTGATGGGCGTGGTGTTCTTCTTCGTCTACTTCCTGCTGTTCAGCGCGGTGATCCGCATGTTCAACCTGAAAACGCCGGGTCGTGAAGACAAAGCCGCTGACGTGGTAACGGAAGAAGCCAACAGCAACACTGAAGAGGGGCTGACCCAGCTGGCGACCAGCTATATCGCCGCGGTGGGCGGAACAGACAACCTGAAAGCCATTGACGCCTGTATCACCCGTCTGCGTCTGACCGTGGGCGATTCGGCGAAGGTGAACGACGCCGCCTGTAAACGTCTCGGCGCGTCCGGGGTGGTGAAACTGAATAAGCAAACCATTCAGGTTATCGTCGGTGCGAAAGCAGAGTCTATCGGCGATGAGATGAAAAAAGTGGTTACCCGCGGCCCGGTAGCGGCAGCGGCAGCCGCACCGGCTGGCAACGTCGCCACCGCAGCGCCCGCGGCTAAACCGCAGGCGGTAGCGAACGCGAAGACCGTTGAGTCGCTGGTTTCGCCGATTACCGGTGACGTGGTGGCCCTCGAGCAGGTGCCGGACGAAGCCTTCGCCAGCAAAGCCGTTGGCGACGGGATCGCGGTGAAACCGACCAGCAACATCGTGGTGGCCCCGGCCGCCGGTACCGTGGTGAAAATTTTCAACACTAACCACGCGTTCTGCCTCGAAACCAACAACGGTGCGGAAATCGTCGTTCACATGGGTATCGACACCGTGGCGCTGGAAGGCAAGGGCTTCAAACGTCTGGTTGAAGAGGGCACGGACGTGAAGGCGGGTGAGCCGATTCTGGAAATGGATCTGGACTTCCTCAACGCCAACGCGCGCTCAATGATCAGTCCGGTCGTCTGCAGCAACAGCGATGACTACAGCGCGCTGGTGATACTGGCGAGCGGTAAGGTCGTTGCTGGCCAGACGCCGCTGTATGAGATTAAAGGCAAGTAAGGCTCCTGAGTCGAGTTTTTGCCTCAGCGGCGAAGGGAAACCTTCGCCGCTTTTTTTTCCAGCAATCGGCCCCATAATCCTCTTCTGATACCTATTTTACGTAACTAATAGTTGTCACTACGCCCTGCTTGTAAGATCATGTGCCGTTATACGTTGTTTACGCTTTGAGGAACCCGTGATGAGTGAGGCAGAAGCCCGCCCGACTAACTTTATCCGTCAGATTATTGATGAAGATCTGGCTACCGGTAAACATACCACCGTTCACACTCGCTTCCCGCCGGAGCCGAACGGTTATCTGCACATTGGCCATGCGAAATCCATCTGCCTGAACTTCGGCATCGCCCAGGATTATCAGGGTCAATGCAACCTGCGTTTCGATGACACCAACCCGGTGAAAGAAGATATCGAATACGTTGAGTCGATTAAAAACGACGTGCAGTGGTTAGGTTTCCACTGGTCCGGGGACGTATGCTACTCGTCTGATTATTTCGATCAGCTGCATCAATATGCGGTTGAGCTGATCAACAAAGGTCTGGCCTATGTTGATGAACTCTCTCCTGATGAAATTCGCGAATACCGCGGCACCCTGAAAGCGCCGGGTAAAAACAGCCCGTATCGCGACCGCAGCGTGGAAGAGAACCTGGCGCTGTTTGAAAAAATGCGCAGCGGCGGCTTCGAAGAGGGTAAAGCCTGCCTGCGCGCGAAGATCGATATGGCGTCGCCGTTTATCGTGATGCGCGATCCGGTGCTGTACCGCATTAAGTTCGCTGAGCATCATCAGACCGGCAACAAGTGGTGCATCTACCCGATGTACGACTTCACCCACTGCATCAGCGATGCGCTGGAAGGCATTACCCACTCGCTGTGTACCCTGGAGTTCCAGGACAACCGCCGCCTGTACGATTGGGTGCTGGACAACATCAGCATCCCGGTGCATCCGCGTCAGTACGAATTCTCGCGCCTGAATCTCGAATACACCGTGATGTCCAAGCGTAAGCTGAACCAGCTGGTGACTGAGAAGCACGTGGAAGGCTGGGACGACCCGCGTATGCCGACCATCTCAGGTCTGCGTCGTCGCGGCTACACCGCCGAATCCATCCGCGAGTTCTGCAAGCGCATCGGCGTGACCAAGCAGGACAACACCATCGAGATGGCGTCGCTGGAGTCCTGCATTCGTGAAGATCTGAACGAAAACGCCCCGCGCGCGATGGCGGTGATCGATCCGGTGAAACTGGTTATCGAGAACTATCCGCAGGGCGAAAGCGAAATGGTGGTGATGCCGAACCATCCGAACAAGCCGGAAATGGGCAGTCGTGAAGTGCCATTCAGCGCCGAAATCTGGATCGATCGCGCGGACTTCCGCGAAGAAGCCAACAAACAGTACAAGCGTCTGGTGCTGGGTAAAGAAGTGCGTCTGCGCAACGCCTACGTCATCAAAGCGGAACGCGTGGAGAAAGATGCCGAAGGCAATATTACCACCATCTTCTGCACCTACGATGCCGACACCCTGAGCAAAGACCCGGCCGACGGCCGCAAGGTCAAAGGCGTGATCCATTGGGTAAGCGCGGCGCATGCGCTGCCGGTAGAGATCCGTCTCTACGATCGTCTGTTCAGCGTGCCAAACCCGGGCGCGGCGGAAGATTTCCTCGCAGTGATCAACCCGGAATCGCTGGTGATCAAACAGGGGTACGCGGAGCCGAGCCTGGCGCAGGCCGAAGCCGGTAAAGCTTACCAGTTTGAGCGTGAAGGCTATTTCTGCCTCGACAGCCGCTATGCAACCGCAACCAGTCTGGTGTTCAACCGCACCGTCGGGCTGCGTGATACCTGGGCGAAAGCGGGCGAATAACATTTCTTTTCTGTCAAAGCGTCGCTCCCAGCGGCGCTTTTTTTTGTTTCAGAATCAGCTAATTAAACTTTTCATTTTCGCGATGCGAATTAATTCTGTTTCTGCGTGGTAATAAATAGCGCTTCTGATGTTTCCTGTCACATACAAAAAACCAATGTAATCGCTTTCAATGATTGCGTTTTTCCCTGATTTTGCAATGACTTCCATAACAAAATCATCAGAGATAAGACTGTAACAAAACGACATAAAATATGTGCGCTTTGTCATAATCTTAAGCTTTGCCTCACGAAAAACATTGATAATTCGCGCCACGAAAAATAGTCTATCTACAGTGGTTTCGCGGTCTTTTTTACCGCCCCACATTTTGCAGTTTTATTTATTTTTTAGCGATTGACCGCTGGTCTTCGCCTTTTAAAACGTCAAAGAGGATATGCACATGCGTACGTTTAGTGGCAAACGTAGTACGCTGGCGCTGGCTATTGCCGCCGTCACCGCGATGTCGGGCTGGGTTGTGGCTCCACAGGCCAGCGCAGCAGGCTTTATCGATGATTCAACCTTAACCGGCGGTATCTATTACTGGCAGCGTGAGCGTGACCGTAAAGATGTGACCGACGGCGACAAATACAAAACCAACCTTTCCCACTCTACCTGGAACGCCAACCTGGACTTCCAGTCCGGCTATGCCGCCGATATGTTTGGCCTTGATATTGCCGCGTTTACCGCGATTGAAATGGCGGAGAACGGCGATAGCGGTCACCCGAACGAAATTGCCTTCTCGTCACGTAACAAAGCCTATGACGAAGACTATTCCGGCGATAAGAGCGGCATCAGCCTGTATAAAGCCGCAGCGAAATTCAAATATGGTCCGGCGTGGGCACGTGCGGGCTATATCCAGCCAACCGGCCAGACTCTGCTGGCCCCGCACTGGAGTTTTATGCCAGGTACCTATCAGGGGGCGGAGGCCGGGGCTAACTTCGACTATGGCACGGCGGGCGCGTTAAGTTTCTCCTATATGTGGACGAACGAGTATAAAGCGCCATGGCATATCGAGATGGACGATTTCTATCAGAACGATAAGAAGACCAAAGTCGATTATCTCCACTCCGTCGGCGCTAAATATGATTTCAAAAATGACCTGGTGCTGGAGGCGGCATTTGGTCAGGCTCAGGGCTATATCGATCAGTACTTTGCTAAAGCCAGCTACAAGTTTGACGTCGCCGGCGCGCCGCTGAGCACCAGCTACCAGTTCTACGGCACCCGCGATAAGGTCAGCAACGGCGGGGTCAACGACATCTATGATGGCACCGCATGGCTGCAGGCGTTAACCTTTGGTTATAAGGTGGCGGATGTCCTGGATCTGCGTCTCGAGGGAACCTGGGTGAAGGCTGATGGCCAGCAGGGCTACTTCCTGCAGCGTATGACCCCGACCTACGCCTCTTCCAATGGTCGTCTCGATATCTGGTGGGATAACCGCTCCGACTTTAACGCCAATGGCGAAAAAGCGGTCTTCTTTGGCGCGATGTATGACATGAAAAACTGGGATATGCCGGGCTGGGCGTTCGGCGCGTCTTATGTCTACGCCTGGGATGCGAAGCCGGGCCGAATGTCCTCTCCGGATGCGTACTATGACCCTGACTATCGCCTGAAAGAGTCGGCCTATAGCCTGGATGCAATGTATACCGTACAGGAAGGGCGGGCGAAGGGCACCCTGTTCAAACTGCACTTTACCCAATACGACAACCATTCCGATATTCCGAGCTGGAGCGGCGGCTACGGCAACATCTTCCAGGATGAGCGCGACGTGAAGTTCATGGTTATCGCCCCGTTCACTATTTTCTGATGCCTGCGCGGCGGGCGTGAGCCTGCCGCACCTCTGGGAGAACGACAATGAAAAAAATGCTGCTTATTGCCATGATGGCAGCGGGCCTGGTGGCCTGCACCACGTCGCCGGCGCCGAAAGAAGACACCAAACTGAAAGATGCCTATAGCGCCTGTATTAATACGGCGGAAGGGAATCCGGACAAGATTGAAGCCTGCCAGAGCGTACTGAATGTGCTGAAAAAGGATAAACAGCACCAGCAGTTCGCCAACCAGGAGAGCGTTCGCGTCCTGGATTACCAACAGTGTATTCAGGCCACCCGCACCGGCAACGATCAGGCGGTGAAAGCGCGCTGCGATCAGATCTGGAAGGAGATCCGCAGCAATAATACGACCCATTAAATCAGACGACAGCGGCAAACGGGCGGGGCATATCTCCGCCCGTTTGTTTTTTTAGCGCTGACTCTCCGCCGGCTGATAGCCGCGGCTCAGCCGCACGAACAGTAGCGCGGTGGCAATGAATCCGCACAGCGCGGCGCACATTAGCCACCAGCCCGGCGCGCTTTTATCGCCGGTGAGCTCGACCAGGGCGGTGGAAATAGCTGGCGTCAGTCCGCCGAAGATCGTGGTGGCAAGGCTGAAGGCCAGCGAAAAGCCCATGGTGCGGACGTATACCGGCATAACTTCGGTCAGCGCCGCGACCATCGCGCCGTTATACATGCCAAAGAAGAACGAGAACCATAGCAGGACCAGCGTCATACGGGTGAAATCGGGCGCGACGGTGAGCCAGTGCATCACCGGCCAGGTGGTGAGCAGCGCCAGCACGGTAATGCCCATCAGCACCGGACGACGACCGATCCGATCAGAGATCGCCCCGCTGGCGAAGTTCCATATCAACTCTCCGGACAAAGCGGGGATGAGGAAAGTCACCCCAGGGGCGTGTGCGGGAAGGGCGCCAGAGGCGCCCATAAAAAAGCCAACCGGCAGGTTGGCTTTTCAGTCTCAGCGAAACGGGGAATTATTTTTCCACCGCGTCGTGGGCGTGTTCGTCCTCGCGGCAATCCCCTTCCGCACAGTGACCGTACAGATACAGACTGTGGTTGGTCAGGCGGATGCCGTGGCGGGAGGCAATTTCACGCTGGCGTAATTCGATCGAATCGTCGCTGAATTCGATCACTTTGCCGCAGTCGAGGCAGATCAGGTGATCGTGGTGATGCTGCTGGGTCAGTTCGAAAACGGATTTTCCGCCTTCGAAATTATGACGAGTCACGATGCCGGCGTCATCAAACTGGTTGAGGACGCGGTAAACGGTCGCCAGACCGATCTCTTCGCCCATGTCGATCAGGCGTTTATATAAGTCTTCCGCACTGACATGATGGTTATCCGGTTCCTGCAGCACTTCAAGGATTTTTAGTCGAGGAAGTGTGACTTTCAGGCCAGCCTTCTTTAATGCGGTATTGTTGTCAGTCATGCGGAATCTGTCCTGTTGCTAAACGATCTACTTCCTTCAACGGAAGTCATACAGAAATTAACCCGACGTAATGCGTCTCATTATAGAACTGCCACTGGTAAATGAAAACTGCAAGCATCAGGCCTGGTTTGCTGTCAAAAACGAGGCACCAGCTACAAACTGCGTCACGTGCCTCGTAGAATCAGAGGACATTGTACAGATATGTGATTAAAAGTTAAAAACTTGTAGCTATTAGTTTGATTGCTTTTGTCTATTAATGCGGCGCAACTCAATGATTGCGCCGCTTAATCATCAGGCGTTTTTGATTTCTTCGAGGTGCAGCTCTTCGGCAACCTGCTTCACCCATTTCTCAACGCGCTCGTTGGTCAGCTCCGGCTGGCGGTCTTCATCGATGGCGAGGCCGACGAAGTGGTCGTCATCCGCCAGGCCTTTGGAAGCCTCAAAATGATACCCCGCCGTTGGCCAGTGACCGACGATGGTCGCGCCGCGCGGCTCAATGATGTCGCGGATGGTGCCCAGCGCGTCGCAGAAGTATTCTGCGTAATCTTCCTGGTCGCCGCAGCCGAACAGCGCCACCAGTTTGCCATTGAAGTCGATCTCTTCCAGCGTCGGGAAGAAGTCATCCCAGTCACACTGCGCTTCACCGTAGTACCAGGTCGGGATACCGAGCAGCAGGATGTCGTGGGCTTCCAGGTCTTCTTTGCTGCTTTTGGCAATGTCGTGAACATCAGCAACATCTTTACCAAGCTGCTTTTGAATCATTTTTGCAATATTTTCGGTGTTGCCGGTGTCGCTGCCAAAAAAGATGCCGATGATTGCCATGAGTAAAATAACCTCTTGAAACTTAAATGATGTGGTAGGGACGCAATGCCCATAGATAACGGCAATCATAGCAGAACAGGCAAGGGCGCGGAAACAGCAATCACGCCCGACTGCACACTCTGCTACATGAATGCGGGTTTTTCGCGGAAAGTTAGACTTTTCCCTGGCTGCGCAGGGCGGTTAACTGGGTCATCAGCATCTCTTCAATGAGATCGCTGCGGCTCATATTACGCGCTTCCGCCAGCTCGTTGAGCGCATCGACCGCATCGGCGTTGAGTTTTAACTCCACGCGCTTCAGCCCGCGAACCTTATCGCGTTTCAGCTGGTTACGTTTGTTGATGCGCAGTTGTTCATCGCGCGACAGCGGATTGGTTTTCGGTCTTCCCGGGCGACGCTCGTTTGCGAACAAATCTAATGTCGTACGGTCCGTTTGTTCTTTTGCCATGATTCTGAGTGACTTCGGGGAAACAAGCTGCCGGGCTCTAGCCGGCGCAGATAGCGCGCCATCATACATCAGGCGAACGGCTGCGCCAACGACCGCGGGCATTCTGCGGCGCGGTCGGGCATATTTTAGCCAATCAGGCGGCGATGCTCGTCAGATAGCGGCGGATGGCGCGTAACACCGCCTCGGGTTTCTCAGCATGGACCCAGTGTCCGGCGCCGGCGATGACGTGGGCCCGGGCCTGCGGGAACTGGGCCAGCAGCGCGTCGCGGTAGGCGTCGGTCACATAGGGCGAGTTGCCGCCGGGAATAAACTGCGTCGGGTGCGGCCAGGCCGGGATGGTTTCCCAGCCGACGATATGCGGATACTGGTCCCACAGCACCGGCACGTTGAAGCGCCAGTCGCCGTCGACGAATGATTTCAGCAGGAACTGAATCACGCCTTCTTCCTGCAGGTGCTCGCGCATCACCTGCGCCGCCTGCTGGCGGGTGCTGGCGGCGGATTCGCTGACGGCGCGGATAGCGGCGAAGATCTCATCATGGCGGCGAACGTGATAATCCACCGGCGCGATATCGATCGCCACCAGACCGCTGATGCGTTCAGGCGCCAGGGCGGTAAGCGCCATTACCGCTTTCCCGCCCATCGAATGGCCGATAAAGGTGGCGCGCTCGATCTGGTGCGCGTCGAGCGTATCAAGCAGATCCTGCGCCATGGCGGGGTAGGTCATCTCTGGCGACCGCGGCGACAAACCGTGGTTGCGCATATCGACCTGCACAATATCATGGTCGGCGATCAGGTCGCGGGCGAGGATGCCCAGGTTGTCCAGGCTGCCAAACAGACCGTGGACCAGCACGATCGGGGAGTGGTTGTGCGGATTCTGTGCAGATTGCGCTCGGCTATTTAATTTCATGGCAAAGTTCTTTTTTTCGCTCCGTCGGGTTAGGGTATTATGTTGGACATTCTGCCATCCGGCTGCAAGACCCAGAAGTTTTCTGAGTTTTACCGCCATCCTGGTTTGACGCTATCCGCGGTTGGGATTTGTACTTATAATCCCAACGGTTTGTATTCAGAAAAGATATCGCACTGGATTAAGATGAAAACAATTGAAGTTGATGATGAACTCTATCGCTATATTGCCAGCCACACTCTGCATATCGGCGAGAGCGCATCCGACATTTTACGGCGTATGCTAAAATTTTCCGCCGTTTCCCAACCGGCTACACCGGTCAGCAAAGCCGCGCCGACGCTGGCGCCAGCGCCTGTCGCTGAGGTGAAACCCGCTAACCCGGTGAAAGATAAAGTCCGCGCCATGCGCGAGATGCTGTTATCTGATGAATACGCCGAGCAGAAGCGCGCGGTGAACCGTTTTATGCTGGTGTTGACGACCCTCTACTCCCTGGACAGTAAAGCATTTGCCGAGGCCACCGAGTCTCTGCACGGCCGCACGCGCGTTTACTTCGCGGAAGATGCGCGTACGCTGCTGAAAAGCGGTAATCAGACCAAACCGAAACAGGTTCCTGGTACACCGTGGTGGGTGATCACCAATACCAATACCGGCCGTAAATGCAGCATGATTGAGCACATCATGCAGTCGATGCAGTTCCCTGCGGAGCTGATTGAAAAGGTTTGCGGCACGATCTAGCTTTTTAACATTTGCACCAGAAGGATCAGGCAATGGCAATCGATAAACGTGCGGGGCAGCCTGCGCAACAGAGTGATTTGATTAACGTCGCCCAACTGACTGCTCAGTACTACGTGCTGAAGCCTGAAGTCGGTAATGCGGAGCATGCGGTAAAATTCGGCACCTCTGGCCATCGCGGTAGCGCGGCGCGCCACAACTTCAACGAACCGCATATCCTGGCCATCGCCCAGGCCATTGCGGAAGATCGTGCGAAAAACGGGATCACCGGTCCGTGCTATGTCGGCAAAGATACCCACGCCCTCTCCGAGCCGGCGTTTATTTCGGTGCTGGAAGTGTTAACCGCCAACGGCGTCGACGTGATCGTGCAGGAAAACAACGGCTTCACCCCGACGCCGGCGGTCTCCAACGCGATTCTGGTGCATAACAAAAAAGGCGGTCCGCTGGCGGACGGCATTGTGATCACCCCGTCACACAACCCGCCGGAAGATGGTGGTATCAAGTACAATCCGCCAAACGGCGGCCCGGCTGATACCAACGTCACCAAAGTGGTGGAAAACCGCGCCAACGAACTGCTGGCCGCGGGCCTGCAGGGCGTGAAACGCATTTCTCTGGACGCGGCGCTGGCTTCTGGCCACGTTAAAGAACAGGATCTGGTGCAGCCGTTCATCGAAGGGCTGGCGGATATCGTCGATATGGCCGCAATCCAGAAAGCCGGCCTGACGCTGGGCGTCGATCCGCTGGGCGGGTCCGGTATCGAATACTGGAAACGCATTGGCGAGCACTACAAGCTCAATCTGACCATTGTTAACGATCAGGTGGATCAGACCTTCCGCTTTATGCACCTCGATAAAGACGGCGCCATCCGCATGGATTGCTCCTCAGAGTGTGCGATGGCCGGCCTGCTGGCGCTGCGCGATAAGTTCGATCTGGCGTTTGCTAACGACCCGGATTACGACCGCCACGGGATTGTGACCCCGGCGGGGTTGATGAACCCGAACCACTACCTGGCGGTAGCGATCAACTACCTGTTCCAGCATCGTCCGCAGTGGGGCAAAGAGGTGGCGGTGGGTAAAACGCTGGTCTCCTCCGCGATGATTGACCGCGTGGTGAACGATCTGGGCCGCAAGCTGGTGGAAGTGCCGGTGGGCTTTAAGTGGTTTGTCGACGGTCTGTTCGACGGCAGCTTCGGCTTCGGCGGCGAAGAGAGCGCCGGGGCCTCCTTCCTGCGCTTCGACGGCACGCCGTGGTCCACCGATAAAGACGGCATCATCATGTGCCTGCTGGCGGCGGAGATCACCGCGGTGACCGGGAAAAACCCGCAGGAGCATTACAACGAACTGGCGGAACGCTTCGGTGCGCCGAGCTACAACCGTCTGCAGGCTTCCGCGACCTCCGCGCAGAAAGCGGCGCTGTCCAAGCTCTCTCCGGAAATGGTCAGCGCTGACACCCTGGCGGGGGATCCGATCACTGCCCGTCTGACCGCGGCGCCGGGCAACGGGGCGGCGATTGGCGGCCTCAAGGTGATGACCGACAACGGCTGGTTCGCGGCGCGTCCGTCAGGCACCGAAGACGCCTACAAGATCTACTGCGAAAGCTTCCTCGGCGAAGAGCATCGCAAGCTGATTGAAAAAGAAGCGGTAGAGATTGTCAGCGAAGTGCTGAAGAACGCTTAACGACGCACTACCATCAGGCCCCTTGCGGGCCTGATTTTTTTCGCAAGGATAGCGATGAAAATACAACGGAAGTCCCTGTTTTTGTTCTGGGCGTGGATGGATCTCTTTTTCGTCCTGCAATTCTTATGGTGGAATATTGCCCACCGCCGCCTCCCTTTTTACGACGATCTGCTGGCTTATCTCCAGCTGCTGCACACCTGGGGCTCCGCGGCGGTCTGGCTGTACCCGCTGAATGTTCTGCTGATTATCAGCATCCCGCTATCGATGATCTTTTTTTTCCGCCAGAGCCGCTATGCGCTGTGGCTGGCCTGGGGGCAGGCGCCGCTCAGGCTGCTGTTTATGCAGCCTTCGCTATCGCTGGGCCTGTGGCTGATTCAGGCTGCCGGCGTCCGGCATGTAGCGATCCTGTCAGGCTTTCTGCTGCTCTCTGAAGGGCTGAAAATCGCCAGCCTCTGGTACTGCAGAGGCGGGATTCAGGGCATAAAGCGATAGCCAATCCCGGTTTCGGTCAGCAAATGCTGCGGCCGTGCCGGATCGGCCTCCAGCTTTTGTCGCAGATGACCCATATAGATCCGCAGATAGTGGCTGTGCTCCACGGCGTTAGGCCCCCACACCTGATTCAGCAGCTGGCGCTGGGTAAGCACTTTGCCGGGATTATTCAACAGCGCCGCCAGCAGGCGAAACTCGATAGGCGTCAGGTGGATCTCTTCGCTGCCGCGCAGGATGCGGCGGGCGGGGATATTGACCTCCAGGTCAGCGAAGCGCACCACCGGCTCATCGGCCTGCGCCGCGCCGTGGCGACGCAGCGCGACGCGCAGGCGGGCCTGCAGCTCGCCGATGCCAAAGGGTTTACTTAAGTAGTCATCGGCGCCGGCATCCAGGGCGGCAATTTTGTCATGCTCTTCGCTACGCGCTGACAGGACGATAATCGGCATCTGGCTCCACTGACGCAGGTCGCGAATAAAATCAATGCCGTCACCATCCGGCAGGCCGAGATCGAGGATCGCGAGGTCGGGCTTACGGGTGGCGGCTTCAATCAGCCCACGCTGCAGGGTTTCCGCTTCAAATACGCGCATGCCGTCGGCTTCCAGCGCGGTGCGCAGAAAGCGTCGGATAGCGTGTTCGTCTTCGATAATCAGAACGTTAATCACAATTCCTCAGGTAGCTCTTCCAGTTCAGGGGGCGTTTCTCCCGGCAGTGTAACACGGAATGAGGCGCCGCCCTCGGGCCGGTTGCTGGCGGAGATGGTCCCGCCGTGGACGTCGACGATGGCCTGACAGATGGCAAGGCCCAGCCCGACGCCAGGGATCGCCGACTCTTTGTTGCCGCGGGCGAATTTATCAAAGATAGTCTGTTCCTGGCCTGCCGGGATCCCTGGACCGTTATCCCATACCTCCAGCGACAGCTGCCGGGCGTCCGCCTCGGCGCGAATGCCGATGCTCGCCCGGGCGCCGGCATACTTATGGGCATTTTCCAGCAGGTTGATCAGCACCCGCTCGAACAGCGGCCCGTCGACATGCACCAGCTGGAGGGGATCGGGTAAATCCAGCTGAATATGCTGGCCGCCGAGGCTTGGCTCGAGCATGCGCAGCGCGCTGCCGACCACTTCCTCCAGCGTCAGCCACTCCTTATGCAGATTAAAGCCGCCGGACTGGATCCGCGCCATATCCAACAGATTGTTCACCAGCCGGGTGGTGTTGAGCACATGCTGGCGGATTTCGTTGGCCTGCGGGGCATGTTTTGAACCTTCGCTGGCCAGATCGAGGGTCAGAATTTCCGCCTGGCCAAACAGCACGGTCAGCGGAGTACGCAGATCGTGCGACAGGGCGGCGAGCAGCGAGTTACGCAGGCTTTCCCGCTCGCTGGTCAGACGGGCCTGCTCTTCGCTGGCGGTCAGGGTGAGGCGCTCCAGAGCGCTGGCCACCAGCAGGGTAAAGGTCTCCAGCAGCCGCTGCTGCTCCGGGATCATCAATTGGCGCAGATTCTCCGGTTCCACCACCAGTAGTCCCCAGGTGCGGGCGGCGCTCTTCAGGGGCAAGATCTGATACGGCACGCCGGGCAGGGTATCAGTGCCGGCGCCGGCAGGTTGGCCCTTATCAAAGCTCCAGCGGGCGATGGCATCATCCCACGGGGTCAGCCCTGGCTGGTGGGTTAAGGGCAGCAGTTTTCCCTGGGCGTCCGGGAGCAGCAGCTGGCTGCGGGCCTGAAAGGTGGAGGCGATAAACCGCTCGCTGGTGGTGGCGATATCCTGCTGGCTACGACCCACCGCCAGCGCTTTAGACATCTCATACAGATGGCGGGTACGGCGTTCACGGTAGCGCGCCACCCGCGCCTGGTAGCGTACGCCGGCGGTGAGGTTGCCGATAAGCAGGCCCACGGTGAGCATCACGCCGAAGGTGAGCAGATACTGGACATCCGACACCGCCAGCGTCCCGCGCGGGGCGACAAAAAAGAGATCGAAGCTGATGACGTTGATCACCGTCGCCAGCACCGACGGCCAGCGGCCATAGACCAGGGCGATGAGCACCACCCCCAGCAGATAGAGCATCACCAGGTTGGCGGCTTCGAAGGCCATCAACCACTGCATGGCCACCAGGGTAATGATGGCGCATAGCGCCACCGCCACCGCGCAGCCCTGCAGCTGCAGGCGCCATTTCTCCAGCGCCGGACGGCTGTCGCTGGCGCGTGCGGCAAGGGGGAAGGGTTTCTCATCGAGGGCGATCACCACCAGATCGAGGTCCGGCGCATGGCGAGCCAGACGATCGGCGAAGCCGCTGCGATCCCACCAGCGGCGCTTGCTTTGGCGGCCAATGACGATTTTGCCGAGGTTATGTTCGCGGGCGTAATGGAGGACCGCTTTCTCTTCCGACGGGTCGGAGAGGGTGGCGGTTTCGGCCCCCAGCTCCTGGGCCAGACGCAGCGCGGCGAGAATAGCCCGCCGCCGGCCTTCCTGCAGCCGGTGCAGGGAAGGGGTCTCGACATACACCGCATGCCAGACGCTGCCCAGGCGGGCGGCGAGCCGGGCGGCGGCGCGCACCAGCTTTTCGCTGCCGGTGTTGTGCCCGATACAGAGCAGGATCGCATCGCGGGTGTGCCAGACTTTCTCCTGGCCCTGACGGTCGCGCCAGGCGCGCATCTGCTCATCGACGCGGTCGGCGGTGCGGCGCAGGGCCAGCTCGCGCAGCGCAATCAGATTGCCCTTGCGGAAAAAGTTTTCGATAGCGCGCTCGGCCTGGCCGCCGATGTAGACTTTGCCCTCATTGAGCCGCTGGCGCAGATCGTCAGGGGGGAGGTCCACCAGCACCACGTCGTCCGCGGCGTCAAAGAAGGGATCGGGAACCGTCTCCCGCACCTGCACGCCGGTGATCCCGCTGACGACGTCATTCAGGCTTTCCAGATGCTGGACGTTAACGGTAGTGAAAACATCTATCCCGGCCTCCAGCAGTTCATCCACATCCTGCCAGCGCTTTGGATGGCGGGAGCCTGGCGCATTGCTGTGCGCCAGCTCATCCACCAGAATCAGCGCCGGACGGCGGGCGAGGGCGGCGTCGAGATCGAACTCATAGACGTACCGCCCGCGATGGGCAAGCCGCCGCGGCGGCAGGGTGCTCAGGCCCTGCAGCATCGCGGCGGTCTCTTTACGGCCGTGGGTCTCCGCCACGCCAATCAGAATATCCAGCCCCTGGGCGCGCAGCCGCTGCGCTTCCGCCAGCATCGCCCAGGTTTTCCCCACCCCGGCGCAGGCGCCAAAGAACACTTTCAGTTTGCCGCGATGCGGGGCGGCGGTGTGCTGCAGCAGGCGGTCAGGGTCCGGGCGCAGCGGCTCGTCACTCATTTACTTATCCTTCAGGGCATCCAGCGCCATATTGAGTTGCAGTATATTGACCACCGGCTGGCCAAGGAAGCTCAGCAGCGGGGTTTGTGTGGCCTGATTCACCAACTGGGTTACCTGCTCAACGCTCAGCTGGCGCGCTTGAGCCACCCGGGGCACTTGCCACAGCGCGGCGGCCGGAGTCAGGTTGTTATCGAGACCGCTCGCCGAGGTGGTGACCAGTTCGACCGGCACCCGCGGGTCGGCGTCCGGGTTGGCGGCGCGCAGGGCCTGCACGCGCTCGCTCACCGCTTTATCCAGCGCCGGGTTGCTGGCGGCGAGGTTGCTGCCGCCAGAGGCCATGGGATTATCCGCCGTCTCCGCGGTGGCCGACGGGCGGCCCTGGAAATAGCCTGCGGCGGTGAAGTTCTGGCCAATCAGCGCCGAGCCGCGCACTTCACCGTTCAGGCGGATCAGCGAGCCGTTGGCCTGTGAGTTAAACCACCATTGTCCCAGGCTGGTGGTTAGCAGAGGATAGACGCCGCCGGTGAGCAGCGTTAACAGAATAAATAGCACAAGTGCCGGACGAATCAATGACATAGTTTGTTCCTCACACCAGACCACTCAGGGTCAGCAGCAGGTCGATGGCTTTAATACCGATAAAGGGCACCAGCAGACCGCCGAGGCCGTAGATCCACAGGTTGCGGCGCAGCATCGCCGAGGCGGAGAGCGGGCGATAGCTGACGCCTTTCAGGGCCAGCGGGATCAGAAAGACGATGATCAGCGCGTTGAAGATAACGGCGCTGAGGATCGCCGATGAGGGCGAATGCAGGCCCATCACGTTCAGCATGGCCAGCTGAGGATAGACCGCGGCAAACGCCGCCGGAATAATGGCGAAATATTTCGCCACGTCGTTGGCAATACTGAAGGTGGTCAGCGAGCCGCGCGTCATTAACATCTGTTTGCCGATATGGACCACCTCAATCAGCTTGGTGGGGTTGGAATCCAGGTCGACCATGTTGCCCGCTTCCTTCGCCGCCTGGGTGCCGGAGTTCATGGCCACCGCCACGTCGGCCTGAGCCAGCGCGGGCGCGTCGTTGGTGCCGTCGCCGGTCATCGCCACCAGCCGACCTTCCGACTGGTACTGGCGGATCAGCGCCAGCTTGGCTTCCGGCGTCGCTTCGGCGAGGAAATCATCGACGCCGGCCTCGGCGGCGATCGCCGCGGCGGTCAGGCGGTTATCGCCGGTGATCATCACCGTTTTAATGCCCATTTTGCGCAGCTGGGCGAAACGTTCTTTGATGCCGCCTTTGACGATATCTTTGAGCGCAATAATCCCCAGCACCTTTTCGCCTTCGGCGACCACCAGCGGCGTGGCCCCCTGGCGAGCGACCTCTTCCACCTGTTTATCGACATCGGCAGGGAAGTGGCCGCCGTTGGCCTCCACGTGGCGGCGAATGGCGTCCACCGACCCTTTGCGGATCATGCGCTGATCGATATTGATGCCGCTCATCCTCGTTTGCGCGGTAAAGGGGACAAAGGTGGCGTGCAGCGACTGCAGATCGCGTTCGCGCAGGTTAAAGCGCTGTTTCGCCAGCACCACGATGCTGCGCCCCTCAGGGGTTTCATCCGCCAGCGAGGAGAGCTGGGCGGCGTCGGCGAGGGTTCGCTCTTCCACGCCGCGAGCCGGCAGGAAGGCGGAGGCCTGGCGGTTGCCGAGAGTAATAGTCCCGGTTTTATCCAGCAGCAGAACATCGACGTCGCCAGCGGCTTCCACCGCGCGGCCGCTGGTGGCGATCACGTTGGCGCCGAGCATACGGCTCATCCCGGCGACGCCGATGGCCGACAGTAGCCCTCCGATGGTGGTCGGGATCAGGCACACCAGCAGGGCGACCAGTACGGTAACGCTGACCGCATTGCCGCTCCACGCCGAGAAGGGCCAGATGGTGGCGGTGGCCAGCAGGAACACCAGCGTCAGGGCGATCAGCAGGATCGTCAGGGCGATCTCGTTCGGCGTTTTACGGCGCTGGGCGCCTTCCACCATGGCGATCATCCGGTCGAGGAAGGTTTCTCCCGGGTTCACGCTGCAGCGGATCACCAGCCAGTCGGAGAGAATGCGTGTCCCGCCGGTCACCGAGGCAAAATCGCCACCGGATTCACGGATCACCGGGGCAGATTCGCCGGTAATGGCGCTTTCGTCCACCGAGGCGCCGCCTTCGATGACTTCGCCATCGCAGGGGATAATATCCCCGGCTTCCACCAGCACCACGTCGCCTTTGCGCAGATCTTCCGCCGGCACGTGGTCGACCGGCGCGTCATGCTGCGGGGCGCGCAGTTTGCGGGCGAAGGCCGTTTTTTTCACCCCTTTCAGGCTGTTGGCCTGGGCTTTGCTGCGGCCTTCCGCCATCGCTTCGGCAAAGTTGGCGAACAGCACGGTAAACCACAGCCAGATACTGACGGCGGCGGTAAAGGTGGCGCTACCGGTCAGGGCGCCGCCAGCCATGGCGATCGCCAGCAGGGTAGTTAACAGACTGCCCACCCAGACGATAAACATCACCGGATTGCGCCATTGCACCATCGGGCTGAGTTTTTTCACGGCATCCAGCAGCGCCTGGCGCACCAGCGTCGGCTCCAGCAGGGCTAATTGTTTGCGACTCATAACAGGGTGCTCCGCATCGCTCAAAGTAAGGAAAAGTGTTCAGCCAGCGGGCCAAGCGCCAGCGCAGGAATAAAGGTCAGGGCGCCCACCAGCAGCACGGTGCCGATCAGTAAACCGATAAACAGGGCGTCGTGGGTGGCCAGGGTGCCGGGGCTGGCCGGTTGAATTTTCTTCGCCACCAGCGAGCCGGCGATGGCCATCACCGGAATGATGACGGCGAAGCGGCCGACCAGCATGCAGAACGCCAGCAGCAGGTTCCAGAACGGCGTCGCCGCGCCCAGGCCAGCGAAGGCGCTGCCGTTGTTATTGGCCGCCGAGGTGACGGCGTATAGCACTTCGCTAAAGCCGTGCGGTCCAGGGTTGAACATCCCGGCGCGGCCGGCGTCGGTCATCATCGCCAGCGCCGTGCCAAGCAGCACCAGCGTCGGGGTGACCAGAATGGCGAGGGCGATCATTTTCATTTCCCGGACATCGATTTTCTTCCCGAGGTACTCCGGGGTGCGGCCGACCATCAGCCCGGCGATAAATACCGCCAGCATAACGAACAGCAGCATGCCGTACAGGCCCGAGCCGACGCCGCCGAATACCACTTCGCCAATCTGCATCAGCCACATCGGCACCATGCCGCCCAGCGCGGTGAAGGAGTCATGCATGGCATTGACCGCGCCGCAGGAGGCGGCGGTGGTGATCACCGCGAACAGACTGCTGGCGAGAATACCGAAGCGACTCTCTTTTCCTTCCATATTCAGGCTGCTGTCGGCACCCAGCGTCAGCAGATGCGGATTGCCGCGGGTCTCCGCCCACATCACCACGGCGACGCAGAGGATAAAGATCAGCGTCATTGCCCACAGGATGGCGCGTCCCTGACGCCGATCGCTTACCACCTCGCCGAAGGCGAAGCACAGCGCCGCCGGGATCAGGAAGATCGCCAGCATCTGCACGAGATTGGTCAGCGCGGTCGGGTTTTCAAACGGATGGGCGGAGTTGGCATTGAAGAAACCGCCGCCGTTAGTGCCCAGCAGCTTAATCGCTTCCTGTGAGGCGACAGGCCCCATCGGCAGCAGCTGGTGCACCCCTTCGAGGGTGGTAAAGGGCTGGTAGGCCTGCAGATTCTGCGGCACGCCCTGCTGAATAAAGAACAGGGCCACCAGCAGAGAGAGCGGCAGCAGCAGCCACAGGGTAATGCGCGTCAGATCGACCCAGGCATTGCCGAGGGTCGACATTTTCTGCCGGGCGAAGGCGCGGGTCAGGGCGAAGACCACGGCGATGCCGGTGGCGGCGGAGAGGAAATTCTGCACCGTCAGGCCGACCATCTGGCTGAGATAACTCATGGTGCTTTCGCCGGCGTAAGCCTGCCAGTTGGTATTGCTGACAAAGCTGATCGCGGTATTGAGCGCCAGATCCCATGACAGCCCCGGCAGGTGCTGCGGGTTAAACGGCAGCACGCCCTGGAGCATCAGCAGGGCAAACAGCGCCAGGCCGCCGAGGGCGTTAAACAGCAGGAGCGCCAGCAAATACTGCAGCCAGCCCATCTCTTCGGCGCGGATCCCGGCCACGCGCCACAGGACGCGCTCGACCCCGGCCAGGCCGGGAAGCGGGATATCGTTCACCATTCTTGCCAGACACATCCCCAGCGGGCGCGCCAGCACCAGCAATACCAGCAGATAGCTGGCTAATAATAAAAATCCCTGGGCAGCCATCAGAATGCCTCCGCATGTATCAAGGCATAAACCAGATAAGCCAGTAACAGGAACACCAGCCCAACGCCAGTGAGTACGCCTGCAGTCACAATCCACCTCCGGGTGTGTTTTCGA
Organism: Klebsiella sp. K47; assembly: GCF_051858335.1. NCBI lineage: Bacteria > Pseudomonadati > Pseudomonadota > Gammaproteobacteria > Enterobacterales > Enterobacteriaceae > Klebsiella > Klebsiella sp. K47. The sequence goes on from NZ_JBPYUI010000026.1 coordinate 53,681, forward strand.
TTTACCTGGAGGATAGAAATTACGGCGCAAAGATTTCGCAAAAATCCGCGGGTGCGGTGTAAAAAAAGTATAAAAATGACAAAGGCACAAATTAACTGATGGTTAGTATTAATTTAACTTTTTCGTAACTAATTTACGTGGCGAATGTAAATTAAGTATAAATACGTGCTTTTTAGTGGTCGGATGAGTAGTAAAATTACAAGCAGAGCGGTATTATTTTGCTCAGACAAACATGATTAATTTTACCGGCGCTGCTTGCCGGCCTGACAAAGGGGAGAGAAATGATGGCGTTGTACAAAGCTTATCCTGCTCATATTATTTTGCTGCGTCGTGCTTTCGCCGTCGTGGCTGGCGTCGCGGCGCTGCCGGTGATGCTGTTCTGGAAAGATCGCGCCCGTTACTACAGCTGGCTGCACCGGGTGTGGTCGAAAACCAGCGAGCAGCCGGTGTGGATGGCGCAGGCGGAGAAAGCCGCTCACGATTTCTATTAATCCTCCTGCTGCGAAGAAAATAACAAGACCGCCGGGTTGCCCCGGCGGTTTTTTTTCGCCGCTTGTCTACACTCGTTTTTATGCGCCGCCTTGGAATTGGCAGGTGCGTATTTTGCCGGAGCGCGCTATTTTTGCCGGCTTAGATCATAAGATGAGTATTGCTGACGGATAATAAGGAGTGATATGGCCACCCATCTGGTCTGGTTACGCACGGATTTACGCATTCACGATAACCTGGCGCTGGCTGCCGCCTGCCGCGATCCGCAGGCGCAGGTGCTGGCGCTGTATATCGCCACCCCGGGGCAGTGGCGTGAACATCACCTGGCGCCACGGCAGGCCGCTTTTATCACCAGCCATTTACAGAGTCTGCATGCCGCGCTGGCGGAACGGGGCATACCGCTGTGGGTAGAAGAGGCGGACGATTTTACCGCCAGCGTCGAACGGCTGGCCGATTTTTGCCAGCAGCATCAGGTCAGTCACCTGTTCTACAACTATCAGTACGAATTCAATGAACGCCAGCGCGATGCCGCCGTTGAGAACACCTTGCGCGACGTGATTTGCCAGGGCTTTGACGACAGCGTCCTGTTGCCGCCCGGCAGCGTACTGACCGGTGGCGGCGAAATGTATAAAGTCTTCACCCCGTTTAAAAATGCGTTTATTCGCCGTCTGCGGGACGGACTGCCGGCGTGCGTGGCGGCCCCGAAGCCGCGCCAGGCGCCTGCCCGCCAGGCGCCGCCGCTGCCTGAGCTTAACTACCCGCAAACGCCGTTCGACGGGCTGCTGTTTGCCGCGGATGAAAAAACGGCGCTGGCGCGTCTGCGCGCGTTTTGTCAGCAAGCGGCGGCGGATTACGAGGGGCAGCGCGACTTCCCGGCCGTGGAAGGGACCAGTCGCCTGTCGCCCTGCCTGGCCATCGGCGTGCTGTCCCCCCGCCAGTGCCTGCATCGTCTGCTGACGGAACATCCCGCCGCGCTGGACGGCGGAGCCGGCGCCACCTGGCTTAACGAGCTGATCTGGCGCGAGTTTTACCGCCATCTGATGGTCTACTATCCGAAGCTCTGTAAAGGGCGGCCATTTACTGCCTGGACAGATAAGGTCGCCTGGCGCGCAGAGGAGGCCGCCCTACAGGCCTGGCAGCGCGGGGAGACCGGTTTTCCAATTGTTGATGCCGCCATGCGCCAGCTTAACGCCACCGGCTGGATGCATAACCGGTTGCGCATGATTGTCGCCAGCTTCCTGACCAAAGATTTGCGCCTCGACTGGCGGGCGGGCGAGCGCTATTTCATGAGCCAGCTGATTGATGGCGACCTGGCGGCGAATAACGGCGGCTGGCAGTGGGCGGCTTCAACGGGCACCGACGCCGCGCCCTATTTCCGCATATTTAATCCCACCACCCAGGGCGAAAAGTTTGATAAACAGGGGGTGTTTATACGTCGCTGGCTGCCGGAGCTGGCAAAGGTGCCGGAGAAGGCCCTGCATCAGCCGTGGGCGTGGGCGGATAAACAAGGGATCACGCTGGACTATTCGCGCCCGATAGTTGATCACAAGCAGGCGCGGCAGGAGACGCTGGCGGCCTGGGAGGCCGCCAGAAAAGGAATTACTCCACCGCCAGACGGCGGGTCCTGACTTTCAGCGAATGATACAGCCAGATGACCAGCACCACGCCGACGCAGGCCAGCGCGCCCCAGGTGATCTGGCTGAAGACGGTAATGTAGGCGTCAATGGAGTAGTTCACCGCTCCGGCGGCGTCGAATGACGCCTGCGAGGTCTGGTCGGCGATAACGCCGGCCAGATAGTTGGCGATGGCCCCTGAGAGCAGCATATAAATACCGGTCAGCACCCCAGTGACACCCGGGATCTCAATGCGGGTGATCTGCGACATCGCGACCGGGTCGATAAACAGTTCGGCAAAGCCCATCACCGCCAGACCCAGCACCATCAGCGGCATGGACGACTGACCATAGGCCGCCGACCAGCGGGCGCTGAGGGTCAAAATGCAGAACCCGGCGCTCATCAGGCCCAGACCGAGGGCAAATTTCCCCCAGATGCGCACGGTACGATTGCCGTTCACGCTCTCTTTCACCAGCCACGCCAGCACCATCCCGCAGAGCATCACCGCGAAGGCGTTGATTGACTGGAACATAGCGGTAGGGACTTCGTAGCTCATGATATGGCGGTTAACGAAGCGGTCAATATACAGGCTGATGGAGCTCCCGCCCTGCTGGGCGAAGGCCCAGAACAGCAGGCTGAAGGCGGTCAGGACGACGATCAGGCGCAGATCCTTGCGCTGTTTATCGGTTTCGGCGCGCAGGTAGATCCGCGCCAGTACCGCGAGGCCAATGGCCGTGGCCACCATCAGGGCATACACCGACCACTCCTGCCAGAACAGTACCGCAATCAGCAGCGGGGCGGTAACCAGCAATACCAGCAGCCAGCCCCAGTTCGGCAACAGGAAGCGGCGTGCGCACAGCGCCTGGCGGTTGACGCCGGCGGTATGCTGGAAATGACGGTTGCCGCAGAGGAAAATCACCAGCCCCGCGACCATGCCGATGGCCGCCAGGGCAAAGCCCATCGCCCAGCTATACTCCTCCTGTACGTAGCCGCAGGCGATCGGCGCGATAATCGAGCCGATATTGCCGGCGGCATACATCAGCGAAAAGCCGCCATCGCGACGCGGATCGGCGGGTTCGTACAGCTCCCCCAGCAGACAGCTGACGTTGGATTTAAACAACCCGTAGCCGCAGACGATGATCGCCAGCGACAGGTACAGGAAAAGCGGAGCGGTTTCGCTGGCCCCGAGCACCAGATGGCCAATGGCCATCAGCAGCGCGCCGAGCATGACCGCCATCCGGTTGCCTAACAGCTTATCGGCCAGATAGCCGCCGAGGATCGGCGTCACATAGACCAGCGAACAGTAGGCGCTGAACAGGGCGTAGGCATGGTTATCGTCATATTTGAGCTGATTGGTGAGATAGAGGATCAGCAGGGCGCGCATGCCGTAAAAGCTAAAGTACTCCCAGATTTGCAGCGCCACGACGTAGTAGATCGCCCGCGGCTGCGATGATGTTGTCTGCATATGAAGTGTGTTTCCTGGCGTAAAGCGAAAGTCGATCGTTCTGCATGAATAGCGATTTATCAGTCATATTCATGGCTTGAGGGGCTTTCTGATTATTTAATATGCTTTATTGGTGCATAAATATACACTAATGCGCGGCGGGATGAATAGACAAATTGCGGGATTCGTTAAAAAGTCATGGTCAGTGACGGTAGCGGACTATCGACGACCCGAATGGATATGGTTATGTTATGCCTTTGTATAACCTGATTATCTGCTGGAGTGGCGATGAAAAATAGCGAACTGGAACAACTGATTAACGACAAGCTCAATAGTGCGGCCATCAGTGACTTCGCCCCTAACGGTCTGCAGGTGGAAGGACGCGAAACGGTGCACAAGATCGTCACCGGAGTGACGGCCTGCCAGGCGCTGCTGGATGAGGCCGTCCGTCTGCAGGCGGATGCGGTGATTGTTCATCACGGCTATTTCTGGAAAAACGAATCGCCAGTGATCCGCGGCATGAAGCGCCGTCGCCTGAAAACCCTGCTGGCCAACGATATCAATCTCTACGGTTGGCACCTGCCGCTGGATGCCCATCCGGAGCTGGGCAATAACGCGCAGCTGGCGCATCTGCTGGGGATTAACGTGCTCGGCGAAATCGAACCGCTGGTGCCTTGGGGCGAGCTGTCGATGCCGGTTTCCGGCCTCGAACTGGCCTCGTGGATCGAAGCGCGACTGGGGCGCAAGCCGCTGTGGTGCGGCGATACCGGGCCGGACACCGTCAGCCGCGTCGCCTGGTGTACCGGCGGCGGCCAGAGCTTTATCGACGCCGCGGCGCGCTTTGGCGTGGACGCCTTTATCACCGGCGAGGTGTCGGAACAAACTATTCACTCTGCCCGCGAGCAGGGCCTGCATTTTTATGCCGCCGGCCACCACGCCACCGAGCGGGGCGGCATTCGCGCCCTCAGCGAATGGCTGACGGAAACGACCGATCTGGATGTTACCTTTATTGATATTCCTAACCCTGCCTGACGGGAGAGAAGAAAGTGCAGCGAGCGCGTTGTTATCTGTTAGGTGAAACGGCGGTGGTCCTGGAGCTTGAGCCTCCGGTGACCCTGGAGAGCCAAAAACGTATCTGGGGCCTGACGCAGCGGTTGACCGATCGCGAAGAGGTGGTTGAAGTGATCCCGGGGATGAACAACATCACCGTTGTGCTGCGTCGTCCGCAGGAGATGGCGTGGGAGGCGATTGACAAGCTGCAGCGCTGGTGGGAAGAGAGCGATGCGCTGGAGCCGGAATCCCGTGAGATAAGTATCCCGGTTATCTACGGCGGCGAGGCGGGACCAGATCTTGGCGACGTCGCGCGCCATAGCGGGTTGAGCGAAAAGCAGGTGGTCGAACTGCACTCTTCGGTGGAGTATATGGTGTGGTTTCTGGGTTTCCAGCCGGGGTTTCCGTATTTTGGCGGCCTGCCGGAGCAGCTGGCGATGCCGCGTCGCGCCGAGCCGCGCGTACTGGTACCGGCGGGATCCGTCGGTATCGGCGGATCGCAAACCGGTATTTATCCGCTGGCGACGCCGGGCGGCTGGCAGCTGCTGGGGCGCACGCCGCTGGCATTATTCGATCCAAAACGTGAAGAGCCGGTGCTGCTGCGTTCCGGCGATCGCGTGCGCTTTGTGCCGCAGAAGGAGGGGGTATGTTGAAATTTATCCGTGCCGGCATGTATACCTCGGTACAGGATGGCGGCCGGGAAGGCCAGCGCCAGTGGGGGATTAGCCGCTGCGGCGCGCTGGATAAACCGGCGATGACCATTGCCAATCTGCTGGTGGGCAATGCGCCGGAGGCGGCGGCGCTGGAAATTACGCTGGGTCAGATCGATGTGCAGTTTACCCGCCACTGCTGGTTCGCGTTGACCGGCGCCGCCTGTGAAGCGACGCTCGACGGCGCGCCGGTCTGGTTGGGCTGGCGAATGGAGGCGAAGGCCGGGCAGCGGCTGGTGCTGAAAAATCCTCAGCATGGGATCCGCAGCTATCTGGCGGTCGCGGGCGGTATTGATGTCCCTGAAGTTTTAGGTTCCCGCTCTACCGATCTGAAAGTCGGTATCGGCGGAATCGAAGGGCGCCGGTTGCAGGATGGCGATCAAGTGAAGATTGGGAAATCGTCCCGCCGCTTTAGCGCCTCGCGCGGCGTTAAACAGCTGCCGATAGGCAATATTATTCGCGCGCTGCCGGGGCCGGAGTATCACGAATTCGACAGCGTGTCGCAGGAGTCTTTCTGGCGCTCGCCGTGGAAGCTGAGTCCGCAAAGCAACCGTATGGGCTACCGCCTGCAGGGGCAGCCGCTCAGGCGCACAACCGACCGGGAAATGCTCTCTCATGGCCTGCTGCCCGGCGTGGTACAGGTACCGCATAACGGCCAGCCGATTGTGTTGATGAACGATGCGCAAACCACCGGCGGCTATCCGCGTATAGCCTGCATTATTGAAGCCGATATGTACCAACTGGCGCAAATTCCGCTAGGTCAGCCGATCCATTTCGTCCCCTGTTCGCTGGAGGAAGCGCTAAAAGCGCGCGCCGACCAGCAGCGCTACCTTGAACAACTGGCCTGGAGATTAAGCGATGAAAATTGATTTAAATGCCGACCTCGGCGAAGGCTGCGCCAGCGATAGCGCGCTGCTGCAGCTGGTCTCTTCCGCCAATATCGCCTGCGGCTTTCACGCCGGCGATGCGGTTCTCATGCAGCAATGCGTGCGTGAGGCGCTGAAAAACGGCGTCGCTATTGGCGCACACCCGAGCTTCCCGGACCGGGAAAATTTCGGTCGAACCGCGATGCAGTTACCGCCAGAGACGGTCTACGCCCAGGTGCTGTATCAAATTGGCGCGCTGGCGGCAATCGTACACGCCCAGGGGGGCGAGCTGCGGCACGTCAAACCGCATGGCATGTTGTACAACCAGGCGGCGAAAGAGCCGCCTTTGGCCGACGCTATCGCCCGTGCGGTGCGCGATGCCGACGCCGACCTGGTGCTGGTTGGGCTTGCGGGCAGCGAGCTTATCCGCGCCGGACAGCATTATCAGTTGACGACGCGCCAGGAAGTCTTCGCCGATCGCGGCTATCAGGCCGACGGCAGCCTGGTGCCGCGTAGCCAACCGGGCGCGCTGATTGAGAGCGAAGAGCAGGCGCTGGCGCAAACGCTGGAAATGGTGCAGCACAATCGGGTGCGCAGCCTGAGCGGCGAATGGGCGCATGTAAAGGCGGAAACGGTCTGCCTGCATGGCGATGGCGCTCACGCGCTCGATTTCGCCCGACGCTTGCGCGCCGCGTTTGCCGGGCGGAATATCGACGTCAGCGCGGACCTCGAGTAATAGTCCGCCTAAGTTATTAATAATAATTAAATCAAATAATTAACAACACTCACAATACTCACAACTGAACAGGACGTTATTATGCAAGAGGCGATATCCCTCTGGCCGCTAATCGGCATTGCCGTGATTGTGGTCGGTTTTGTATTACGCTTTAACCCGGTGCTGGTGGTGATTATCTCCGGGATCGTCACCGGCGTGGCGGCGCATATGCCAATAGCCACTATTCTGGAGAAACTGGGCGAGGGCTTCCTGAATACCCGTAATCTGCCGTTTATTCTGCTGCTGCCGCTGGCGGTGATCGGGCTGCTGGAGCGCCATGGTCTGAAAGAGCGGGCGCAGGCGTGGATCGCGAAGATCCATAGCGCGACCGCCGGACGTCTGCTGATCGTCTATCTGTTTGTGCGCGAAGCCACCGCCGCTCTGGGGTTGACCAGCCTCGGCGGACATCCGCAAATGGTGCGCCCGCTGCTGGCGCCGATGGCGGAGGGGGCGGCGGAAAAGCGCTTTGGCCCGCTGCCGGGCAATGTACGCTACCGCCTGCGCGCGATGTCGGCGGCGACCGATAACGTCGGGCTGTTCTTCGGCGAAGATATTTTTGTCGCCTTCGGCGCGATCATCTTCATGCACAACTTTATGCTGGAGTCGGGTGGGATCCAGACGGAACCGTTGCATATTGCCCTGTGGGGGATCCCGACGGCGATCTGCGCCTTTCTGATCCACGCCGCGCGCCTGTGGCGACTCGATCGCCATCTCCAGCGCGAGCTGGACCGGATAAACGCCGGACAGGCGAAAGGCGGTGCGGCATGAATTTCCAGCAAACCTATTTATACTGGCTGGCCGGCGCGGTACTGCTGGTCGTGGCTATCATGTCCTGGCGCGACAAAAGCAATCCGCGGCGTCTGACAACCGGTCTGTTCTGGGGCCTGTACGGGCTGGTGTTCTTGCTCGGCGACTGGACATATCAACTGGTGGGCGATAAGCGTACGGTGAATATCGCTGTCGGCGGGGTGGTGGTCATCCTGGCGCTGATCGCCGGTTTTGGCGGCGTGCGCCTCGGCAGCTACCATCAGCGTACCCAGGAAGAGAAAACCACCAGCGCGAAACGCCTCGGCAACAAACTTTTCTTTCCGGCGCTGGCGATTCCGGTCGTCACCGTCATTGGCGTACTGCTGTTTAACAATCTGCCCTCATGGCAGGTGGCGCTCTTCGGGCCGGGCAACCACGCGACGCTGATTACTCTGTTCTCGATGACTGTCGGTACGCTGATTGGCCTGGCGATGGCGATTCGTATGACGCATGAAACGGTAGCGCAGCCAATGCAGGAAGCGCGCCGTTTGCTTGATTCCGTCGGCTGGGCCTTTATCCTGCCGCAAATCCTCGCGGTGCTGGGGCTGCTGTTTACCGCAGCGGGCGTCGGAACCAGCATTTCATGGCTGACCGAGCACTATCTGGCGGTCGATAACCGCTTTATCGCCGTGGCTGTGTATGCCATCGGCATGGCGGTGCTGACAATGGTGATGGGCAACGCCTTTGCCGCTTTCCCGATTGTGACCGCCGGAGTTGGCATTCCGATTTTAGTCCTGCAGCACGGCGGCAATCCGGCGGTAATGGCGGCGATTGGTATGTTTTCCGGCTACTGCGGCACGCTGATGACGCCGATGGCGGCGAACTTCAATATTGTCCCGGCGGCGCTGCTGGAATTGCCGGATAAAAACGCGGTGATTAAAGCCCAGATACCGACCGGTATCCTGCTGCTTATCGTCAATGTATTCTTACTCTATTTCCTGATGTTCCTGTAAGGAGGGATGATGGCTGGCGTATTGATTACCGGTTTTGAGCCGTTCGGCGGCGAAACGGTTAATCCTTCATGGGAAGTGGTTAAGCAGCTGGATGGCATGATTATTCGCGGACAGCAGGTGGTGGCTAAACAGTTACCCTGCGTATTCGGCGAAGCGCTGACGGTGCTGAAGGCGGCGCTGGAAACCTATCAACCGCGGCTGACGATTGCCGTCGGACAGGCCGGCGGCCGTGTCGATATCACCGTCGAACGTGTAGCGATCAATGTCGATGATGCGCGGATCCCCGACAATAAAGGCCAGCAACCGATCGACGAGCCGATCGTCGCTAATGGCCCTGCGGCCTGCTTCAGTACGCTACCGATCAAAGCGATCGTCAGCGCGCTGCGCCAGCAGGGGATCCCGGCCTCGGTGTCGCAAACCGCGGGCACCTTCGTCTGCAATCACGTGATGTATGGTTTGCTGCATCAGCTGCAGGGAAAAAGCGGGCAGAAGGGCGGTTTTATCCATATTCCTTATCTGCCTGAACAGGCGGCGGCCCACCCGGGGCAGGCGAGTATGTCGGTCGCGACGGTACGCGCGGCGCTGGAAACGGCGATTGCCGTCGCCCTTGAACAGGATGACGATGTCAAAATTGGCGGCGGCGCCACCCATTAACAGAAGGATGACAGTATGCCGGAAGGTCCGGAGATCCGCCGTGCGGCGGATAAACTGGAGGCGGCAATCAAAGGCGAACCCTTAACCAACGTCTGGTTCGCCTTTCCTCAGTTGCAACCCTATCAAACTCAGCTAATTGGTCAGCGGGTGACCCATATCGCCACCCGCGGCAAGGCCCTGTTAACCCACTTCTCCGGCGGATTGACCCTGTATAGCCATAACCAGCTGTACGGCGTCTGGCGCGTGGTGGATGCCGGCGTTGAGCCGCAATCGAACCGCGTACTGCGCGTCAGGCTGCAGACCGCCAGCAAGGCGATTTTGCTCTACAGCGCGTCGGACATTGATATCCTCACGGCGGAGCAGGTTGCCAACCATCCGTTCTTGCTGCGCGTCGGACCGGACGTGCTGGACATGACGTTAACCGCGGAGCAGGTGAAAGCGCGGCTGCTGTCGGCCAAATTCCGCAATCGTCAGTTTTCCGGCCTGCTGCTGGATCAGGCTTTTCTTGCCGGGCTCGGAAACTATCTGCGGGTGGAAATTCTCTGGCAGGTGGGATTAAGCGGTAAGCGTAAAGCCGCTGAACTGAGCGACAGTCAGCTGGATGCGCTGGCGCACGCGCTGCTCGATATCCCGCGGCTGTCCTATCGTACTCGCGGTCTGGTGGATGACAACAAGCATCATGGCGCGCTGTTTCGCTTTAAGGTCTTCCATCGCGATGGGGAAAGGTGCGAACGCTGTGGGGGAATCATTGAGAAGACGACGCTCTCCTCGCGGCCATTTTACTGGTGTCCAGGATGCCAGCATTAAGCCGGCTGGCGGGCGATTTCAGCATGAAGCGCGTTATCAGGCATAAAAAAACGCGCCAGCAGGCGCGTTTTTATGATCCGGACAGTGAGATTAACGCTTAATGTCGGACTGGAAATCGCGTTTGGCGTAGCCGGTATACAGCTGACGCGGACGGGCGATCTTCATGCCATCGCTGTGCATTTCGTTCCAGTGCGCAATCCAGCCCACGGTACGCGCCATGGCGAAGATAACGGTAAACATGGAGGACGGAATACCCATCGCTTTCAGGATGATACCGGAGTAGAAGTCGACGTTCGGATACAGTTTCTTCTCGATGAAGTACGGGTCGTTCAGCGCGATATGCTCCAGCTCCATGGCCACCTGCAGCAGGTCGTCTTTGGTGCCCAGCTCTTTCAGCACTTCATGGCAGGTTTCACGCATTACGGTGGCGCGCGGATCGTAGTTTTTGTAAACACGATGGCCGAAGCCCATCAGGCGGAAAGAGTCATTCTTGTCTTTCGCACGACGAACAAATTCCGGAATGTGCTCAACGGAGCTGATCTCTTCCAGCATTTTCAGCGCCGCTTCGTTGGCGCCACCGTGTGCCGGTCCCCACAGGGAGGCGATGCCCGCAGCGATACAGGCGAACGGGTTAGCGCCGGAGGAGCCCGCGGTACGTACCGTGGAGGTCGACGCGTTCTGCTCGTGATCGGCGTGCAGGATCAGAATACGATCCATCGCGCGCTCCAGCACCGGATTGACTTCATACTCTTCGCACGGTGTCGCAAACATCATGCGCAGGAAGTTGCCGGCGTAGGAGAGGTCGTTGCGCGGATAAACAAACGGCTGGCCGATAGAATACTTGTAACACATGGCTGCCATGGTTGGCATTTTGGACAGCAGACGGTAGGCGGCAATCTCGCGGTGACGCGGGTTATTCACGTCGAGGGAATCATGATAGAACGCCGCCAGCGCGCCGGTGATCCCGCACATCACCGCCATCGGGTGGGAATCGCGACGGAACGCGTGGAACAGACGGGTGATCTGCTCATGAATCATGGTGTGGCGGGTGACGGTAGTTTTGAATTCGTCATATTCGGCCTGGGTCGGCTTTTCGCCGTACAGCAGGATATAACAGACTTCAAGATAATTAGATTCGGTCGCTAACTGGTCGATCGGGAAGCCGCGGTGCAGCAGGATCCCCTCGTCACCATCGATAAACGTAATTTTAGATTCACAAGAAGCCGTTGATGTGAAACCTGGGTCAAAGGTAAATACGCCTTTTGAACCAAGACTACGAATATCAATAACATCCTGACCGAGCGTGCCTTTTAGCACATCCAGTTCAATAGCAGTGTCACCACCCAGGGTGATTTTTGCTTTAGCATCAGACATTTATGGTCTCCTTAGCGCCTTTATTGCTTAAGACTGCCGGGTGGTGGATTTGCTTTCGGCCCGCGCCTGCATACGTTACCAGTTTGTTATGTTGCACACAGCTCTGCGTCAGCGAAAAGGGCAGGGTACAGAGCAACGGCGCTTGATGGCACGTCCTTCAGGGCTGCGGTGAAACAACAGCAAATCAGCGTTTTAGCAGTCCGAATATTAAAACCTATATACCACTAATAACTGTCCTGATTACATCGGTCAATACTGACACACTGTTACATAACTTATTCTCAGGTGAAAGAGTGACCCCATAACTTTTGAGCATTATTGCATTTAACTGGTAATGGTTGTAACAAGAATGTTTAATATTTGTCAAATCAGGTGATTAAAAATTAAAAAAATGTTGGTATCGTGACCTTGATCACTGTTCCGGAGAAAACCCAACAAACTATATGTAGGTTAATTGTAATGATTTTGTGAACGGCCTATACTGCGGCCAGGTCTCCGGAACACCCTGCAATCCCGAGCCACCCAGCGTTGTTTAGTGATGTTTTAATGCCTGAAAAGACGTTTTAACATGACTTCTGGTTATAGAAAGGACGCTGTCTGACCCGCAAGCAGACCGGAGGAAGGAAACAATAAGAACAGCATGTGGGCGTTATTCATGGTAAGAAATGTGAAAAAACAAAGACCTGTCAATCTGGATCTACAAACGATACGGTTCCCAATCACGGCGATAGCGTCCATTCTCCATCGCGTTTCCGGTGTCATCACCTTCGTGGCGGTCGGAATTCTGCTTTGGCTGCTGGGCACCAGCCTTTCCTCCCCAGAAGGTTTTCTGACGGCGGCCTCCATCATGGATAGCTTCTTTGTGAAGTTCATCATGTGGGGCATTCTCACCGCGCTGGCCTATCACGTCGTTGTCGGTATTCGCCATCTGATGATGGACTTTGGCTACCTTGACGAAACCCTCGAAGCAGGGAAACGTTCCGCCAAAATTTCTTTTGTTATTACTGTCGTGCTTTCACTTCTCGCAGGAGTCCTCGTATGGTAAGCAACGCCTCAGCACTGGGACGCAACGGCGTACATGACTTTATCCTGGTCCGTGCTACCGCCATCGTTCTGACCCTCTACATCATCTACATGGTTGGCTTCTTCGCCACCACCGGTGAAATCTCATGGGAAGTGTGGACCGGATTCTTTGCCTCCGGCTTCACTAAGGTCTTCACTCTGCTGGCTCTCGTTTCCATTCTCATCCATGCCTGGATCGGGATGTGGCAGGTGTTAACAGACTACGTTAAACCACTGGCTCTGCGCCTGGTTCTGCAACTGGCTATCGTTGTGGCGCTGGTGGCTTACGTTCTTTATGGATTTGTTGTGGTGTGGGGTGTGTAATGAAATTGCCAGTCAGAGAGTTTGATGCTGTTGTCATCGGTGCCGGCGGCGCAGGTATGCGCGCGGCGCTGCAAATTTCCCAGAGCGGACAGACTTGTGCACTGCTCTCCAAAGTGTTCCCTACCCGTTCCCATACCGTATCCGCGCAGGGTGGAATCACCGTCGCGCTCGGTAACTCCCATGAAGATAACTGGGAATGGCATATGTACGACACCGTAAAAGGGTCGGACTATATCGGCGACCAGGACGCCATCGAATACATGTGTAAGACCGGCCCGGAAGCGATTCTTGAGCTGGAGCACATGGGACTGCCGTTCTCTCGTCTTGACGATGGCCGTATTTATCAGCGCCCGTTTGGCGGCCAGTCGAAGAACTTCGGCGGCGAACAGGCGGCGCGTACCGCGGCGGCGGCTGACCGTACCGGTCACGCCCTGCTGCACACTCTGTATCAGCAGAACCTGAAAAACCACACCACTATCTTCTCCGAATGGTACGCCCTCGATCTGGTGAAAAACCAGGACGGCGCGGTAGTCGGTTGTACCGCCCTATGCATCGAGACCGGCGAAGTGGTCTACTTTAAAGCCCGCGCCACCGTGCTGGCGACCGGCGGCGCAGGCCGTATCTATCAGTCCACCACCAACGCCCACATCAATACGGGTGACGGCGTCGGGATGGCCATCCGCGCCGGCGTGCCGGTGCAGGATATGGAAATGTGGCAGTTCCACCCGACCGGTATCGCCGGGGCTGGGGTTCTGGTTACAGAAGGTTGCCGCGGCGAAGGCGGTTACCTGCTGAACAAACACGGCGAACGCTTTATGGAGCGTTATGCCCCGAACGCTAAAGACCTTGCGGGCCGTGACGTGGTGGCGCGTTCCATCATGATCGAAATCCGCGAAGGCCGCGGCTGCGACGGTCCGTGGGGCCCGCACGCGAAACTGAAACTGGATCACCTCGGTAAAGAGGTTCTGGAATCTCGTCTGCCGGGTATCCTTGAACTTTCCCGTACCTTTGCCCACGTCGATCCGGTGAAAGAGCCGATCCCGGTTATCCCAACCTGTCACTACATGATGGGCGGTATCCCGACCAAAGTCACCGGCCAGGCGTTGACCGTGAATGAGAAGGGCGAAGACGTGGTGATCCCGGGCCTGTTCGCGGTAGGCGAAATCGCCTGCGTATCGGTCCACGGCGCCAACCGTCTGGGCGGCAACTCGTTGCTCGACCTGGTGGTCTTCGGCCGCGCGGCGGGCCTGCATCTGCAGGAATCCATTGCCGAGCAGGGCACGCTGCGCGACGCCAGCGAATCCGATATCGAAGGCTCGCTGGATCGCCTCAACCGCTGGAACAACACCCGCTCTGGTGAAGATCCGGTGGCGATTCGTAAAGCGCTGCAGGAATGTATGCAGCATAACTTCTCGGTGTTCCGCGAAGGCGATGCGATGCACAAAGGTCTGGAGCAACTGAAAGTGATCCGCGAGCGCCTGAAAAACGCCCGTCTCGACGATACCTCCAGCGAGTTCAACACCCAGCGCGTTGAGTGCCTGGAGCTGGATAACCTGATGGAAACCGCCTACGCGACCGCCGTATCCGCTAACTTCCGTACCGAGAGCCGTGGCGCCCACAGCCGCTTCGACTTCCCGGATCGTGATGATGAAAACTGGCTGTGCCATTCCCTGTACCTGCCAGAGTCGGAATCCATGACGCGTCGTAGCGTCAATATGGAACCGAAACTGCGTCCGGCATTCCCGCCGAAGATTCGTACTTACTAATGCGGAGACAGGAAAATGAAACTCGAGTTTTCAATTTATCGCTATAACCCGGATGTTGACGACGCTCCGCACATGCAGGATTACACCCTTGAAGCGGAAGAAGGTCGTGACATGATGCTGCTGGATGCGCTGATCCAGCTGAAAGAAAAAGATCCGTCGCTGTCGTTCCGCCGCTCCTGCCGTGAAGGGGTCTGCGGGTCCGATGGTCTGAACATGAACGGGAAAAACGGTTTGGCGTGCATCACGCCAATCTCCGCGCTGAATCAGCCGGGCAAGAAGATTGTTATCCGTCCGCTGCCAGGATTACCGGTTATCCGTGATTTGGTGGTGGACATGGGGCAATTCTATGCACAATATGAGAAGATTAAGCCTTACTTGTTGAATAATGGGCAAAATCCTCCGGCTCGCGAGCATCTGCAGATGCCTGAGCAGCGTGAGAAACTCGACGGGCTGTACGAGTGTATTCTGTGCGCCTGCTGTTCGACCTCGTGCCCGTCGTTCTGGTGGAACCCGGACAAGTTCATCGGCCCGGCTGGCCTGCTGGCCGCGTATCGGTTCCTGATCGACAGTCGCGATACCGAAACCAGCGAGCGCCTGGACGGCCTGAGCGATGCTTTCAGCGTATTCCGCTGTCACAGCATTATGAACTGCGTCAGTGTGTGTCCGAAGGGGCTGAACCCGACGCGCGCCATCGGCCATATTAAGTCGATGCTGCTGCAGCGCAGCGCGTAAGCAACACGGTCTGTCCCGGATGGCGCTAGCGCTTATCCGGGCTACCAAAGCAGTAGCCCCGGCAAGCGTTAGCGCCGCCGGGGGATATAGCAGGAAATCTTTAAAAACCGCCACAAGATGTACCAGTAATCGAGGCGTTCAGTGCGAGGTAAGGCGGCAACTGAGCGCATCCCCGGGAGCATAGTGAACTATGTGACCGGGGTAAGCGAAGGCAGCCAACGCAACCGCAGCCTGAACGCTGAAGATTAATGGCAGTTTTTAAAGGTTCCTTAGCGGATAGAAACCACAACTCGTCCGCAACAAGTGAACCCCGGCACGTGCACTCGGTGTGCGTGGTAGTTTCTACGGCGAAATAAGCATATGAATGCTTAAGGGATCACGATGCAGAACGGCGCAATGAAAGCCTGGCTGGACTCTTCTTACCTCTCTGGTTCGAACCAGAGCTGGATAGAACAGCTCTATGAAGACTTCTTAACCGATCCTGACTCTGTTGACGCCAACTGGCGTTCAATGTTCCAGCAGTTACCTGGCACCGGAGTTAAACCGGATCAATTTCATTCCAAAACGCGTGATTATTTCCGTCGACTGGCGAAGGATGCCTCACGTTACACTTCTTCGATTTCCGACCCAGACACCAATGTGAAGCAGGTTAAAGTCCTGCAGCTCATCAACGCATACCGTTTCCGTGGCCACCAGCATGCGAATCTCGATCCGCTGGGGCTGTGGAAGCAAGAGAGAGTGGCGGATCTCGATCCGGCCTACCACGATCTGACCGAGGCCGATTTCCAGGAAAGCTATAACGTAGGTTCATTTGCCATCGGTAAAGACACGATGAAGCTGGGCGAGCTGATTGCCGCCCTCAAGCAAACCTACTGCGGCTCCATCGGCGCGGAATACATGCATATCACCTCTACCGAAGAAAAACGCTGGATCCAGCAGCGCATTGAATCGGTAGCTGGCAAAGCGAGCTTTACCGCGGAAGAGAAAAAACGCTTCCTCAGCGAACTGACCGCCGCGGAAGGTCTGGAGCGCTACCTCGGCGCCAAATTCCCGGGGGCGAAGCGCTTCTCGCTGGAGGGTGGCGACGCCCTGATCCCGATGCTCAAAGAGATGATCCGCCATGCAGGCAAAAGCGGCACCCGCGAAGTGGTGCTGGGCATGGCGCACCGCGGCCGTCTGAACGTGCTGGTCAACGTGCTGGGTAAAAAACCGCAGGACCTGTTCGACGAGTTCGCGGGCAAACATAAAGAACACCTCGGCACCGGCGACGTGAAGTACCACATGGGCTTCTCTTCCGATATGGAAACCGAAGGCGGTCTGGTGCACCTGGCGCTGGCGTTTAACCCGTCGCACCTCGAGATCGTCAGCCCGGTGGTTATCGGTTCCGTACGCGCCCGTCTGGATCGTCTGGACGAGCCAAGCAGCAACAAAGTTCTGCCTATTACCATCCACGGCGACGCCGCCGTCACCGGCCAGGGCGTGGTTCAGGAAACTCTGAACATGTCCAAAGCCCGCGGTTACGAAGTGGGCGGTACCGTGCGCATCGTTATCAACAACCAGGTGGGCTTCACGACCTCTAACCCGCTGGATGCGCGCTCAACGCCGTACTGCACCGACATCGGTAAAATGGTGCAGGCGCCGATTTTCCACGTCAATGCGGACGATCCGGAAGCGGTCGCCTTCGTCACCCGTCTGGCGCTTGATTTCCGCAATACCTTTAAACGCGATGTCTTCATTGACCTGGTGTGCTACCGCCGTCACGGCCACAACGAAGCCGATGAGCCGAGCGCAACCCAGCCGCTGATGTATCAGAAGATCAAAAAGCATCCGACTCCGCGCAAAATCTATGCTGACAAGCTGGAGCAGGAGAAGGTGGCGACTCTGGAAGATGCGACCGAGCAGGTTAACCTCTACCGCGATGCGCTGGATGCCGGCGAATGCGTGGTGCAGGAATGGCGTCCGATGAATATGCATTCCTTTACCTGGTCGCCGTACCTCAACCACGAGTGGGACGAGAGCTATCCGGATAAAGTTGAGCCGAAACGTCTGCAGGAGTTGGCCAAACGCATCAGCACGGTACCGGAAGGTATCGAAATGCAGTCCCGCGTGGCGAAAATTTACGCCGACCGCCAGGCGATGGCGGCAGGCGAGAAGCTGTTTGACTGGGGCGGTGCCGAAAACCTGGCCTACGCCACGCTGGTTGACGAAGGTATTCCGGTTCGTCTGTCCGGCGAAGACTCCGGCCGCGGCACCTTCTTCCACCGTCATGCGGTGATCCATAACCAGACCAATGGTTCAACCTACACGCCGCTGCAGCATGTCCATAACGGCCAGGGCCAGTTCCGCGTTTGGGACTCGGTACTGTCTGAAGAAGCGGTGCTGGCGTTCGAATATGGTTACGCCACCGCCGAGCCGCGCACTCTGACCATCTGGGAAGCGCAGTTTGGCGACTTCGCCAACGGTGCGCAGGTGGTGATCGACCAGTTCATCTCCTCCGGTGAGCAGAAGTGGGGGAGGATGTGCGGCCTGGTGATGCTCCTGCCGCACGGTTACGAAGGCCAGGGCCCGGAGCACTCCTCCGCGCGTCTGGAGCGTTATCTGCAGCTGTGCGCTGAACAAAACATGCAGGTCTGCGTGCCGTCCACGCCGGCACAGGTTTATCACATGCTGCGTCGCCAGGCGCTGCGCGGTATGCGTCGTCCGCTGGTGGTGATGTCGCCGAAGTCGCTGCTGCGTCATCCGCTGGCGGTCTCCAGCATGGATGAGCTGGCGAACGGCACTTTCCTGCCGGCTATTGGTGAAATCGATCAACTTGATCCGCAGGCTGTGAAGCGCGTTGTGCTGTGCTCTGGTAAGGTTTACTACGACCTGCTGGAACAGCGCCGCAAAAACGAGCAAAAAGATGTCGCTATCGTTCGTATCGAGCAGCTCTATCCGTTCCCGCATCAGGCGGTGCAGGAAGCGCTGAAAGCGTATGCGCACGTGCATGATTTTGTCTGGTGCCAGGAAGAGCCGCTCAACCAGGGCGCATGGTACTGCAGCCAGCATCACTTCCGTGAAGTGATTCCGTTTGGGGCCTCTCTGCGTTATGCAGGCCGCCCGGCCTCCGCCTCTCCGGCGGTAGGGTATATGTCCGTTCACCAGAAACAGCAACAAGATCTGGTCAATGACGCGCTGAACGTCGATTAATTAAAGGATACACAATGAGTAGCGTAGATATTCTGGTTCCCGACCTGCCTGAGTCCGTAGCTGACGCAACCGTCGCCACCTGGCACAAAAAACCGGGCGACGCGGTCGTCCGTGACGAAGTTCTGGTCGAAATCGAAACTGACAAAGTGGTACTGGAAGTACCGGCATCAGCGGACGGCATTCTGGATGCAGTGCTGGAAGACGAGGGCGCCACCGTCCTGTCTCGCCAGATCCTTGGCCGCCTGCGCGAAGGCAACAGCGCAGGTAAAGAAAGCAGCGAGAAAGCCGATGCGAAAGCGTCCACTCCGGCGCAGCGTCAGCAGGCCTCTCTGGAAGAGCAGAACAACGACGCGCTGAGCCCGGCGATCCGTCGTCTGCTGGCTGAACACAACCTTGACCCAGCGGCCATCAAAGGCACTGGCGTCGGCGGCCGTCTGACCCGCGAAGACGTTGAGAAACATCTGGCGAAAGCCCCGGCGCCGGCAGAAGCCAAAGCGCCAGCCGTCGCCCCGGCAGCCGCGCCGGCGCCGCAGCTGGGCCACCGTTCGGAAAAACGCGTCCCGATGACCCGCCTGCGTAAACGCGTAGCCGAACGTCTGCTGGAAGCGAAAAACTCTACCGCCATGCTGACGACCTTTAACGAAGTCAACATGAAGCCCATCATGGATCTGCGTAAGCAGTACGGTGAGGCGTTCGAAAAACGTCATGGCATCCGCCTGGGCTTTATGTCCTTCTACGTGAAAGCGGTAGTGGAAGCGCTGAAACGCTATCCGGAAGTGAACGCTTCCATCGATGGCGACGACGTGGTGTACCACAACTACTTCGACGTCAGCATGGCCGTATCCACTCCGCGCGGTCTGGTCACCCCGGTTCTGCGTGACGTCGACCTGCTGGGCATGGCGGATATCGAAAAGAATATCAAAGAGCTGGCAGTGAAAGGCCGCGACGGCAAGCTGACCGTAGACGACCTGACCGGCGGTAACTTCACTATTACCAACGGCGGCGTCTTCGGCTCCCTGATGTCCACGCCGATCATCAACCCACCGCAGAGCGCTATTCTGGGTATGCATGCCATTAAAGACCGTCCGATGGCGGTCAATGGCAAGGTAGAGATCCTGCCGATGATGTACCTGGCGCTCTCCTATGACCACCGTCTGATCGACGGACGTGAATCGGTAGGCTTCCTGGTGGCGATTAAAGAGCTGCTGGAAGATCCGACCCGTCTGCTGCTGGACGTGTAGTCAGCAAGCGTATTACCTACCGTAGGCCGGATAACACGCGTTAGCGCCGTTATCAGGCCTACAGGTTTAAAGATAATTACACCCTGAAGGATGGACTGAACACATGAACTTACATGAATATCAGGCAAAACAACTTTTTGCCCGCTATGGCTTACCGGCGCCGGTGGGTTATGCCTGTACTACTCCGCGTGAAGCAGAAGAAGCCGCTTCAAAAATCGGCGCGGGTCCGTGGGTAGTGAAATGTCAGGTTCACGCTGGTGGCCGCGGCAAAGCGGGCGGTGTGAAAGTAGTTAAGAGCAAAGAAGAGATCCGCGCATTTGCCGAGCACTGGCTGGGCAAACGTCTGGTGACCTATCAAACAGATGCGAACGGCCAGCCGGTTAACCAGATCCTGGTTGAAGCGGCGACCGATATTGACAAAGAGCTGTACCTGGGCGCGGTTGTTGACCGCAGCTCCCGTCGCGTGGTGTTCATGGCGTCTACCGAAGGCGGCGTGGAAATCGAGAAAGTGGCGGAAGAGACCCCGCACCTGATCCACAAGATCGCCATCGATCCGCTGGCGGGCCCGATGCCTTACCAGGGTCGTGAACTGGCGTTCAAACTGGGTCTGGAAGGTAAACAGGTTCAGCAGTTCACCAAGATTTTCATGGGGCTGGCGACTATTTTCCTTGAGCGCGACCTGGCGCTGATCGAGATCAACCCGCTGGTGATCACCAAGCAGGGCGACCTGATCTGCCTCGACGGCAAACTGGGCGCTGACGGCAACGCGCTGTTCCGCCAGCCGGATCTGCGCGAAATGCGCGATCAGTCTCAGGAAGACCCACGTGAAGCGCAGGCGGCGCAGTGGGAACTGAACTACGTCGCGCTGGACGGCAACATCGGCTGCATGGTTAACGGCGCAGGCCTGGCGATGGGTACCATGGACATCGTTAAGCTGCACGGCGGCGAACCGGCTAACTTCCTCGACGTAGGCGGCGGCGCGACCAAAGAGCGCGTGACCGAAGCGTTCAAAATCATCCTCTCTGACGACAACGTTAAAGCGGTGCTGGTTAACATCTTCGGCGGCATCGTGCGTTGCGACCTGATCGCTGACGGCATCATCGGCGCGGTAGCGGAAGTAGGGGTTAACGTTCCGGTTGTTGTACGTCTGGAAGGTAACAACGCCGAACTGGGCGCGAAAAAACTGGCTGACAGCGGCCTGAATATTATTGCAGCGAAAAGTCTGACGGACGCAGCACAGCAGGTTGTTGCCGCAGTGGAGGGGAAATAATGTCAGTTTTAATTAATAAAGATACCAAGGTTATCTGCCAGGGCTTCACCGGTAGCCAGGGGACCTTCCACTCTGAACAAGCGATCGCTTACGGTACGCAAATGGTTGGCGGCGTGACGCCAGGCAAAGGCGGCACCACTCACCTGGGCCTGCCGGTGTTCAACACCGTGCGCGAAGCCGTTGAAGCGACCGGCGCGACCGCGACCGTGATCTACGTTCCGGCGCCGTTCTGCAAAGATTCCATCCTGGAAGCGATCGACGCGGGCATTAAGCTTATCATCACCATCACCGAAGGTATCCCAACGCTGGATATGCTGACCGTGAAGGTGAAGCTGGACGAAGCGGGCGTGCGTATGATCGGCCCGAACTGCCCGGGCGTTATCACTCCGGGCGAGTGCAAAATCGGCATCATGCCGGGTCACATTCACAAGCCGGGTAAAGTGGGCATCGTTTCCCGTTCCGGCACCCTGACCTATGAAGCGGTTAAGCAGACCACCGACTACGGCTTCGGCCAGTCTACCTGCGTCGGTATCGGCGGCGACCCGATCCCGGGCTCCAACTTCATCGATATCCTGAAGATGTTCGAGGAAGATCCGCAGACCGAAGCGATCGTCATGATCGGTGAGATCGGCGGCAGCGCGGAAGAAGAAGCGGCTGCTTATATTAAAGATCATGTCACTAAGCCGGTTGTCGGCTACATCGCGGGTGTTACCGCGCCGAAAGGCAAGCGTATGGGCCACGCGGGCGCTATCATCGCCGGCGGTAAAGGTACAGCGGATGAGAAATTCGCAGCGCTGGAAGCGGCGGGTGTGAAAACTGTTCGCAGCCTGGCCGACATCGGCGAAGCGCTGAAAGCTATTATCAAGTAAACCCTCTCTGCTTGTCCGCAAGCAGAAATCTGTCCGATTTCGACATGGTTGGCCACCGTCAGGTGGCCTTTTTTGTGACCGTTATCCCGTCTCGTCAGAACCGCAGCGCCAACAACGAATTGATTTTATGCGAAAAGCCCTATCTATCATATTGATTTAATTTATTATTTAATAAGTATTTTCGATGCGCTGTACTGGCTAAAAAATATATCCCGGCTGTACCGTTGGGAAACAAAAGCGGCAGCGAAAAAGCGTGGGGCAGGGGATAAGGAAGCAGATAAAATACTGTGAGCGGTCTAACATTATTCGGATCGGTTCCTTTTTTTTGTTTTTTTTCCACGACGTTAAATAATATTACCTATGATTCTCATATCTCTCTTTTTAGTAACTGGAAAAGCCATAGTTTAAACACTTAATTAACATTAAGTTCACCAATATTCTTTATTGGGCTACATAATTAACACATAGAGTAAAAATTGATTTATATCAATACTTAATCCTTGGAAAAATCCCTCAAAAAACGTTAAATTGTCTCAAGTCAAATTGGCTGAATTCAGCCATCTTCACTATATATTGATCACCGTCGAAAAATGTAAAACTGGAACAATAAAAACATATTTATTGTAAGGTTATTGCGGCGTAATATATTGGGGAATCAATTGGGTTTTTCGTTAACGTATTTGTAACCTTACCCTGGCATGGTTTTACCTTCGATTGAAACCTGCTGTGGACGGGCGACAAATAAATTTGTATTGGGGCATGCGTATGAGCCAGAGCTTCTCGGTTCATTTTCGGAGTCTTCATGCGATGAGCAAGGAGTCATGATGTTAGATATAGTCGAACTGTCGCGCTTACAGTTTGCCTTGACCGCGATGTACCACTTCCTGTTTGTGCCGCTAACGCTCGGTATGGCGTTCCTGCTGGCCATCATGGAAACGGTCTACGTCCTTTCCGGCAAACAGATTTATAAAGATATGACCAAATTCTGGGGCAAGTTGTTTGGTATCAACTTCGCGCTGGGTGTGGCGACCGGTCTGACCATGGAGTTCCAGTTCGGGACTAACTGGTCGTATTACTCACATTACGTGGGCGATATCTTTGGTGCGCCGCTGGCCATTGAAGGTCTGATGGCCTTCTTCCTCGAATCCACCTTTGTAGGTCTGTTCTTCTTCGGTTGGGATCGTCTGGGCAAAGTTCAGCACATGGCCGTCACCTGGCTGGTTGCGCTGGGTTCCAACCTCTCCGCGCTGTGGATCCTTGTCGCCAACGGCTGGATGCAGAACCCTATCGCATCGGACTTCAACTTCGAAACCATGCGTATGGAGATGGTCAGCTTCTCTGAACTGGTGCTCAACCCGGTCGCCCAGGTGAAATTCGTTCACACTGTGGCGTCGGGCTATGTCACCGGCGCGATGTTCATCCTGGCGATTAGCTCCTGGTACATGCTGAAAGGTCGCGACTTCGCCTTTGCCAAGCGCTCCTTTGCCATCGCAGCCAGCTTCGGTATGGCGGCGATCCTCTCCGTTATTGTGCTGGGTGACGAATCCGGTTACGAAATGGGTGACGTGCAGAAAACCAAACTGGCGGCTATCGAAGCAGAGTGGGAAACCCAGCCTGCGCCGGCGGCCTTCACCCTGTTTGGTATTCCCGATCAGAATGCGCAGACCAACCACTTTGCGATCCAGATCCCCTACGCGCTGGGCATCATTGCTACCCGCTCGGTGGACAAGCCGGTTATCGGCCTCAAGGATCTGATGGTTCAGCACGAAGAGCGTATCCGTAACGGCATGAAAGCCTACGCGCTGCTGGAACAGCTGCGCGCCGGTTCAACCGATCAGGCCGTGCGTGACCAGTTCAATAACGTGAAGAAGGACCTCGGTTATGGCCTGCTGTTGAAGCGCTATACCCCGAACGTCGCTGACGCCACGGAAGAGCAGATCGCCAAAGCGACCAAAGACTCCATTCCAAGCGTCGCACCGCTGTACTTCGCCTTCCGTATCATGGTGGCGTGCGGCATCCTGATGCTGCTGATTATAGGCGCCTCCTTCTGGAGCGTGATCCGTAACCGCATCGGCGAGAAAAAATGGCTGCTGCGCGCCGCATTCTACGGCCTGCCGCTGCCGTGGATTGCCGTGGAGTCGGGCTGGTTTGTTGCCGAATACGGCCGTCAGCCGTGGGCGATTGGTGAGGTCCTGCCGACGGCGGTGGCTAACTCATCATTAACCGCGGGCGATCTGATCTTCTCAATGTTGCTGATCTGCGGTCTGTACACGCTGTTCCTGGTGGCTGAACTGTTCCTGATGTTCAAGTTTGCCCGCAAAGGACCTAGCAGCCTGAAAACCGGCCGCTATCACTTTGAACAGTCCTCTGCGGCTATTCAGTCGGCACGCTAAGACAGGAGTCGTCAAATGATCGATTATGAAGTATTGCGTTTTATCTGGTGGCTGCTGATTGGCATTCTGCTGATTGGTTTTGCCGTCGCCGACGGGTTCGACATGGGGGTGGGCATGCTCACCCGCTTCCTCGGCCGCAACGACACCGAGCGTCGGATTATGATCAACGCCATCGCCCCGCACTGGGACGGTAACCAGGTGTGGCTGATCACCGCCGGCGGCGCGCTGTTCGCTGCCTGGCCGATGGTTTACGCCGCGGCGTTCTCTGGCTTCTATGTGGCGATGATTCTGGTGCTGGCCTCGCTGTTCTTCCGTCCGGTCGGTTTTGACTACCGTTCCAAGATCGAGGACACCCGCTGGCGCAACATGTGGGACTGGGGCATCTTCATCGGTAGCTTCGTGCCGCCGCTGGTGATTGGCGTGGCCTTTGGCAACCTGCTGCAGGGCGTGCCGTTCCACGTCGATGAATACCTGCGTCTGTTCTATACCGGTAACTTCTTCCAGTTGCTGAACCCGTTTGGTCTGCTGGCCGGTATCGTCAGCGTGGCGATGATCCTGACTCAGGGCGCCACCTACCTGCAGATGCGTACCGTAGGCGAACTGCACCTGCGTACTCGCACCGTTTCCATGGTGGCGGCGCTGGTGACGCTGGTCTGCTTCGCGCTGGCGGGCGTGTGGGTCTACTACGGCATCGACGGCTATGTGGTGAAATCGGTGATTGACCATACCGGCCCGTCTAACCCGCTGACCAAGGAAGTGGTGCGGGAAGCTGGCGCGTGGATGGTGAACTTTAACAATATGCCAGCGCTGTGGGCGGTGCCTGCCCTGGGCGTGGTGTTGCCGCTGCTGACCGTCGTTTCGACCAAAGCGGATAAAGGTGCCTGGGCATTCCTGTTCTCCTCGCTGACCCTGGCCTGCATCATTCTGACTGCCGGTATCGCGATGTTCCCGTTCATCATGCCGTCCAGCACTATGCTGAACGCCAGCCTGACAATGTGGGACGCGACCTCCAGTCAGCGGACGCTGAACCTGATGACCTACGTGGCGATTGTTTTCGTGCCGATCATTCTGGCCTACACCAGCTGGTGTTACTGGAAGATGTTTGGCCGCATCACGCGCGAAGACATCGAAAAGAATACCCACTCGCTGTACTAAGGTAAGGAGCTATATATGTGGTACTTCGCATGGATTTTGGGAACGCTTCTTGCCTGTGCTTTTGGGGTCATTACCGCGCTGGCGCTTGAGCACGTGGAAGCCACCAAAGCCGGGAAGAAAGAAGAAATCTGATGAAATTTATCGCTACTCTGTACGCGATAATGGACAAGCGCCCGCTCCGGGCGCTTTCCTTATTGATGGCGCTGCTGCTGGCTGGCTGCATTTTCTGGGATCCGTCGCGCTTTGCGGCGAAGACCAGCGAGCTGGAAATCTGGCATGGTTTCTTGCTGATGTGGGCGGTTTGCAGCGGCGTTATTCACGGCGTGGGCTTTCGCCCGCGTGCCGTTCACTGGCAGGGGATTTTTTGTCCGCTTCTCGCTGATATCGTGCTCGCTTTAGGTCTCTTCTTTTTCTTCTTTTGAATAAGAGATCTCTGTTAATGCTATGGGCTTGCATAAGCCCATAAAAATTTACGCCCCGTTTACTTTCCCCCATTCCAAACCACCTTTCCCGCGCGTATAGTAGCGAAGTTTGAAAGCTCTAACCTTTTTTTGCATTACCGGGATGTAAAGTGAATACAACGCTGTTTCGATGGCCGGTTCGGGTCTACTACGAAGATACCGATGCCGGTGGTGTGGTTTACCACGCCAGTTACGTCGCTTTTTATGAAAGAGCACGCACAGAGATGCTGCGCCACCATCACTTTAGTCAACAGGTGCTGTTGGCTGAACGCGTTGCCTTCGTGGTTCGCAAAATGACGCTGGAGTATTTTGCCCCCGCCAGACTCGACGACATGCTCGAAGTCCAGACGGAAATTACCTCGATGCGCGGCACCTCTTTGGTTTTCACGCAGCGAATCGTCAACGCCGAGAATACAGTGTTAAACGAAGCTGAGGTTCTCATTGTGTGCGTTGATCCACTCTTAATGAAGCCACGTGCGCTTCCCAAGTCTATTGTCGCGGAGTTTAAGCAGTGACTGACATGAATATCCTTGATTTGTTCCTGAAGGCGAGCCTTCTGGTAAAACTTATCATGTTGATTTTGATTGGTTTTTCTATCGCTTCCTGGGCTATCATTATTCAGAGAACGCGTATCCTTAACTCGGCCGCGCGTGAAGCTGAAGCGTTCGAGGACAAATTCTGGTCCGGGATCGAGCTCTCTCGTCTGTACCAGGAGAGCCAGGGGCGTCGCGATAACCTGACCGGTTCGGAACAAATCTTCTACAGCGGTTTCAAAGAGTTTGCACGCCTGCATCGGGCTAACAGCCATGCGCCGGAAGCGATTGTCGAAGGGGCATCGCGTGCGATGCGTATTTCGATGAACCGCGAACTGGAAACGCTGGAGACCCATATTCCGTTCCTCGGCACCGTAGGCTCGATCAGCCCGTATATCGGTCTGTTCGGTACCGTCTGGGGGATTATGCACGCCTTTATCGCCCTTGGCGCGGTGAAGCAGGCCACCCTGCAGATGGTGGCGCCAGGTATCGCCGAAGCGCTGATCGCCACCGCGATTGGTCTGTTCGCCGCGATCCCGGCGGTCATGGCGTATAACCGCCTGAACCAGCGCGTGAACAAGCTTGAACTGAATTACGACAACTTTATGGAAGAGTTCACCGCTATTCTGCACCGTCAGGCCTTTACCACCAGCGAAAGCAATAAGGGGTAAGCCATGGCCAGAGCACGTGGACGCGGACGTCGCGAACTGAAGTCCGAGATCAACATCGTTCCGCTGCTGGATGTCCTGCTGGTGCTGCTGCTGATCTTTATGGCAACGGCGCCGATCATTACGCAGAGCGTGGAAGTCGATCTGCCGGACGCCACGGAATCGCAAGCGGTGAAAAGCAATGACGATCCGCCGGTGATTGTGGAAGTCTCCGGGGTAGGGCAGTACAGCGTGAAGGTGGGGCAGGAGACGCTGTCCCAGCTGCCGCCGGAGCAGGTAATTGCCGAAGCGAAGCGTCGTCTTGAAGCCAATGAAAAAACGGTATTCCTGATCGGCGGTGCGAAAGACGTCCCTTACGATGAAATTATTAAAGCGCTGAACCTGTTGCATAGTGCAGGGGTTAAATCGGTCGGCTTGATGACCAAACCTATTTAATCGCTTCAGGTAGGTGCGTCCGCGCGGCGTCCGGTGGCGGGTATCGCTCGCCGTCGGTGCGCATCGCGGATACAGGCGAACAGTTTTTGGGAACCGATAGTGTCAAAGGCAACCGAACAAAACGACAAGCTTAAACGAGCGATCATCATTTCAGTCGCGCTGCACATCATTCTGATCGCGCTGCTGATCTGGAGTTCGTTTGACGAGCATCTGGATGCCTCTGCCGGCGGCGGCGGCGGATCGTCGATTGATGCCGTCATGGTCGATCCGGGGGCGGTGGTAAATAACTATAACCGTCAGCAACAGCAGCAGGCCAGCGCACGTCGCGCCGCTGAACAGCGTGAAAAACAGGCGCAGCAGCAGGCGGAAGAGTTACGTGAGAAACAGGCGGCGGAACAGGAACGGCTGAAACAGCTCGAACAGGAGCGGCTGCAGGCGCAGGAAGCGGCGAAAGAAGCGAAGGAGCAGCAGAAGCAGGCTGAAGAAGCGGCTGCCAAGGCCGCCGCGGCGGCAAAAGCCAAAGCGGACGCACAGGCAAAAGAAGCGCAGGAAGCCGCTGCCAAAGCGGCCGCCGAGGCGAAAGCGAAGGCGGATGCCCAGGCGAAAGCGGCAGAACAGGCGGCGGCCAAGGCGGCTGCTGACGCGAAGAAGCAGGCCGAAGCCGCTGCAGCGAAAGCCGCTGCCGAGGCGAAGAAACAGGCGGAAGCTGAAGCGGCGAAAGCTGCGGCCGAGGCGCAGAAGAAAGCGGAAGCGGCGGCTGCGAAGAAAGCGCAACAGGAAGCGGAGAAAAAAGCCCAGCAGGAAGCGGCTAAGCAGGCGGCAGCTGAAAAAGCGGCTGCCGAAAAAGCCGCTGAGAAAGCCGCCGCGCAAAAAGCGGCCGCTGAGAAGGCCGCCGCCGAGAAAGCCGCAGCCGCTGAAAAAGCGGCGGCAGCGAAAGCGGCTGCAGCAGAGAAGGCTGCAGCTGATAAAGCGGCCAAGGCGGCAGCAGCAAAAGCCGCGGCGGCGAAGAAAGCGGCGGCTGCGAAAGAAGCGGACGGCGTTGACAACCTGCTCGGCGATCTGAGTTCTGGTAAGAATGCGCCTAAAACAGGCGGTGGGGCCAAAGGAAACAATGCCTCCGCTGCCGGGAGTGGTAATACTAAAAACAGTGCCTCAGGGGCTGATATCAACAACTATGCCGGACAGATAAAATCGGCGATTGAAAGTAAGTTTTATGACGCATCGTCCTATGCGGGCAAAACATGTACCTTGCGTATCAAACTTGCTCCTGACGGCCTGTTGTTAAATATACAGTCCGAAGGTGGTGATCCTGCTCTGTGCCAGGCCGCTCTTGCCGCAGCCCGACAGGCTAAGTTTCCGAAACCACCTAGCCAGGCAGTATATGAAGTCTTCAAAAATGCGCCACTGGACTTCAAACCTCAGTGACATTTTTCCCCGTGCAAACGGGGAAAAACAATCTATGGTAGTCACAGGGTTTTGGTAGTTTTGTATATTTGAGTTTGTTAACATTCTGCTAAATTATCGTGGGCTTTCCGCCCGGATAAGGGAGATATGATGAAGCAGGCATTACGAGTAGCATTTGGTTTTTTAATGCTGTGGGCGGCGGTGCTGCACGCAGAAGTACGTATCGAGATCACCCAGGGGGTGGACTCGGCGCGCCCTATCGGCGTGGTACCGTTCCAGTGGGCCGGCCAGGGCGCTGCGCCGGAAGATGTCGGTGGTATCGTGGCAGCTGACCTGCGCAACAGCGGTAAATTCAATCCGCTGGATCGCTCTCGTCTGCCGCAGCAGCCGACCAGTGCCCAGGAAGTGCAGCCTGCTGCCTGGTCTGCGCTGGGTATTGACGCCGTAGTCGTCGGCCAGGTCACGCAAAATCCGGATGGTTCTTATCAGGTTGCGTATCAACTGGTGGACACCGGCGGAGCGCCGGGCACAACGCTGGCGCAAGGTTCTTTTAAAGTCACTAAGCAGTACCTGCGCTATGCGGCGCACGCGGCCAGCGACGCGGTATTTGAGAAGCTGACCGGCATCAAGGGCGCCTTCCGTACCCGTATCGCCTACGTGGTGCAGAAAAACGGCGGCCAGTACCCTTACGAACTGCGCGTGTCCGACTACGATGGTTACAACCAGTTCCTGGTTCACCGTTCCTCCCAGCCGCTGATGTCCCCGGCCTGGTCTCCGGACGGTTCTAAACTGGCCTACGTTACCTTTGAAAGCGGTCGTTCTGCGCTGGTGGTTCAGACCCTGGCGAACGCCTCTGTGCGTCAGATCGCCTCCTTCCCGCAGCACAACGGCGCCCCGGCGTTCTCACCGGATGGTTCTAAATTGGCGTTCGCGCTGTCGAAAACCGGTAGCCTGAACCTGTACGTAATGGATCTGGGATCGGGTCAGATTCGTCAGGTGACCAACGGTCGCAGCAACAACACCGAACCAAGCTGGTTCCCGGACAGCCAGAATCTGGCCTTCACTTCTGACCAGGCAGGTCGTCCGCAGGTATATAAAGTCAACATTAATGGCGGCACGCCGCAGCGTATCACCTGGGAAGGTTCTCAGAACCAGGACGCCGACGTGAGCGCGGATGGTAAAACCATGGTAATGGTCAGCTCGGCCGGCGGTCAGCAGCACATTGCCAAACAAGATCTGGAAACGGGTGGTGTACAGGTTCTGTCATCAACGTTTTTAGACGAAACGCCAAGTCTGGCACCTAACGGCACTATGGTAATCTACAGCTCTTCTCAGGGGATGGGATCCGTGCTGAATCTGGTTTCTACAGATGGGCGTTTCAAAGCGCGTCTTCCGGCAACTGATGGACAGGTAAAATCGCCTGCCTGGTCGCCGTATCTGTGATAATAAATAATTGATTATTAAAGGAATCAAAGAAATGCAACTGAACAAAGTGCTGAAAGGGCTGATGATCGCTCTGCCGGTTATGGCAATCGCGGCATGTTCTTCTAACAAGAACGCCAGCAACGACCAGAGCGGTGAAGGCATGCTGGGTGCCGGCACTGGTATGGACGCTAACGGTAACGGCGGCAACATGTCTTCTGAAGAGCAAGCTCGTCTGCAGATGCAGCAGCTGCAGCAGAACAACATCGTTTACTTCGATCTCGACAAGTACGATATCCGTTCTGACTTCGCTGCTATGCTGGACGCGCACGCTAACTTCCTGCGCAGCAACCCGTCCTACAAAGTGACTGTAGAAGGTCACGCGGATGAGCGCGGTACGCCGGAATACAACATCGCTCTGGGTGAGCGTCGTGCTAACGCCGTTAAGATGTATCTGCAGGGCAAAGGTGTTTCTGCCGATCAGATCTCCATCGTTTCTTACGGTAAAGAAAAACCAGCAGTACTGGGTCATGACGAAGCGGCATATGCCAAAAACCGTCGCGCCGTACTGGTTTACTAAGAGAATTGCATGAGCAGTAACTTCAGACATCATTTATTGAGTCTGTCGTTACTGGTTGGCATAGCGGCCCCCTGGGCCGCTTTTGCTCAGGCGCCAATCAGTAGTGTCGGCTCAGGCTCGGTCGAAGACCGCGTCACTCAACTCGAGCGTATTTCCAATGCTCACAGCCAGCTTTTAACCCAACTCCAGCAACAACTCTCTGATAACCAGACTGACATTGATTCTCTCCGCGGGCAGATCCAGGAGAACCAGTACCAGCTGAATCAGATCGTTGAGCGCCAGAAACAGATTCTGCTGCAGATAGATAGTTTGAGCAGCGGTGGCGGCGCAGCATCAGGTGCGCAGGCTCCGTCGTCTTCTGGCGATCAGAGCGCGGCTGCCACCAGCGCAGCGCCAGCGGCCACCTCAGGCGCCCCGGCGATGACCGGCGATGCGAACACCGATTATAATGCCGCTATTGCCCTGGTGAAGGATGCCTCACGCCAGGATGACGCGATGGTGGCGTTTCAAAACTTCGTCAAAAAGTACCCGGATTCAACCTACCAGCCAAACGCTAACTACTGGCTCGGGCAGTTGAACTACAATAAGGGGAGAAAAGACGACGCGGCGTTTTACTTCGCTTCGGTGGTGAAGAACTACCCGAAATCGCCAAAAGCGCCTGACGCGATGTTTAAAGTCGGCGTGATCATGCAGGACAAAGGTGATACCGCGAAAGCGAAAGCGGTTTACCAGCAGGTGATCAATAAATTCCCCGGCACCGACGGTGCGAAACAAGCGCAAAAACGACTTAATGCTCTTGGTTGATTACGGCATGACCAGAAATTGCGTTATTTCTGGTCTTGTCGCCTGAATCGCCAGCAGTTAAGTGATCTTTATCGAAATTTTAGTTGCGCTGAATTCTGAAATCAGTAATATATGCCGCCGTTGCCAAGGGATATCAAACAAGCCCAAAGCAATGCCAGAGTGGGTCGTTAGCTCAGTTGGTAGAGCAGTTGACTTTTAATCAATTGGTCGCAGGTT
>NZ_JBPYUI010000027.1:0-23500 GCF_051858335.1 Klebsiella sp. K47
CTGCCTGTCACGCAGGGGGTCGCGGGTTCGAGTCCCGTCCGTTCCGCCACTTATTAAGAGCCCTGAGCATTTGCTCAGGGCTTTTTTGTTTGATCTGTTCTCTATTATTGCTAATTCAGCAAAAATCCTCTGCATTAATCGCTCTTTTTCCCCTCCACACCATCAGCCATAATTTCATCCGTTAACCGAAATGAAGAAATAACGAGGAAAATCATGGCAATCCCTGCATTTGGTCTTGGCACCTTCCGTCTGAAAGATGATGTTGTTATCGCATCCGTAAAAACCGCGCTGGAGCTGGGCTATCGTGCTATCGACACCGCGCAAATCTATGACAACGAAGCCGCGGTGGGTCAGGCTATCGCCGAAAGCGGCGTGCCGCGTGATGAGCTGTTCATCACTACCAAAATCTGGATCGAGAACCTGAGCAAAGACAAACTCATCGCCAGCCTGCAAGAAAGTCTGCAGAAGCTGCGCACGGACTATGTTGACCTGACGCTCATCCACTGGCCATCACCGAACGATGCGGTTGCCGTTGAAGAGTTTATGGCAGCCCTGATGGAAGCGAAGAAGCTGGGTCTGACCCGTCAGATTGGTATCTCCAACTTCACTATTCCACTGATGGAGCGCGCGATTGCCGCCGTTGGCGCTGAAAACATTGCGACCAACCAGATTGAACTCTCGCCGTATCTGCAAAACCGTAAAGTCGTCGACTGGGCACGTGAGCACGGCATCCACATCACCTCTTACATGACGCTGGCTTATGGTAAGGCGCTGAAAGATGAAGTGATTGCCCGTATCGCGGCGAAACATAATGCGACTCCGGCACAGGTTATCCTGGCATGGGCGATGGGCGAGGGGTACGCGGTGATCCCGTCCTCGACGAAGCGTGAAAACCTGGCCAGCAACCTGAAGGCGCTGGATCTGCAGTTGGATGATGAAGATCGACAGGCGATCGCTGCGCTGGATTGCAACGATCGGCTGGTGAGCCCGCAAGGTCTGGCGCCGCAGTGGGATTAATCACTCGCTACCGGTATGCCGTTCGCCCTGCCGCCCGAGAAGGTATTACGACAGCTCCTTCGGGAGCTGTTTTACGTGGTCGCTCAGAAAATCAATAAATGCCCTGATGCGAGTGCTGACCGCCCGGTCGCTGTAATAGACGGCACTGAAAGGCATTTCCACCGGTAAGCGCTTATCCGCCAGTAGCTCGACAAACTCTCCGCTGGCAATCTCTTTATCCACCATGTAATCCGACAGGCAGGCAATACCGTTGCCGGTAAGGCACAGCTGCTTGAGCGTTTCGCCGCTATTGGATGACACCGCCGCTTCGATCTCTAACAGCTGGCCATCGCAACAGGATACCGGCCAGGTATTCAGCGATACCGGCTCGGTGAAGCCGAGGCAGTGATGCTGTTTCAGATCGGATGGATGCTGCGGCATACCGTAGCGCGCGACATAGTCGGGCGAGGCGACGATCTTACGATAGCTGGTAAACAGCGGTCGGGCGCGCAGGCTGGAATCCGTTAAGGTCCCGGCCCGAATGGCCACATCCACTTTCCGTTCAATCAGATTGATAAACGTCTCAGACGAGACGAGCGACAGCGTCATTTCCGGGTAGCGCTCGCGAAATGGCTTCACCAGCGGCATGAGAAAATGCAGCATCACCGGCGTCGCGGCATCTACCCGCAGCAGGCCCCGCGGCGTCGTGCGCGTCTCCAGCAGATCGTTCTCTGCCGCCGCCATTTCCTGCAAGACCACCTGCATACGGCGAAAATAGCGCTCGCCTTCTTCTGTCAGGCTGAGCTGGCGGGTGGTCCGATTGAGCAGGCTTACGCCTAGCTTTGATTCCAGCTTTTTGACCGCCCGGCTGACGGCGGAGTTGGCCTGTCCGAGCTGCTCGGCCGCCCGGCTGAAACTCCCGCTTTCCACCACCGCCACAAAGATGGCGATCTCCTCTGATGTGGCTCTCATTATTGCACCTATAGCAAAATTCTATTGATACTTTGATAGTTTTTGTTATTTATACAACCCTTCATACTACGTGTCATCTTAATCCTGATGCTACGGAGTAAATTATGCCACTGGCGCTATTTGCCTTAACCATCGGTGCCTTCGCAATTGGCACCACTGAATTTGTGATTGTCGGCCTGGTCCCGACCATTGCTCAGCAACTCTCTATCTCTCTGCCTTCGGCGGGACTGCTGGTCTCTATCTACGCGCTGGGCGTGGCGATCGGCGCCCCGGTACTGACGGCGTTGACCGGGCGTATGCCGCGTAAACAGCTGCTGCTGGCGCTGATGGTGCTGTTTACGGCGGGTAACATACTGGCCTGGCAGGCCCCGGGCTATGAAACGCTGATCCTGGCGCGACTGCTGACTGGTCTGGCGCACGGCGTGTTCTTTTCTATCGGCTCGACAATCGCCACCAGCCTGGTGGCAAAAGAGAAAGCAGCCTCGGCCATCGCCATTATGTTCGGTGGCCTGACGGTCGCGCTGGTGACCGGCGTTCCCTTTGGCACCTTTATTGGCCAGCATTTCGGCTGGCGGGAAACCTTCCTCGCGGTATCGATTCTCGGGGTGATTGCGCTAATCAGCAGTCTGCTTCTGGTGCCGAATAATATTCCGGGCCGCGCCAGCGCCAGCCTGCGCGATCAGCTGAAAGTATTAACCCATCCGCGCCTGCTGATGATCTACGCCATTACCGCGCTGGGCTATGGCGGCGTGTTTACCGCTTTTACCTTCCTGGCGCCGATGATGCAGGAGCTGGCCGGCTTCAGCCCGTCAGCGGTGAGCTGGATCCTGCTGGGCTATGGTGTCTCGGTGGCTATAGGTAACGTGTGGGGCGGCAAACTGGCCGATAAGCATGGCGCCGTCTCCGCGCTGAAGTTTATCTTCGCTGCGCTGGTTGTGCTGCTGCTGGTCTTCCAGCTGACCGCCAGCGTTCACTATGCCGCGCTGGCGACAGTGCTGGTGATGGGCGTTTTCGCCTTCGGCAACGTGCCGGGTCTGCAGGTCTATGTGGTGCTAAAAGCCGAACAGTACACGCCTGGCGCCGTCGACATCGCTTCCGGCCTGAATATTGCCGCCTTCAATATCGGTATCGCGCTGGGGTCGATCGTCGGCGGACAGACGGTCGAACGGTACGGTCTGGCGCAGACGCCGTGGATTGGCGCGATGATTGTGCTGGTCGCTTTGCTGTTGGTGGTCCTGAGCGGACGTTTAGATAAATTGCCACGCCGTTCGGCAGCGCTTTCTCCCGAAGGCTAAGGGTTTCTCGCAATTTGCATTGAAAGTGTATGGGAAAATCCCTATAACAGAATAACCAGTCGTCGTCGGGCTGGTTTCTGTTATCGAGGATTAATGCCCAAATTGCGAAAGAACACCTACGCCATGCGCTATGTCGCCGGACAACCTGCGGAGAGAATATTGCCTCCGGGGGCGTTTGCGGGCGTAAGTCCGGTTTATCCCGCCGGCACGCCGTTAAGCAGCGATGAGAAGATCCGCGTGCTGGTATGGAATATCTTCAAGCAGCAGCGCGCAGAGTGGCAGTCGGTCCTCAAAAATTTCGGCAAAGATGCGCATTTGGTCCTGTTGCAGGAGGCGCAAACTACCCCAGAACTGGTCCGGTTCGCGACTTCAAACTATCTGGCCGCCGATCAGGTGCCGGCGCTGGTATTGCCGCAGCATCCTTCCGGCGTAATGACGCTGGCCTCCGCGCACCCCATCTATTGCTGTCCGCTGCGCGAGCGCGAGCCTATTTTGCGATTGCCGAAATCGGCGTTAGTGACCGTTTATCCGCTGCCGGATGCGCGGTTGTTGATGGTAGTCAATATCCATGCCGTCAACTTTAGCCTTGGCGTCGACGTCTACAGCAAACAGCTGCTGCCAATTGGCGATCAGATCGCCCATCACAGCGGGCCGGTGATCATGGCCGGCGACTTCAATGCCTGGAGCCGGCCGCGGATGAATGCGCTGTACCGCTTTGCGCGTGAGATGTCGTTACGCGAAGTTCGTTTCTCAGACGATCAGCGCCGCCGCGCGTTTGGTCGTCCCCTCGATTTTGTGTTCTACCGTGGGTTAAGCGTGCACGATGCTTCCGTGCTGGTGACCCGCGCCTCCGACCACAACCCGCTACTAGTCGAATTCAGTCCCGGCAAGCCTGATTAATTTAAGGTTGGTCAGGCCTGCCATGGGGCAGGCCTGCGCATGCATGGTGCTGCCTTTTATTACTCAAAAAAAACCGTAAGGACAAGACAACATGACAACACGCTCTCACCATGACAACGTCGAAAAGCAGTTCGGCTCCCAGGCCAGCGCCTATCTGACCAGCGCCGTACACGCCTCTGGTCGCGATCTGCAGCGGCTGGCGGAACGGCTGGCTGATTTTCCTCAGGCGAAAGTGCTGGATATGGGCTGCGGGGCAGGGCACGCCAGCTTTACCGCGGCGGGACAGGTTGCCGAGGTGACCGCCTATGATTTATCGAGCCAGATGCTGGAGGTCGTTGCCGCCGCGGCAAAGGAGAAAGGTTTTAGCAATATCGTGACCCAGCAGGGGTACGCCGAAACGCTGCCGTTCGCTGATGCCAGCTTTGATGTGGTGATTAGCCGCTACTCTGCTCACCACTGGCATGACGTTGGCCAGGCGCTGCGTGAGGTGAAACGTGTTCTCAAGCCGGGCGGGGTGATTATCGTGATGGACGTGATGTCGCCGGGTCATCCGGTACGTGATGTCTGGCTGCAGACGGTGGAAGCCCTGCGCGACACCTCGCATGTGCGTAATTATTCCAGCGGCGAGTGGTTGACGCTGGCGACTGAAGCGGGGCTGGTGGTTAACCAGTTGTTGACCGATCGCCTGCCGCTGGAGTTCAGTTCATGGGTGGCGCGGATGCGTACTCCTGAGCCGCTGGTGGAGGCGATTCGCTTATATCAGCAGAGCGCTTCGGCGGAGGTCAAAGCGTACTTCGAGTTACAGGAGGACGGATCGTTTACCAGCGATACCATTCTGTTCGAAGCGCATAAAGCGGTTTAATTTAGGCAACAAAAAAGGCACCGGGGAAGTCGGTGCCTTTTTGTCGAACCAGAGGTATCAGGACTCTGGTCGATCGTTATTTTTCACAAACAACGTTAGCTGATCGCCTGGGCGCAGGTTGTCGGTATCGCTGTTCCAGCGCATCACGTCGCGAATATTAACGCCGTGACGTTTGGCGATGCTCGACAGCGAATCGCCTTTACGAACGCGATAGGTGATGCTATCGCTGTTGTTCGCCAGACGCTGGGCGCTGCTGCCTGCGCCAATAACCAGATTCTGCCCAACCTTTAATCCAGAGCCGCGCAGGTTATTCCACTGCTGCAGATCGCGGGTCGTCACACCAAGACGGGAAGCAATCCCGGAAATGGTGTCGCCGGAACGCACCTTATAGCTACGGCTGGTCAGCGGCGTATTGTCCGCGAGCTGCGTCGGCTGCACGGCGGCAATGTCGCCAGAGGCCAGCGATTCACGCAGCTGTGCGGCGTGCTTCTGCGGCACCATGACGTACTTTGGCCCGCTCGCGCCCAGCGTTGACCCTTTTACGCCCGCATTGAACGTCTTCAGCTTGCTGACCGGCATACCGGCCATGTCCGCGAGCTGAGAAATATCAACCGGACTGTCGAGGCGAACGCGCGCCAGCGCACGGCTTTCATCAGCCGTAGGCAGCTTTACGCCGTAACGTTTGCTGTTTTTGAGAATGTCGCTCAATGCCAGCATTTTCGGGACGTAGATTTTCGTTTCATGCGGCAGAGACAGCGACCAGAAATCGGTGGGTTTGCCACGCGAACGGTTCGCTTTTACTGCCTTCATGACCCGGCCTTCGCCGCTGTTATAGGCTGCGACCGTTAACAACCAGTCGCCGTCGAACATTTTGTTCAGACGTTGCATCATGTCCAGCGCCGCGGTAGTAGACGCGACGACATCACGACGCGCATCGTAACTGCGGGTCTGTTTTAAACCATAATTGCGCCCTGTGCTCGGAATGATCTGCCAAATGCCTGCGGCATTGGCGCCAGACGTCGCGTGTGGGTCAAAAGCGCTCTCCACTATGGGTAGTAATACCAGTTCCATTGGCATGTTACGTTTCTTAACCTGCCCGGCTATCCAGTACATATACGGCTCTGCCCGTAAAGTTACATCGTGGAGATAGCTCTTATTTCTTAAGTACTTCTGTTTCTGTTCGCGAATCCGGGGATTATCCGGTATTCCCATCTTTAGCTCGTCGCCTATGGAAGTCCACAGATCCTGGTCTTGCGCGTAGAAGGTTCCATCATCTAACCAGCGCGCTTGACTTGTGAACTTGCCTGCTTCCCCTTGACCAGCCGCAGAAAGGCTCTGTGCTCGCTGTTCGACGGTGCCATCGTGCTTAGACGCCTGGCACCCCACCAGCAGGACAGAGGCGAGTAATATCGCTCGTGCCTTCATGTGTGTGTCAATAGTTGCTTAAAAGACGACCAAGGATAACGGCGAAGTTGGCCGATGACAAGAATTAAATATCAGAAGTCATCTTTCTTTGACCTTAACCATGCAAATCGCGCCACAGAGTGTTGCAAATTTGTTTCTTTGTTAATTTTGTCAATTAAATCAATATCATTTACGCGTAAAAATAAATTTATACGCCGCTCATTTTTCAGAGTTACGGGTAGTGTTTTTTGTTTTTTTGCACGTAACTCATTAACTTTATGATAGTAATCGTTTATGTCCCTATCATCTGGCAGGATACTCAATGCAAACTTCATATTCGCTAACGTATATTCATGTGCGCA
Source organism: Klebsiella sp. K47 (assembly GCF_051858335.1). Taxonomy (NCBI): domain Bacteria; kingdom Pseudomonadati; phylum Pseudomonadota; class Gammaproteobacteria; order Enterobacterales; family Enterobacteriaceae; genus Klebsiella; species Klebsiella sp. K47. The sequence continues at coordinate 6,792 of NZ_JBPYUI010000027.1, forward strand.
ACATATGAGGGTTTCTTCAGGAAGGGCATTAATTTTCATAAATGATTGATACATCTGCTCTGCTGTACCTTCGAACAGCCTTCCGCAGCCGCCGGAAAACATCGTATCGCCACAGAACAGATAAGGTTCGCTGTAGTAACAGATATGTCCTAATGTGTGACCTGGCGTAGAGAAAATGGAAAAATCGTGCCCGAGAATTGACAGCCGATCGCCATCGCCTACCACCTGAGTGACGCCTTTATCCTGGGTTTCCGCCGGCCCGTAAACCACTATAGAAGGGAATTTCTCACGTAATTGTTTTACGCCGCCGACGTGATCCTGATGATGATGGGTCAGTAAAATAGCCTCGGGCTGCCACTGGTTTTCCTCGATGGCCGCCAGAACCGGCGCGGCTTCGCCTGGATCTACGATGATGCAGCGGCCGTTATTCTCACTGAGAACCCAGATGTAGTTGTCCTGAAACGCGGGAATACTGATAAGATTCATAAATTACCTCTAAAGCGTAGCGGAAGGTGGCAATGAAGCCGGCAAGGATACCTCACACAGTGACAGCGCCTGAGCATTGGTCCAGTATGCCGTGGGGCGAATACTATCGCGAAACGCTGGAGCAGCAGATGAAACCGTGGCTGGCTAAATTATATGGCTTTCATCTGCTTAAGATTGGCAATCTGAGCGCGGAAATCAATACCGAAGCTTGCGCCATCTCGCACCAGGTGAATGTCTCGCTGGCGGGAAATCCAATGCAGGTCCGGGCTGACCCGCTGCATTTACCCTTTGCCGAAAAGTCCGTTGACGCCTGCCTGCTGGCGCACACCCTGCCGTGGTGTAGCGATCCGCATCGTCTGCTGCGGGAAGCCGATCGTGTACTGATCGATGATGGCTGGATGATCCTGACCGGGTTTAATCCGGTCAGCCTGATGGGGTTGCGTAAGCTGGTGCCGGTCCTGCGCAAAGGAACGCCTTATAATAGCCGTATGTTTACGCTGATGCGCCAGCTGGACTGGCTGGCGCTGCTCAACTTTGAAGTGCTGCACTATGGACGTTACCAGGTTTTGCCCTGGTCGCGCCATGGCGGCAAATTGTTGAGCACCCATCTGCCGGCGCTGGGCTGTTTGCAATTGATTGTCGCCCGCAAACGGACCATTCCGCTGACGCTCAATCCGATGAAATCCGGCAAAGCGAAAACTCAGCTGCGGCCGGCGGTGGGCGCCACCCGGCAGTGGCGCAAAGGGCAGAATTAACTCTCAGGCAGGTAGCCGACATCGTCCAGTGTGGGGTGGGAGGCCGCCGCGCGCGCCAACTCGTCGCAGCGTTCATTTTCAGGATGGCCGGCGTGGCCCTTTACCCATTCCCATTTAATTTTATGCTGGCCAAGCGCGGCGTCCAGCCGCTGCCAGAGGTCGACATTTTTCACCGGCTTTTTCTCTGCCGTTTTCCAGCCGCGCTTTTTCCAGTTGTGGATCCACTGGGTGATCCCCTGACGAACATACTGGCTGTCAGTGCTGAGCACTACTTCGCAATGCTCTTTTAACGCTTCCAGGGCAACAATTGCCGCCATCAGTTCCATGCGGTTATTGGTGGTCAGACGGTAGCCAGCGCTGAAGGTTTTTTCGTGCTGGCGGTAGCGCATGATGGCGCCGTAGCCGCCAGGTCCTGGATTACCCAGGCAAGAGCCGTCGGTGAAAATTTCTACCTGTTTGAGCATCTCTGGTAGACTTCCTGTAATTGAAATCGATTTGTAAACGATAAGTCTGACATAAATGACCGCTATGAGCACTGCAATTACGCGCCAGATTGTTCTCGATACCGAAACCACCGGTATGAACCAGATCGGGGCACACTACGAGGGACACAAGATCATTGAGATCGGCGCCGTGGAGGTGATCAACCGCCGCCTGACCGGTAACAATTTTCACGTCTATCTGAAGCCCGATCGGCTGGTGGATCCTGAAGCATTCGGCGTACACGGGATCGCCGATGAGTTCCTGCTGGATAAACCTACCTTTGCCGACGTGGCTGATGAGTTTATGGATTACATCCGCGGCGCGGAGCTGGTGATCCATAACGCCTCGTTCGATATCGGCTTTATGGATTATGAATTCAGTAAGCTAAACCGCGGCATCGGAAAAACCGAGACCTTTTGTAAAATCACCGACAGTTTGGCGCTGGCGCGGAAAATGTTTCCTGGCAAGCGCAACAGCCTCGATGCGCTATGTTCGCGTTACGAAATAGACAACAGCAAGCGTACGCTGCACGGGGCGTTGCTCGATGCCCAGATCCTTGCCGATGTCTATTTGATGATGACCGGCGGCCAGACTTCGATGGCGTTCTCTATGGAAGGCGAAAGCCAGCAGCAGGCGGGAGAGATGGGAATTCAGCGCGTCGTCCGCGCCGGCAGTCAGTTACGCGTGGTTTATGCCTCAGATGAAGAACTGGCGAACCATGAATCCCGCCTCGACCTGGTACAAAAGAAAGGCGGAAGCTGCCTGTGGCGTGCCTGATAGCCACTAAAATGAATTAAAAGTAGGCGGTTGGGTGATTTTTGCAGCAAACGATTCAAAATGGTAGAAAAAGCGTTGACGGGGTAGAGGGGAATCCGTAATATTCGCCTCGTTCCCAACGGAACAACAACGCGGAGCGGTAGTTCAGTCGGTTAGAATACCTGCCTGTCACGCAGGGGGTCGCGGGTTCGAGTCCCGTCCGTTCCGCCACTATTCAGAAAGCCTGAGTCAGCAATGATTCAGGCTTTCGTCGTTTTCGTCGCCGAATTTCAGCGCACCTCTTGTTCCTCCTGCATGCACTGCATAAATACCCGCATCGCCGGACTGATAGCCTTCCCGGCATGGTGGGCGCAGAGCGCATGGATCGTCAACGGCGTCTCGCTGAATGGCAGCTCAACCAGCGTCCCGCGCTTGAGCTCGTCCTCCACCGCAAAGCGTGGCAGAAAACTCACTCCCAGATTTCCCGCCACGCACTGCTTGATACTCTCAATACTCCACAGCTCAATGGTGTTCTCCAGAGTAATTTCGCGCTGGCGCAGGGTGCTTTCAAAAATCTGCCGGAACACGCACTGGGGTTCGTTGATGATAAAGCTCAGCGGGATATGCTGCCGCGGGCGCATGAAGTCTACCGGCGCCTGCTCGACCGATGCGACCAGCGCCAGCGACTGCTGGCCAAGCTCCATTATCGTGAGCGCGTCATCGTTACCCACCCGGTAAAACACCCCCAAATCGACCTCGTCGGCAAGCAGCGCATCGCGGATGCTGTAGCAGTTGAGCGACTGCAGCGACAGGCGCACTTTCGGAGCGCGTTGCTTAAAACGCTGCAGCACCCGCGGCATTTTATACGCCAGCAGCGTTTCGCCAGTGGCGACGCGAAGTTCGCCGCCGGGCTCATCGTCCTGGCGTGCCGCCTGACGAATCGAGGCCATCACTTTAGTCAGGTCGTAGACATGCGGCAGGACCTTCTTACCGGCGGCGGTGAGACACATCCGCCGGCCGATTTTCTCAAACAGCGGGATGGCAAGCTCCTGCTCCAGCTGCTGGATATGAAAAGTCACGGTGGACTGAGTGCAGCATAGTTTCTGCGCCGCGCGCAGAAAGGAACCTTCTTCGACAACAGTTTTGAAGGTGATGAAGCGTCGCAGATCCATATTTCCTCTTTGTATCGATATTATCGAAGCGAGAATGAAAAAATATTCATTTTTTTAAATTATCAGCTTCGGGTAGTGTCTGCCAGACAAGAGGAGAAAACCCGTGACACCTACCCTGATAAGCGCCTTTTTAACTTACACTTTGATCACCGCCCTGACACCCGGGCCCAACAATATCCTGGCGCTGAGCAGCGTCACCTCCCATGGTCTACGCCGCAGCCTGCGGGTGCTGGCCGGGATGAGCGTCGGGTTTATTATCACTATGTTGATTTGCGCGGCTTTAACCTTTTCGCTGGTTGAACTCGACTCACGCTTTACCCTGGTATTGGGATGGATTGGCGCGGCGTACATCCTGTGGCTGGCCTGGCAGATTGCCAAAAGCAAACCGGCGACAGGGATGCCGAGTGTAGAACCGGTAGGCTTTTGGGCGAGTCTGGGGCTGCAGTTCGTCAACGTTAAAATTATTCTGTATGGCATCACCGCGCTCTCTACCTTTGTTCTGCCCGTTACTCGCGAGCCTGTTTGGCTTATCAGCGTGAGTCTGCTGCTGGCGGCGATTGGCGCGCTGGGAAATCTGTGCTGGGCGCTGGCGGGGCATCTGTTTCAGCGCCTGTTTTTGCTGTACGGGCGGCAACTGAACTGGATGCTGGCTGCGTTATTGGTCTACTGTGCTGTGCGGATCGTGGTGGAATAAAAAGGGAGCGCAGCGGCTCCCGAAGGGTGATTAGCCGATCGTGAAAGGATCGGCATCGCGCCAGGCGGGGAATTTTTCACGATATTCCTGAAGGGCGCTCAGCGACAGCTCGGCATCAAGACGAGTGGCCTGATGCGGATCGGCGGTGGCGATAATCTCCCCCTGGGGATTGATAATCCGACTATCGCCGCGGTAATGATGGCCGTTGCCGTCAGTGCCAACCCGGTTACAGCCGGCGACATAGGCCTGGTTTTCAATCGCGCGGGCGATCAGCAGCGACTGCCAGTGCAGCGAGCGCGGCGCCGGCCAGTTGGCGACATACAGCGCCAAATCATAGTCGTTCTGATTACGCGACCATACCGGAAAGCGCAGGTCGTAACAGACCAGCGGCAGGATTCGCCATCCACGCCATTCAAAGACCACGCGCTGGTTTCCGGCCTCATAGTGATGATGTTCATCGGCCATACGGAACAGGTGCCGTTTATCATAATGGTGCACCGTACCGTCAGGCTCGACCAGCAGGAAGCGGTTAACAGCGCCGTGTTCAGTTTGCAGCGCAGCGCTGCCGGCAATCAGCGCCTGGGATTGCGCAGCCCGGGCATGCATCCACTCCACCACGTCGGCCTCGGGTAAAGACTGTTTTGCCGCTTCCATGGCAAAGCCGGTGGTAAACATCTCTGGTAAAACAATCACATCGCGCCCGGTGATTCCTTCCAGTTGGCGATCAAAATGGCGCAGGTTGGCAGGGCCGTCCATCCAGACCAGCGGTTGTTGCAACAGCGAAATTTTCAGGCCAGGCACAATGGTCAACTCCATTCTCATGAGGGGGTTAGGTTAACTGTAACACCATATCAGCCGCGCGGCGGTCCGCGGAATATTTTGTTAAAAAAATGCTACTGATGGAAACGAAAGGGGAGGAGAGGGCGAAAAAAAGGCGGGGAAAGTTCCCCGCCCGGCGTGTGATGTGGTAGTGGTTTTATTATGCAGCTTCAACTTTACGAACTTTTTCCGGCAGCTTTACCGGCTTTGTCGCCAGCTCCTCTGGCGCAAAGTCGTCGACGTTAATGCTGCGCAGACGGCTATGCTCTGCACGGGTAAGAATGGCGGCCTCATCCTGACTGATTAATCCTTTGGCCAGCGCGTTGTGGGCCAGCTCATCCAGACGGGTGAACGGCAGATTTTTACCCAACTCTTTGCAGATCCGCTGGTGGATAGGATCGGCCGCCATCACTTCCAGCAGGGCCTCTTCCAGCAGGCCTACCGGGTTATGCTCGCTCGGCGTCAGATACTGACCGCGACCGATGCGGGAGCGCGTGGCGCTGGGCACCTGCAGAATTTTGGCGACCTGGTGGTCCAGCCTATCCGACGGCGCATGATGATGACGGCCGGTCGGGAAGATGACCAAGCGCATTACGCCTGCCACCAGACGGTTCGGGAAATTGTCCAACAGATCGTCAATGGCTTGCTCGGCCTGGTGCAGCGCGTCCTGTACCCCCCAGTGAACCAGCGGCAGATCGGCTTCATTGCGTCCTTCATCGTCATAGCGTTTCAGCACCGCCGAGGCCAGGTACAGCTGGCTTAACACATCCCCCAGACGGGCGGAGATACGTTCGCGTCGCTTGAGGCTGCCGCCGAGCACCGCCATTGAGACGTCTGACAGCAGTGCCAGGTTGGCGCTCAGACGATTCATTTGCTGATAGTAGCGACGGGTGGCGTCACGGGTCGGCGCGCTGCTGGTGCGCCCGCCGGTCAGGCCCAGCCAGAAACTCCGCACTTTATTACTGCCGACATGGCCGATGTGTTTGAACAGCAGCTTGTCATAGGCGTTCAGGTCATTATTCTGCGCGGCGGCCATCTCCTCCAGTACGTACGGATGGCAGCGAATCGCCCCCTGACCGAAGATCATCATGCTGCGGGTCAGAATGTTTGCGCCTTCCACGGTGATGGCGATAGGCGCGCCCTGATAGGCCCGGGCGAGGAAGTTGCCTTCGCCCAGCATAATGCCTTTCCCGCCGGTAATATCCATCGCGTCGATAATGGAGCGCTGGCCGCGGTGGGTGCAGTGATATTTCACAATAGCGGACAGCACTGCAGGTTTCTCGCCGAGCATGATGCCGTAGGTGATCAGCGACGCCGCAGCGTCCATCACATAGGCGTTACCGGCGATACGCGCCAGCGCCTCTTCAATCCCTTCCATTTTGCCGATGGAGATTTTGAACTGGCGGCGAATATGGGCGTAAGCGCCAGTCGCCATGGCAACGGATTTCAGACCACCGGTGGCGTTGGACGGCAGAGTAATACCGCGGCCGACCGATAGACATTCAACCAGCATGCGCCAGCCCTGACCGGCCATGCTTGGGCCGCCGATGATGTAATCGATAGGCACGAAGATATCTTTGCCGCGGGTTGGACCGTTCTGGAACGGCACGTTCAGCGGGAAGTGGCGACGGCCGATTTCCACGCCCGGGGTGGAGGTGGGGATCAGCGCGCAGGTGATACCCAGCTCTTCTTCTCCGCCCAGCAAACGATCCGGGTCAGAGAGTTTGAAAGCCAGCCCCAGCACGGTGGCGATAGGCGCCAGCGTGATATAACGTTTGTTCCAGGTCAGGCGCATCCCCAGCACCTGTTGACCCTGCCAGTCGCCCATGCACACCACGCCGGTATCCGGGATGGCGCCGGCGTCAGAGCCCGCTTCCGGGCTGGTGAGAGCGAAGCAAGGGATTTCCAGGCCGCGTGCCAGACGCGGCAGATAATGATTCTTCTGTTCTTCGGTACCGTAATGCTGCAGCAGTTCGCCCGGGCCCAGCGAGTTCGGGACGCCGACGGTAATCGCCAGGATGCCGGAGACGCCAGAGAGTTTCTGCAGTACTCGTGCCTGAGCGTAAGCGGAGAACTCAAGTCCGCCATACTCTTTCTTAATGATCATCGCGAAGAAGCGGTGCTCTTTCAGATAGGCCCACAGCTCCGGCGGCAAATCGGCCATTTCGTGGGTGATGGCGAAGTCGTTAGCCATCCGGCAGGCTTCTTCAACTGGGCCGTCGAGGAAAGCTTGCTCTTCGGCGGTCAGCCGCGGCTGCGGATAGTTATGTAACTTTTGCCAGTCAGGATTGCCGCGAAACAGATCGCCTTCCCACCAGGTGGTGCCGGCGTCGATGGCTTCTTTTTCCGTGCGCGACATCGGCGGCATCACCTTGCGGAATGTGCGAAACGCCGGTGCGGAAATCATGGATTTACGCATAGGCGCAAAGTTAAACGGCAACAGTATGATCGCCAGCGGCAGCAGCAGCCAGATATTCCACACTCCGGCCGCGCCGAGCGCCGCGGTCCAGGCGAGCAAAATCACGCTGCTGAGCAGCAGGCTGACCCGGTGATAGAAGAGCGCGCCGAGTAAAACGACGGTTGCAACAATACTCAAAATCATCATAGAGAAATGCTCCCTGAGCTTGTAGGAGGTCTGACCACTTGTGATGTATTGGTTGTAGTGCATGCGTTTTTATTTAGCAATGTGTTTACAAAATAATTACAACCTTGCTCACATTGTTGTATGCAAAAGCGGCACATAAAATCAAAAGAGCGAGGGATAACGCTGCCTGCTGCTTCTCGCTTCGACGGCTATCCGGTACACTGCCGGGGTTATTCCACTCATACTGAAGGATTATCCTCATGTACCAGGATCTTATTCGTAACGAACTGAACGAAGCCGCGGAAACGCTGGCTAACTTTCTGCAGGACGAAGCCAATATCCATGCTATCCAGCGTGCCGCTGTCCTGCTGGCGGATAGCTTTAAGGCGGGTGGGAAAGTGCTGTCCTGCGGTAACGGCGGTTCCCATTGCGATGCGATGCATTTTGCGGAAGAGCTGACCGGACGTTATCGCGAAAACCGCCCGGGTTACCCGGCCATCGCGATCTCCGACGTCAGCCACCTCTCCTGCGTGAGCAATGATTTTGGCTATGAGTATGTGTTCTCCCGCTACGTTGAATCCGTTGGCCGCGCAGGCGATGTGCTGCTCGGTATCTCCACGTCTGGCAACTCCGGCAACGTGATTAAGGCCATTGAGGCCGCGCGGGCGCAGGGGATGAAAGTGATCACCCTGACCGGTAAAGACGGCGGTAAAATGGCCGGTAGCGCTGATGTGGAAATTCGCGTGCCGCACTTTGGCTACGCCGACCGCATCCAGGAGATCCATATCAAAGTGATCCACATTCTGATTATGCTGATCGAAAAAGAGATGGCGAAAGGCTAACAGGCAGGTGAGTGTGTACTGTTGACGGTGGCCTCGCTCCGGCGCCGTCGTGATTTGTGAGGGTGAGGTGATCTATGTGCGAACTGCTCGGGATGAGCGCCAATGTGCCAACCGATATCTGTTTTAGCTTTACCGGGCTGGTGCAGCGCGGCGGCGGGACGGGGCCGCATAAAGACGGCTGGGGCATTACCTTCTATGAAGGTAAAGGCTGTCGCACATTCAAGGATCCCCAGCCGAGCTTTCAGTCGCCGATCGCGAAACTGGTTCAGGATTACCCCATTAAGTCCTGTTCCGTCGTCGCCCATATTCGTCAGGCCAACCGCGGGAGGGTGGCCCTGGAGAACACCCATCCCTTCACCCGCGAACTGTGGGGGCGCAACTGGACCTATGCGCACAATGGGCAGCTAAAAGGCTATAAGTCACTGAAAACCGGTAATTTTCATCCGGTAGGTGAAACCGACAGTGAAAAAGCGTTTTGCTGGCTGCTGCACCGTTTAACCGAGCGCTATCCGCGCACGCCGGGCAATATGCTGGGCGTTTTCAAGTATATCGCCACCCTCGCGGGTGAACTACGTGAGAAAGGGGTGTTCAACATGCTGCTGTCGGACGGGCGCTACGTAATGGCGTTCTGCTCGACCAATCTGCACTGGATCACCCGGCGAGCGCCGTTCGGCGTGGCAAAACTGCTGGACCAGGATGTGGAGATCGACTTTCAACGCGAGACCACACCCAACGATGTGGTCACGGTTATCGCCACGCAGCCGCTGACGGCCAATGAAACCTGGCATAAGATCATGCCAGGCGAGTGGGCGTTATTTTGTCTCGGGGAGCGTGTAGTTTGAGGCCAGCTGCGGCTGGACAACCTCGTGGCTGAGCGGCTTGCTCACCACATAGCGGCCGTCGGTCACTGATACGACCGGCGGTTTGTGGGTCTGCTGGAAATAGTCATAGCCAGGCTTGAGCTGTTTCCAGAAATCCGCGTAGTAGGAGTATTTGTGGCGTTCCATGTTGGCGTTGGTCATGCGGAACGGATAGATACTCACCTGCACGCTTGGCTGGCCGAAGACTAAAGCGCCGGTCACGAACTGGAAGATCTCATCGATACCGCTGTCGGTCATGGCGTAGCAGCCGACTGAGACGCAGTCGCCGTGGATCATCAGGTATTTCCCTTCATAACCATGGGCGCGATCGTAGGCGTTCGGGAAGCCGATGTTAATCGCTTTATAGAAGCGGCTGTCGGGTTTGAGCTGGCTGCGGGTGACGTTATAGAACCCTTCCGGACTCTTGAAATCGCCCTGGCGCTGTTTCGGACCGAGGCCACCGGAGTAGTTGCAGATCCGGTAGCTGTCGAGGAGCTGGTAGGTCTCACCCATTTTGACGTAAAGATCGAGCATGCGCTCTTCTTTAAAGATCTCAATGTAAACCGGTGAACCCATTAATTGCTGCTTATATTCTTTGCTTACCGGCGTTGTCGGGCTGTTGCTGCTGAGCAGCCCGGCAAATGACACGCACGGCAACAGAAGCATCGCAATAAATAATGCGATTTTGCGCATACTGCTTGTTCCTTGATAAAACAAAATAGCCACATTGCCAGGACGGCAAGAGAGACCCGAAATCAGAGTTTTCTGGATTTAGAGCGCTCACATTAGCATCACGGCATTTTTTCGCAAGGGCGACGTGGCGGCGTTTACAAATCAGCCTCACTTTATACCCTGCCAGCGACGAAAACACAGTGAGAACTTTGCGCAATAGCTCGCATTTTAGAAGCACTTATCGCCCCTTGCGCTACAGCCGCCGCTCACGAAATGTTACACTTGCGCCGGTTCATCATCAGAGTAAGAAAGGATGCTTCTCTTCCGTCCTGAGCGCTACTGGCGCCGTTTCGCCCTTTCTTCTCTGCCATTCTGTCAATAAGCTGGCCCTGACCTGCGTCGGGGTTGAGGTTACGGATACCTGCTAACGATATGATTAAAATCACGAAAGGGCTGGATTTGCCCATAGCTGGCATGCCATTACAGCAGATTTCTCCCGCGCCAGCGGTGAAGCGCGTCGCGCTACTCGGCGAAGAGTACGTTGGCATGCGTCCCGCGATGGCGGTTAAAGAAGGCGATCGGGTCAAAAAAGGTCAGATCCTGTTCGAAGATAAAAAGATCCCTGGCGTCTGCTTTACCGCCCCGGCGAGCGGGATCGTCAGCGCGATCCACCGCGGCGAACGGCGCGTGTTGCAGTCGGTGGTGATTGATATCGAGGGCAATGACGCGGTGGCGTTTACCCGTTACGCCGCGGACGCGCTGGCCGAACTGCCGCGCGACACCGTACAGCAGCAGCTGCTGGCGTCGGGCCAATGGACGGCGCTGCGTACCCGACCGTTCAGCAAAACGCCGCTCCCGGGGAGCACGCCCGCCGCTATCTTTGTTAACGCCATGGACACCAATCCGCTGGCGGCGGAGCCGCAGCCGATTATTCTGGCCGAACGTGCCGCCTTCGACGCCGGTCTTACCGTGCTCACGCGCTTGACCGACGGGAAAGTGCACGTCTGCCAGCCCAGCGGCGGCAAGCTGGGCGGTCATCCTCTCGGCCAGGTCTGTTTCAATCAGTTCAGCGGGCCGCACCCGGCGGGGCTGCCGGGAACGCATATTCACTTTCTGGAGCCGGTGAGCCTGAATAAGCAGGTCTGGCACCTCAATTATCAGGACGCGATCGCCATTGGTAAGCTTTTCCTCGACGGGGAGCTCTACTGCGAACGGATAATTGCGCTCGGCGGCCCGCAGGTAACATCTCCGCGGCTGGTCAAAACGACGCTCGGCGCCAGCCTGGAGGATCTGCTGGCAGGTGAGCTGCAGGAGGGGGAAAACAGGGTCATTTCCGGCTCGGTGCTTAGCGGCGCCCGCGCCCATGGCCCTCACGCCTTCCTGGGGCGCTTCCATCTGCAGGTGAGCGTGGTCAAAGAAGGGCGGGAAAAAGAGCTCTTCGGCTGGGTGATGCCGGGCAAAGAGAAATTCTCGATTACCCGCACCACGCTGGGCCATTTCTTCAAGCGCAAGCGCTTTCATTTTTCCACCGATACCAACGGCGGCGAGCGGGCGATGGTGCCGATCGGCAACTACGAGCGGGTGATGCCTCTGGATATCCTGCCGACCATACTGCTGCGCGATCTGCTGGCCGGAGACACCGACAGCGCTCAGGCGCTGGGCTGTCTGGAGCTGGATGAAGAAGATCTGGCGCTGTGCACCTATGTTTGCCCTGGAAAGTATGAATATGGCCCGGCGCTGCGCAGCGTGTTAACCCGGATTGAGCAGGAAGGATAAGAGATGGGCTTAAAGCACCTGATTGAGAAACTTGAGCCGCATTTCACGCATGGCGGCAAGCTGGAAAAATATTACCCGCTGTATGAGGCGGCGGCGACCATCTTCTACACGCCGGGCCAGGTAACCCGCGGCGCGGCGCACGTGCGCGACGCCATCGACCTGAAGCGGATGATGATCCTCGTGTGGTTTGCCGTATTCCCGGCGATGTTCTGGGGCATGTACAACGTTGGGCTGCAGACCATTCCGGCGCTGCACAAGCTATACGGCGCCGAACAGCTGCAGCAGGCGATCGCCAACAACTGGCACTACAGCGTCGCCCAGTGGTTAGGCGTCAGCTTCAGTGCCGACGCCGGCTGGCTGAGCATGATGACCCTGGGCGCGGTATTTTTCCTGCCTATCTACCTCACCGTCTTTATCGTCGGCGGCTTCTGGGAGGTGCTGTTCGCGATTGTGCGCAAGCATGAGATTAACGAAGGTTTTTTCGTTACCTCTATTCTCTTCGCGTTGATTGTGCCGCCCACGCTGCCGCTGTGGCAGGCGGCGCTGGGGATCTCCTTCGGCGTGGTGATCGCCAAAGAGATTTTCGGCGGCACCGGGCGCAACTTCCTCAACCCGGCGCTGGCGGGGCGCGCGTTCCTGTTCTTCGCCTATCCGGCGCAGATTTCCGGCGATCTCGTATGGACCGCGGCGGACGGTTTCTCCGGCGCCACGCCGCTCTCCCAGTGGGCCAGCGGCGGCGGTGAAGCGCTGGTGAACGTGGCGACTGGCGTGCCGGTGAGCTGGATGGACGCCTTCCTCGGCAATATTCCCGGCTCAATTGGCGAAGTGTCAACACTGATGATCTTCATCGGCGGGGCGATCATCCTCTTTGGCCGCGTCGCGTCCTGGCGCATCGTCGCCGGGGTAATGATCGGCATGATCGCCACCGCCACCCTGTTTAACGTTATTGGCTCCGACACCAACCCGATGTTCGCTATGCCATGGTACTGGCATCTGGTGCTCGGCGGTTTCGCCTTCGGGATGATGTTTATGGCGACGGACCCGGTATCCGCCTCGTTTACCGATAAAGGGAAATGGAGTTACGGGGTGCTGATCGGCGTGATGTGCGTGCTGATCCGCGTGGTGAACCCGGCTTATCCGGAAGGGATGATGCTGGCGATCCTCTTCGCCAACCTCTTCGCACCGCTGTTCGATTATCTGGTGGTGCAGGCCAATATTAAGCGGAGGAAGTCGCGTGGCTGAGAAGAAAAGTAACGATAGCATCGGCAAAACGCTGCTGGTGGTGCTGGTGCTTTGTCTGGTCTGCTCCATCGTGGTGGCGGGCTCGGCCGTGGGGCTGAAATCCCGCCAGCAGGCGCAGCGGGCGTTGGATAAGCAGCGCAATATCCTGGCAGTGTCAGGGCTGATGCACCCCGGTATGGATGCGGATGCGGTAGCGGACACCTTCGCGGCGCGCATTACCCCGCGACTGGTGAATCTGGCCACCGGCGAACTGCTGGAGAAAGACCCGGGTAAATTTAATCAGGCTCAGGCGCTGAAGGATCCGCAGCAGAGTATGGCCCTGGATGCCAGTCAGGATCCGGCTGGTATAAAGCGACGCAGTAATCTGGCGGAAATTTACCTGGTGCGCGACGCGCAGCAGAAGATTGAGCAGGTGGTGCTGCCCATTTATGGCAACGGCCTGTGGTCGATGATGTATGCCTTCGTGGCGCTGGACGTCGATGGCCGCACGGTAAAAGGCATTACTTACTACGATCAGGGCGAAACGCCGGGGCTGGGCGGCGAGGTGGAAAACCCGAACTGGCGCCAGCAGTTTGTCGGCAAGCAGGTGCTGGATGACAACGGCATGCCGGCGCTGAAGGTGGTGAAAGGCGGCGCGCGCGCAGGCGATCTCCACGCGGTTGACGGTTTATCCGGCGCCACGCTGACGTCCAATGGCGTACAGCATAGCTTTGATTTCTGGATGGGCGAACTGGGCTTTGGTCCGTTCCTGAAAAAGGTTCGTGAGGGAGAGCTGAATAATGGCTGAACAGAGCGATATGAAAGAGGTGAAGCGCGTGCTGGTGGGGCCGCTCATCGCCAATAACCCCATCGCCCTGCAGGTGCTGGGCGTCTGCTCCGCACTGGCGGTAACCACCAAACTGGAAACCGCCTTCGTGATGACCATTGCGGTGACCCTGGTGACGGCGTTCTCCAGCATGTTTATCTCGATGATCCGCCACCATATTCCCAATAGCGTGCGCATCATCGTGCAGATGGCGATCATCGCCTCGCTGGTGATCGTGGTGGATCAGCTGCTGCGGGCTTTCGCCTATGAGACCTCCAAACAGCTGTCGGTATTCGTCGGGCTTATCATCACCAACTGCATCGTGATGGGCCGCGCCGAAGCCTACGCCATGAAGTCGCCGCCGCTGGCGAGCTTTATGGATGGTATTGGCAACGGTCTCGGCTATGGCGCGATCCTGATTATCGTCGGCTTCCTGCGCGAGCTTATCGGTAGCGGCAAGCTGTTCGGTATCACGGTGCTGGAGACGGTGCAGAACGGCGGCTGGTATCAGCCGAACGGCCTGTTCCTGCTGGCGCCGAGCGCGTTCTTCATTATCGGTTTGCTGATCTGGGCCCTGCGTAGCTGGAAGCCTGAGCAGCAGGAAAAGGAGTAATCGGTGATGGCTCATTACATCAGCCTGTTTGTCCGCGCGGTGTTCGTTGAGAACATGGCGCTGGCCTTCTTCCTCGGGATGTGCACCTTTCTTGCGGTGTCGAAAAAGGTCTCCACCGCCTTCGGCCTCGGCGTCGCGGTGACGGTAGTGCTGGGGCTTGCCGTGCCAATCAATAACCTGGTCTATAACCTGGTGCTGCGCGACGGCGCGCTGGTTGAGGGGATGGATCTCAGCTTTCTTAACTTCATCACCTTTATCGGAGTGATCGCCGCGCTGGTGCAGATCCTCGAGATGATCCTCGATAAGTATTTTCCGGCACTGTACAACGCGCTGGGCATCTTCCTGCCGCTGATTGCGGTTAACTGTGCGATTTTCGGCGGCGTGTCGTTCATGGTGCAGCGCGATTACAACTTCCCGGAGTCCATCGTCTACGGCTTCGGCTCCGGCATTGGCTGGATGCTGGCGATCGTGGCGATGGCGGGGATCCGCGAAAAAATGAAGTACGCCAACGTGCCTGCCGGTTTGCGCGGGTTAGGGATCACCTTTATCACCACCGGACTAATGGCGCTGGGCTTTATGTCCTTCTCCGGCGTGCAGCTATAAGGGCGAATAAGTATGGAAATTATTCTTGGCGTCGTGATGTTCACGCTGATTGTGCTGGTGCTGTCGGGGCTTATCCTGGCAGCGCGCTCAAAGCTGGTGAACGCGGGCGACGTGGTTATTGAGATCAATAACGAAGCGGATAAACAGATCCGCACCCCTGCGGGTGACAAACTGCTGAACACGCTGTCCAGCAACGGGATCTTCGTCTCCTCCGCCTGCGGCGGCGGCGGCTCCTGCGGCCAGTGTCGGGTAACTGTTAAAGAGGGCGGCGGGGATATCCTGCCGACCGAGCTTTCGCATATTACTAAGCGGGATGCCAAAGCCGGTTGCCGTCTGGCCTGTCAGGTGGCGGTGAAGCAGAACATGAAGATTGAACTGCCGGAAGAGATTTTCGGGGTCAAAAAATGGGAGTGTGAAGTTATCTCTAACGATAACAAAGCCACTTTCATTAAAGAGCTCAAGCTGCGGATCCCGGAGGGGGAGGTGGTGCCGTTTCGCGCCGGGGGCTATATTCAGATTGAATGCCCGCCGCATAAAGTGGCCTATGCAGATTTTGATGTTCCCGATGAATACCGTTCAGACTGGGATAAGTTCAACCTGTTTCGCTATGTCTCTGAGGTGAAAGAGCCGACCCTGCGCGCCTACTCAATGGCTAACTATCCGGAAGAGAAGGGCATCATTATGCTCAATGTGCGCATCGCGACGCCGCCGCCGAAGGTCCCGGATGCGCCGCCGGGGATCATGTCATCCTATATCTGGTCGCTGAAGCCGGGCGATAAGGTGACGATTTCCGGGCCGTTTGGCGAGTTCTTTGCTAAAGAAACCGACGCCGAGATGGTGTTTATCGGCGGCGGCGCCGGGATGGCGCCGATGCGTTCGCATATTTTCGACCAGCTCAAGCGCCTGCACAGCACGCGCAAAATCAGCTTCTGGTACGGCGCCCGTTCGCTGCGCGAAATGTTCTACGATGAGGAGTTTGAACAGCTGGCGCGCGACAATCCAAACTTTACCTTCCACGTCGCGCTCTCCGATCCGCTGCCGGAAGATAACTGGACCGGGCATACCGGCTTTATCCATAACGTTCTGTACGAGAACTATCTACGCGATCACCCGGCGCCGGAAGACTGCGAGTTCTACATGTGTGGGCCGCCGGTAATGAACGCCGCGGTAATTAAGATGCTCAAAGATCTGGGCGTCGAGGACGAGAATATTCTCCTCGACGACTTTGGAGGCTGACGATGCTGACGGTATTTATCGCGACCTTTGTGATTTTTGCGCTGGTGATCTTCGGCATGTCGCTGGGCTACCTGGTGAAGCGCAAGAGCATCCAGGGCAGCTGCGGTGGGATCTCCGCGCTGGGGCTGGAGAAAGTCTGCGATTGTCCGGAACCGTGCGACGCGCGTAAAAAGCGCCTCGCCCGCGAGGCGCAGCGTCAGCAGCGGCGTATTTTGTAATGCCCGGCGGCGCTGCGCATGCCGGACCTGCTGCTTCAGTTTTGTAGGCCGGGTAAGGCGCCAGCCGCCACCCGGCATAAAGCGGCTCCGTGC
>NZ_JBPYUI010000027.1:23600-84374 GCF_051858335.1 Klebsiella sp. K47
CGGGGCTGCTGCTTCGGTTTTGTAGGCCGGGTAAGGCGCCAGCCGCCACCCGGCATAAAGCGGCTCCGTGCCCGGCGGCGCTGCGCATGCCGGGGCTGCTGCTTCGGTTTTGTAGGCCGGGTAAGGCGCCAGCCGCCACCCGGCAACAACATGCCAGCAATGTGAGGCCGCTTTCGCGGCCTTTTTAGCCGTTGACTCCCTTACTGCCAGCTTTTCGCCTGCGCCGGAGAATCCACCATCACCCCGTCGGCGCCCAGTTCTATCGCCGTGCGGTAATCTTCCGCACTGTTGATGCCGAAGAAGATAATGTGCGCTTTATCCTGCGAGCGGAAGCAATCCATTGCCTCTTTATCCCAGGTGAGCGTCGCCGGGGAGATCCCTTCGCCAAGGGTGAATTTCTCCACCACCTCGACTTTGCGCTTCAGCTCCAGGCCATACCACTGCTCACCATCGCGTTGACTCGCTGGCTGGCACTGATGACTGAGCGAAATATTGGCAAGCCTGGTGCGGGTTTCACTGCGAGTGATAAAGCGAGGGATGGCTGGCGGCAGGGCGGCGATATAGCGGTCTTCGGTGGAATAGACCCGCACGCGATCGAGGCTATCGGTGGTTTTTAACACTTCAAGCAGGCGCTGGCCCATCACGGTCGGATCGGCATCCGGAGATTTGATATCGATATAGAAAAAAGTGTGCGGCCATTGCTGTAAAACGCTTTGCAAGGTCGGAATGGTGGCCTGCTTACCGCGCCACGGGTGGCTGTCACCCCCCCATTTCCAGCCGGCGTCGACTTTCGCCAGCTCGGCGGCGGTCAAACTGGAAACTTTGCCCTCGCTATTGGTCAATGCGGAAAGATCGCTTGACCGGTAGAGCACCGGTACGCCGTCGCGGCTTAACTGCACCGTGACCCAGATGGCTTCGGCGTTATTCTCCAGCGCCAGCTTAATGGCCGGCAGGGTATTTTCCGGCGCATCGCCGGTGCCGCCGCGGTGGGCTATCAGCTGTGGAGCGGCCCAGGCGCCGGTGGTGGCCAGCAGGCAAAGCGCGGTAAGTATTTTCTTCATGATTACATCTTCCTGATTTATCTTTTAACTCAATGAAAATAAACATAATTTATTGCAGTATTATGTTTTAACCGCTTTTTTAGCCAATGAAATAAAAAAAGCATAAAATTCGCATCTGATTTTGCTATGCTGTATGGGTATACAGTGTTGAGTCTGACGATGCGTAAAATTATCCATGTCGATATGGACTGTTTCTTTGCGGCGGTGGAGATGCGCGACAACCCAGCGTTGCGCGATATTCCCCTCGCGATAGGCGGCAGTCGGGTACAACGTGGCGTGATTAGTACCGCGAACTATCCTGCGCGTAAGTTTGGCGTGCGCAGCGCCATGCCGACGGCGACGGCGCTCAAGCTGTGCCCGCACCTCACGCTGCTTCCTGGCCGCTTTGATGCCTACAAAGAAGCCTCGAACCATATCCGCGAAATTTTCTCCCGCTATACCTCGCGCATTGAGCCGCTGTCGCTGGATGAAGCCTATCTTGACGTCAGCGACAGCGAGCATTGTCACGGGTCAGCCACCCTGATAGCCCAGGAGATCCGCCAGACCATCGAACGGGAGCTGCGCCTCACCGCCTCGGCGGGGGTGGCGCCGGTGAAGTTTCTCGCTAAAATCGCTTCAGATATGAATAAACCCAACGGCCAGTTCGTTATCGCCCCCCATCAGGTGGCAGAGTTTGTGCGGGCGCTGCCGCTGGCGAAAATACCCGGCGTCGGGAAGGTATCGGCAGCGAAGCTGGAAAATATGGGCCTGCGAACCTGTGGCGATGTGCAAAACAGCGATCTGGCCATGCTGCTTAAGCGCTTCGGTAAATTCGGGCGTATTCTGTGGGAGCGCAGCCACGGGATTGATGAGCGGGAAATTCATAACGATCGGCAGCGTAAATCGGTGGGCGTGGAGCGCACCTTAGCGGAAGATATCCATGAATGGCCGGAGTGCGAAGCGATTATCGAAAACCTCTATCCCGAGCTGGAGAGGCGACTGGCGAAGGTCAAACCTGACCTGCTGATCGCCCGTCAGGGCATTAAACTGAAATTCAATGATTTCCAGCTGACCACCCAGGAGCACGTCTGGCCGCGGCTGAACAAAGAGGATCTGATCGCCACCGCGCACAAAGCCTGGGATGAGCGCCGCGGCGGACGGGGCGTGCGACTGGTTGGGCTCCACGTGACGTTGCTCGATCCGCAGCTGGAAAGGCAGCTTTTATTAGGGATTTAGCCATGCATATTCGTGCTTACCGCGACAGCGATTTGCCACTGCTCTGCCAGATCTTTCTGCGCGCGGTGCGGGAAACCGCCAGTCGGGACTATACCCCGGGGCAGATCGCGGCCTGGGCGCAGGTGGATGAGACGCGCTGGCGACAAAAGCTGGCCGACTCAATCGGCCTGGTGGCCGTGGTCAACAGCCAGCCGGTTGGCTTTATCACCGCCATCGGGACGCATATCGATTTGCTGTTCGTCTCGCCGGATCGTGCCCGCCAGGGTATCGGCGGCGCGCTTATCGAGGCGCTCTGCACTCAGTATCCAGCGCAAATCCTGACGGTGGACGCCAGCATTACCGCAAAGCCCTGTTTTACGGCTCATGGTTTTAAGGTGGTGGCTGAGCAGCGGGTGGCGGCGCGCGGGGAGTGGTTTATTAATTACCGGATGGAAAAACGCGTGGCGCTAAGGTGATGCGGGGTAAAACCGGCGGCGGGCCGCCGCCGGTTGTGGGGCTTATTTAGCCGGAATGGCTTTCAGCAGCTCGGTCAGCAGCGTCCAGTACTGACCGACGCTCTCGATATGGACCTGCTCATCCGGGGAGTGCGGACCGGTAATGGTTGGCCCGATGGAGACCATGTCCATCTCCGGATACGGTTTTTTGAACAGACCGCATTCCAGACCGGCGTGAATGATCTGGATGTTCGGCGTCTTGTTGAACAGACGCTGGTAAGTCTCGCGCACCAGGTGCATCACCGGCGAATTGGCGTCCGGTTGCCAGCCAGGGTAAGCGCCTTTGGCTTCGGTTTTCGCCCCCGCCAGCTTACCCAGAGAATCCAGCATGCTGACCACGTAGTCTTTGCCGCTGTCGATCAGCGAGCGGATCAGGCAGTGGATCTGTACGTTGTCATCGGTCATGGTGACGACGCCGACGTTCAGCGAAGTTTCCACTACGCCTTTCGCCACGTCAGAGTTGCGGATAACCCCGTTCGGCGTGGCGTTCAGCAGACGGATGAAAGTGTCGCGGGAAGCCTGAGTCAGCGCCGCTTTGTCGTTATCGACCGCTTCCAGGAGCACCACCAGGTTCTTCTCTTTGGCCTCCAGCTCGTTTTTCAGCAGCGCCTGGTAAGTATTCACCAGCGCTTTCAGCGCATCGGCTTTATCCGCGGCGACGGCGACAGTAGCGTAAGCTTCACGCGGGATGGCGTTGCGCAACGTGCCGCCGTTGAAATCGACCAGACGCAGATCCAGCTCATCGGCGTGGCCGGCGAGGAAGCGCGACAGCAGCTTGTTGGCATTACCCAGACCAAGGTGGATATCACCGCCGGAGTGGCCGCCTTTCAGCCCTTTTAAGGTGACTTTAAAGCTCTGGAACCCGGCGGGAATCGCTTCGCGGGTCAGCGCCAGGTTAGAGGTGAAATCGATCCCGCCGGCGCAACCCATATAGATTTCGCCTTCTTCTTCGGAGTCGGTGTTGATCAGGATATCGGCCTGTAGCCAGTTGGCCTGCAGACCGAACGCGCCGTCCATGCCGGCTTCTTCGGTCATGGTCAGCAGCACTTCCAGCGGGCCGTGAGCGACGCTATCGTCGGCCAGTACCGCCAGTGCGGACGCCATTCCGATACCGTTGTCCGCGCCCAGCGTGGTGCCGCGCGCTTTCACCCATTCGCCGTCAATGTACGGCTGGATCGGATCTTTAACGAAGTCGTGGACGGTGTCGTTATTTTTCTGCGGCACCATATCGAGGTGCGCCTGCAGCGCTACCGGCTTACGGTTTTCCATACCGGCAGTCGCGCCTTTACGAATCAGAATGTTGCCAACCTGGTCGCGTTCCGCATGTAAGCCTTTTTCTTTTGCCCAACCCATAATGTGCTCGGCGAGCTGTTCTTCGTGATAGGACGGGTGCGGGATGGAGCAAATCTTGGCAAAAATATCCCAAAGCGGCTGCGGGGATAGTTGAGACAGTTCAGACACGGTAAGTCTCCTTACAGACTCCTGCATACAGCGGTTGCAGGACGAGGGTTAGCGTTAAAATACACAACAAGCCCGGGCTTGCGCGATGGGGTTGAGAATACCACTTTCCACCGCCGCAGGTAGTGTAAACAACGCAAAAAGCGTTGCGCAAACCGCTTAGCACTGGTTTTTAGTGCGTCAGATCTCTATAATCTCGCGCAACCATTTTCCCCCTCGAACATTATTTAAGCCGTATTACACAGGCTGGGACACTTCACATGAGCGAAAAATACGTCGTCACCTGGGACATGTTGCAGATTCACGCCCGCAAACTGGCCAGCCGTCTGCTGCCGGTTGAGCAATGGAAAGGCATTATTGCCGTTAGCCGCGGTGGACTGGTACCGGGAGCCTTACTGGCGCGTGAACTGGGCATTCGTCATGTTGATACCGTATGCATCTCCAGCTACGACCATGATAACCAGCGCGAGCTGAAAGTGCTGAAACGTGCGGAAGGCGATGGCGAAGGCTTTATCGTCATCGACGATCTGGTGGATACCGGCGGTACCGCCGTGGCGATCCGCGAAATGTATCCCAAAGCGCACTTTGTCACCATTTTCGCCAAGCCGGCAGGCCGCCCGCTGGTGGACGATTACGTTGTGGATATTCCGCAGGATACCTGGATTGAACAGCCGTGGGATATGGGCGTGGTGTTTGTACCGCCTATCGCAGGTCGTTAATTCTTCAGGACAGTGCTATTTACCACGCCCGGCTTGCCGGGCGTGGTTTTTTTTATCCTTTAGCAGGTTACAATATCCGGAGTGGCACTACGACGGAGACTGCACATGTCACAGGCTAACCTCAGCGAAACGCTGTTTAAACCTCGCTTCAAACATCCCGAAACTTCTACGCTGGTGCGTCGGTTTTCTGCCGGAAAACCCCAGGCGATGCAGTCGGCGCTGAGCGGCAATCACGTCGATCACTGGTACCGTCTGATCAACCGTTTGATGTGGATCTGGCGCGGCGTAACTCCGCAGGAGATCCTCGATGTGCAAGCGCGCATTGTGATGAGCGAGGCCGAACGAACCGATCCTGAGCTGTTCGATACCGTCATCGGCTATCGCGGCGGCAACTGGATCTTCGAGTGGGCGAAAGAAGCCATGCAGTGGCAGCAAAAGGCCGGGCAGGAAGCCGATCCTTTGCTGAGCGGCCGCCACTGGCTGCATGCCTCGAACCTGTATAGCATTGCCGCTTATCCGCATATTAAAGGCGATGAGCTGGCGGAACAGGCGCAGGCTTTAGCCAACCGGGCGTATGAAGAAGCCGCCCAGCGGCTGCCGGGCTCGCTGCGCGAGCTGGAGTTCACCATCCCTGGCGGCTCGCCGATAACCGGGTTTTTGCATATGCCGAAAGGCGAGGGGCCGTTTCCGACGGTGCTGATGTGCGGGGGGCTGGACTCGCTGCAGACCGATTATTACAACCTGTATGAGAACTACTTCTCACCGCTCGGCATTGCCATGCTGACCATTGATATGCCCTCCATCGGCTTCTCGTCAAAATGGACGCTAAATCAGGACACCAGCCTGCTGCATCAGCACGCGCTGCGCCATCTGGAAAATGTGCCGTGGATTGACCATACCCGGGTCGCCGCTTTCGGCTTCCGCTTTGGCGCCAATATCGCGGTGCGTCTGGGCTATCTGGAGCCGCAGCGGCTGAAGGCTGTAGCCTGTCTGGGCCCGGTCGTTCATGGTCTGCTGGTGGATCCCCTGCATCAGGGGCGCGTGCCGGAGATGTATCTTGACGTGCTGGCTTCGCGGCTGGGCATGCATGACGCCTCCGATGAAGCGCTACGCGTGGAGCTCAACCGCTATTCGTTAAAAACCCAGGGACTGCTGGGGCGCCGTTGCCCGACGCCGATGCTCTCCGGCTTCTGGAAGGACGATCCGTTCAGCCCCGAAGAGGAGTCGCGGTTAATCACCTCGTCATCTGCCGATGGCAAACTGCTGGAGATCCCGTTTAACCCGGTGTATCGCAATTTTGATCACGCATTGCGACAGATCGCCCGCTGGATCAATCATAGATTTGGTTAATTTATTGCTAAATTCTATTGGTTTGGTAAAACAGTTGCATCACTAAAGGAGATCGCAATGACGTTACCGAGTGGACACCTGAAAAGTAAGTTGATCAAGAAATTCACGGCGCTGGGGCCTTACATTCGCGAAGAGCAGTGCCATGATAACCGTTTCTTTTTCGATTGCCTGGCAGTTTGCGTCAATGTTAAGCCCGCACCGGAGAAGCGTGAATTCTGGGGCTGGTGGATGGAAATGGAAGCACAAGAGTCACGTTTCACCTATAGCTACCAGTTTGGCCTGTTCAATAAGGAAGGATCATGGCAGGCGGTCGACATTGGCGACCCGGAAGTGAGCGACAGGCTGGAAAAAACGCTGCGCGAGTTTCACGAGCGCGCGGCAGCGCTGCTGACCACCTTTAATCTGAAGCTGGAACCGGCCGACGATTTCAGCGAGCCGGTTCGCCTGCGGGCCTGATTGATCTACGGATACGATTTCTCCACGCCCGTGCGGCGTGGAGATGCGTGCCGCCATACCCGTAATTTCCACCCCTCCATCTGACTCACCCTGCCTGCGGCGACAGCTTGCCAGCCATCGCCTGTTGAATAATCGGGATCGGAGTCAGTAAGTGCTCACGCATCAGCGCGCTGGCCTGTTCGGCGTCGCGCGCCAGAATAGCGTCCACCAGGGTCTGATGCTGGACATGCTTATCTTCCAGCATCTCCACCGACAGCACGGTGGTGCGCAGCCAGATGAAGCGGTAGCGCGCCGCCAGATCGAACAGCCGTTCGCGCATCTGCAGCAGATACTGCGAACCGCAGCCGGCGACGATGGCGGTGTGAAACGCCTGATGGCGCTGGTCCCATTCATCGAGTAGGTGCTCACTCGCTTCGCACGACTCCAGCTTGTTGAGCAGATGGGTGCGGGCCAGCAGCTCGGCTTCCCACTCGTCGCCGCCGCGTTCAATGGCGAGACGCACCAGCATGGCCTCCATGTTGGCGCGCGCGTCGAAGATATCGAGAAGCTCCTGTTCCGACATGGGCGCCACCCGATAGCCTTTCTGATTGACCACCGTTACCAGCCGCTCGGCCACCAGTTGCGAAAGCGCCTCGCGCAGCGGACCGACCCCCAGGCCATAGCGCGACGTCAGCAGGCTCATCCGCAGCTTCTCATCGGGGTGGTAAACCCCGCGGATGATGTCGTTTTTTAACCAACGGTATCCGTCAATGGCCGTCGCCTGGGGAATGGCGGTCATGTTCTTACTCCTGAATACTCTTCCCGGCGGGCGCCGGGAACAGGGTTAACGCGTATTTTGCAGCGGCAGTTTTTGCCACAATACCAGCTTTTTCCAGCGTGACATAATCGGTACCGTACAAATAATTCCCAGAGCTAACAGGCCGGTAGAGATCACCTCCAGCTGCTGCGCCGGACGAAACAGCATCACCACCAGCACGAAGGTGATAAAGGCGATCACCAGCCAGGTCAGGTATGGATAGAGCCACATTCTGAGACGGATCTCACCGCCTTGCGCCTGAAGGATTTTGCGCATCCGCAGTTGTGAAACGGCGATCACCAGATAGACCAGCAGGGCGATGGCGCCAGAGCTGTCGATGAGAAATTTAAACACCTTGGCGGGGGCATAGTAGTTCACCACTACGGTGAGGAACGCCGCGCCGGTGGAGAGCAGCACCGCCACGTATGGCGTTTTGCTGCGGTTGGTCCGGCCCATAATGGCCGGCGCATCGCCGCGACGGCTCAGGGAGTAGAGCATCCGCGAGGCGGTATACAGCGCCGAGTTCAGACAGCTGGTGACCGACAGGAGGATCACGCCGTCCATAATCAGCTTGGCATAGGGAATATGCAGCAGCTCGAGCACCGAGCGGTAGGAGCCGATGCTCTTCAGCCCCGGCATATTCCATGGGATGAGGGCGACGACGATAAAGATCGAGCACAGATAAAAAATAGAGATACGCCAGATCACCGAGTTGGTGGCGCGCACGATATGTTTATCCGGGGTATCCGATTCGGCGGCGGCGATGGTGACGATCTCCGCGCCCATAAACGAGAACATGGTGATCAGCATCGCGCTCAGCACCGCGCCGAAGCCGTTAGGCATAAAGCCGCCGTGATCCCACAGCCGCGAAATGCCGCTCACTTCGGCATAGGGGTAAAAGCCGGTAATGGCGACCGCGCCCAGTACGATAAACGCCAGAATAGCGATCACTTTGCACAGCGCCAGCCAGAACTCGAATTCGCCGTAGTTCTTGACGCTCAGCAGGTTACTGCCGGTGAGGGCGAGAGTGATGACCAGGGAGAACAACCACACCGGGACGCCCGGCACCCACGAATGCAGAATAATCGCCGCGATATTGGCTTCCAGCGGAATAACCAGGACCCAGAACCACCAGTACAGCCAGCCGATGGTATACCCCGCCCAGCGGCCGATGGCTTTATCGGCGTAGGTGGAAAAGGAGCCGGTATCCGGCGTGGCGACCGCCATTTCGGCCAGCATACGCATAATCATCACCACCAGCAGCCCGGCAAACAAATAGGCCAGCAGCACCGCCGGGCCTGCCTCGGCAATGGCGACGCTGGAGCCGACAAATAAACTCGCGCCGATCACCCCGGCGATAGATAACATCGTGACGTGGCGCGACTTCAGCCCCGCCCCTAAATCCTGTGATTGCGACAGTTGCCCCATCATTTACCCTCTCGAAGTGTGTCACCTGGGAGAGCGCCCCGACGTTCCCGCGCCGGGGCACGCGTATTATTGTTGTTTTGCAGGTCTCGTCTTCATTCCCTTACGAACGTACTTCGCTTCCGCATGTGTTCTGTTCTATGCCTGTTTCTCTATGCCTGTTTCGCCTCGCTAAAGCAGTCGGCGATGATCTTGAGCCCCTGCTCGATCTGCGCCTCTTCGATGGTCAGCGGCACCAGGATGCGCAGCACGTTGTAGTACGGCCCGCAGGAGAGCAGGATCAGGCCTTTGTCGCGGGCGCGGGCGACGATATCCGCCGTCAGCCTGGCGTTCGGCCTGCTGCGGTCGCCCTCTTCAAACAGCTCAATGGCGATCATCGCCCCCAGACCGCGCACGTCGCCGATCTCCGGATGATCTTCAGCGATCGCCAGCAGGCCCTGGCGCAGGGTGTCGCCGAGCTGGTTGGCTTTTTCCAGCAGATTCTCCTGCTCGAAAATCTGTAATACCGCCAGGGCGGCGGCGCAGGCGATGGGGTTGCCGGCGTAGGTGCCGCCCAGTCCGCCGGGGGCGATGGCGTCCATCACCTCCGCGCGGCCGGTGACGCCCGCCAGCGGGAAACCGCCGGCGATGGATTTGGCGAAGGTGGTGATATCCGCCGCGACGCCCATCTGCTCCATGGCGAACAGGGTACCGGTGCGGCCCGCGCCGCTCTGGACCTCATCGGCGATGAGCATAATGCCGTGCTCGTCGCACAGGGCGCGCAGGCGCTGCATAAAGGCCGGGGAGGCGGCATAGAACCCGCCTTCACCCTGCACCGGCTCAATAATGATGGCGGCGATATCTTCCGGCGCGGCATCGTTTTTGAAGATGCGATGGATGCTGGCGATCGCCTCGTCATCACTGACGCCGTGCAGCGCGCATGGGTAGAGGGCGCGATAGACATGGCCCGGCATTAAGCCCATACCGTCGGAGTAAGGATTCACTTTGCCGGTCAGCGACAGGGTGTAATGGGTGCGGCCGTGATAGGCGCCGGTGAAGGCGATAGCGCCGCTGCGCCCGGTTGCCGCGCGGGCGATCTTCACCGCGTTCTCCACCGCTTCCGACCCGGTGGTGACCAGCAGGGTTTTCTTGGCGAAATCACCGGGCACCTTTTGATTCATCTTTTCGCACAGCGCCAGATAAGGCTCATAGGCCAGCACCTGGAAGCAGGTATGCGACAGCTTTTTCAGCTGGTCTTCGACGGCGGCGACAACCTGCGGATGCAGGTGGCCGGTATTGAGCACCGCGATACCGCCGGCAAAATCGAGATATTCCCGGCCTTCCACGTCCCACACCCGGCAGTTCTCCGCGCGTTCGGCGAAGATAGGGTGGATCTGGCCGACGCCGCGCGGGACCGCGTCGCTGCGACGCGCCATCATTGCTTTATTGCTGTTCATCCGTCGCTCCTGTTAAAGGCCAATGCACATATATTTGATTTCTAAGTAATCTTCGATGCCGTACTTCGACCCTTCGCGGCCGAGGCCGGAGGCCTTAACGCCGCCGAACGGCGCGACTTCGGTGGAGATAATGCCGGTATTGATGCCGATGATGCCGTACTCCAGCGCTTCGCCGACGCGGAAGACGCGGCTCAGATCGCGGGCGTAGAAATAGGCGGCGAGACCGAACTCGGTATCGTTGGCCTGGGCAATGACGTCGGCTTCATCTTTAAAGCGGAACAGCGGGGCCAGCGGGCCGAAGGTCTCCTCTTTCGCCACTTTGGCGCTGTCGGGAACGTTGACCAGGATGGTCGGCTGGAAGAAGTTGCCACCCAGGGCGTGCGGTTTGCCGCCGGTGACCACCTTCGCGCCTTTGGCGATGGCATCGGCAATGTGTTCTTCAACTTTGGCCACGGCTTTCTCGTCGATCAGCGGGCCGGTGGTGACGCCGTCCTGCAGGCCGTCGCCAATGCGCAGTTTTTCCACCGCCTGCTGCAGCTTCTCGGCGAAACGGTCATACACCCCGTCCTGGACGTACAGGCGGTTGGCGCAGACGCAGGTCTGCCCGGCGTTGCGGAACTTCGACGCCAGCGCCCCCTCGACGGCTTTATCGAGGTCGGCATCGTCAAAGACGATAAACGGCGCGTTGCCGCCCAGCTCCAGGGAGACTTTTTTGATGTCTTTCGCGCACTGCTCCATCAGCTGGCGGCCAATCTCGGTAGAGCCGGTAAAGGAGAGCTTGCGCACCAGCGGGTTGCTGGTCAGTTCGCCGCCGACCGCGCCGGCGGAGCCGGTGACCACGTTGAACACTCCGGCGGGGATCCCGGCGCGATTCGCCAGTTCGGCCAGCGCCAGCGCGGAAAACGGCGTCTGGCTGGCCGGTTTCAGGACCATGGTGCAGCCGGCGGCCAGCGCCGGGCCCGCTTTGCGGGTGATCATCGCCGCCGGGAAGTTCCACGGCGTGATGGCGGCGGTAACGCCGATGGGCTGCTTAATCACCAGCAGGCGCTTGTCGGCCTGGTGGCCCGGAATGGTGTCGCCGTAGATGCGCTTACCTTCTTCGGCGAACCACTCAATAAAGGAGGCGGCGTAGCTGATTTCGCCTTTGGCTTCCGCCAACGGTTTTCCCTGCTCGAGGGTCATCAGGCGAGCGAGATCGTCCTGATTCTCCATCATAAGATCGAACCAGCGGCGCAGAATGTTCGCCCGCTCTTTGGCGGTCAGGGCGCGCCAGGCGGGTAGGGCGCGATTGGCGGCTTCAATCGCTTCGCGGGTTTCATCGGCGCCCATTTTCGGCACGCTGCCGAGCTGCTCGCCGTTGGCCGGGTTGGTGACCGCAATCACGTCGCCGTTGGGCGCATCGCGCCACTGGCCATCGATCAGCGACTGCTGGCGAAACAGTGTCATATCGTTGAGTTGCATAATTGCTTCCTGTGTTCAGGGGGGGGTTAACGGGTAAAAGCGGCGTGTAGTGTCTCCACGCTACGTGCCGCACGCAGCGTGCGTCCGGGATTGCTCTGGCTGGCCAGCAGGCTCTGCACCTTGCTGACGATATGCGCGCCGATCGGGATAGCGGAGGTGGCCGCTGGCGATGGCGCATTGCAGGTATGTATCGAACGCGCGGTGGTAACGAAGAGAAAATCGTCGATCAGCTTGCCCTGCGGGGACACGGCCTGCGCCCGCACGCCGGCCGGCCACGGGCGTAAATCGCTCAGCGTCAGGCTCGGGCAGTATTTTTGCACCAGCCGCAGATAGCCGCTTCTGCACAGCGAATTCTTCATTTCGCCCAGTCCGGAGCGCAGGTTGTTTTGCAGTACCCGGCGGATGCCGGGCGAGGTGAGGATCTCCAGGGTATCGGCCAGCGAGATATCGCGCTTGCGGTAGCCTTCGCGCTTCAGAGCCAGCACGGCGTTGGGGCCGACGGTGACGCTGCCGTCGATCATGCGGGTCAGGTGGACGCCGAGGAACGGCATCGCCGGATCGGGGATCGGATAGATCAAATGGTTGACGATCTGGTTGTGCTGCGGCGCCAGCTGGAAATACTCGCCGCGGAACGGACAAATGATAAACCCGGGGTCGACGCCGAGCATTTTTACCAGCCGATCGGCCATCAAGCCCGAACAGGCGATCAGCGTCGAGGCCTCATATTCTCCGCCCTGGCGGGTGCGGATCACCACGCCACTGGCATGTTCTTTCAGGGCGCTGACTTCGGCGTTGTAGACGATCGTTCCGCCTTTCGCTTCGAAGTTCTTCGCCATTGCCGCCGCCACTTCGCGGTAGCTGACGATGCCGCTGGAAGGGACGAAGATCCCGCCGAGCCCGGTAATGTTCGGTTCGCGCTCGCGTAGCTCCCCGGCGCTTAGCCACTCGCGCTGCAGGCCATTGGCGGCGGTGCGATCCCACAGGGCGCGCATCCGCTCCATCTCCAGCGGTGAGGTGGCGACCAGCATTTTGCCGCAGACGTCATAGCGGATGCCGTTCTGCTCGCAAAAGGCCTTGGTGGCGCGGTTGCCGGCGAGGCAAAACTGCGCCTTGAGGCTGCCGGGCGTGTAATACACCCCGGCGTGGATCACGCCGCTGTTGTGGCCAGTCTGATGGCAGGCCGGGCCGGCCTCTTTTTCCAGCAGCGCAATGCGGGCGTCCGGGTAAATCTCAATTAACTGCATGGCGGTCGACATGCCGATGATGCCGCCGCCGATAATCACGAAATCATACATCCGCTCAATTCCTTCGCCTGAAAACCCTTATTGATGAGTCTGGTAATGATTCGTGGAATACGCAAAGTAGCCGCGCTGGCGCATCAGCTCGCGGCGCAGGTCCGGGTGCGGCGTAAAGCGGTCGCGGCCGTGCAGCCAGAACAGGTTATTAATGAGCAGAAATTTGCCCACCGGCACCGGTATGGAAAGGATGTTTTTGCTGGTCTCCAGCGCGTCGGAGAGGCGGCTCAGCCAGGTGCCTTCTTCGAAATCTTTCGGCTGGACGAACTGGTCGATATAGCGCATTACCGGGCGGCCCAGCGAATCGACGTCGAACACCGGGTGGAAAACATCCTTGCTGACGTTTTTGCTCGGCGGCGCGGCCCAGCGCATTGGGCGGCGAGCCAGCGGGTCGCGGAAAAATTCGTCGAGATGCTCCCAGTCGTCGAGATGCAGCAGCAGGGAATTGCCGCCCTGCATGTTCTGCTCGTCGATCTTCATCATTAATACGTAGTCGGTTTGCTCTTCGACGTAGGTACCGTCGTTGTGCAGCTCCATCACCCGGTGCGGCTGGCGCAGGTAGCTGTCGGAGTTATCGACATTTTTCACCACGAAGCGGGCGTAATACTGACCGCTCATGGCGTCGAAGTTGGAACGACCAATCAAGTGGGCGACGGCGGTGGCCAGCTTGACCATCTCCTCGGCCTGGCTGACGTGATCGATCCCTTCGCCGTTGATAAGCAGCGCGCCTTCCGCGCGATCGAGCAATGTTTTGATCAGCAACGGCTGCAGCTGATTGCCACACAGATCGTCGAGGATCTTGCCGACCTGGAAGCGTAAGAAAGATTTGTACTCCAGCGCCTGCACCGGCCACTGCGCGACCTGCTGCAGGAACTGCGTGGTCGTTTCGGCGGAAAAGGTGAGCTCCAGCAAGCGCGGCGACTGGGCGGAAGGGGTGAAAGAAAAGCCAGGGTATTGCTGGGCTACCGGCGCGGGTGTCGGTTTTACTGCGGTCAGGGCGTTCATCAGGATCGTTCCTCGCTGTAAGGTCAGGGTGATGTTCATTTCGTAGCCATAAATTAAAAATATCTACATTTTTATAAAATGCGTACGAAATGGCCTTTTTGTTTCCATTTTGTGATCTGACAACAATTATTTAACAATGCGGAAGGGGGATAAGGTGGTGGTGAAAGTGGCGGAACAGAGCGGGTGGCGTATAGCGCAAAATGGGGATAAGGCCGAGGGAAATCGTAATACCGGTCACAGTTTTTAATCTGCACAATATCCTTACCAGATGAAGGTGTTAATATTCAGCCGGTAAATACCTTTCAATGCTCACTGAGGCTTCGATGCTGGAGAATGTCATTATCAGATAATCAGTTTCCCGACCTGCCCAGGCCGGACTGATTATCGCTGCGCTTAAACCTTACGCACACACCTGCGGGTGTAGGCATGTTTTCGCACATGATAATGAACAGGTTTCAGTATGAATTTATCCCGTCAGGAACAACGGACCTTACACGTTCTCGCCAAAGGTGGTCGTATTGCGCACGTCCGCGATACCTCCGGCCGCATTACCGCCGTTGAATGCTACACCCGCGAAGGGCTGTTGCTGAGCGACTGCACCCTTGCGGTCTTCAAAAAGCTCAAAACCAAAAAGCTGATTAAGTCGGTGAACGGCCAGCCGTACCGGATCAACACGACCGGTTTGAATAACGTTCGCGCGCAAGCGGACAACCGCTGAAATAGCGACCCGGGCAGGGTCGCTGCCCGGGCGTATGGCTCTCAAGGAGAAAACCTCATGATCGATATCCCTCGCATTTTTACCATCAGTGAAAGCGAGCACCGTATCCATAACCCTTTTACCCCGGAAAAGTACGCCACGCTGGGACGGGCGCTGCGAATGGCGCCGGGCACCACCATTCTCGACCTCGGCAGCGGCTCCGGCGAGATGCTCTGTAGCTGGGCGCGCGATCATCAGATCGTCGGCACCGGCGTAGACATGAGCCTGCTGTTCAGTCAGCAGGCGGCCGCCCGGGCAGAGGAGCTCGGGGTAAGCGACCGGGTAACCTTTGTGCACCAGGATGCCAGCGGATATGTCGCCAGCCAGCCGTGCGATGTTGCCGCCTGCGTGGGGGCCACGTGGATCGGCGGCGGGATGGCAGGCACAATCGAGCTGCTGAAGCAGAGCCTTACGCCAGGCGGCATGTTGCTTATCGGCGAGCCATGGTGGCGCAAACGTCCGGCCACGGCAGAAGAGGCGATTGCCTGCGGCGCGCAGTCACCCGATGACTTCCTGACGCTACCGGCGCTGGTCGCCCACTTTGGCGAACTGGGCTATGACGTGGTGGAGATGGTGCTGGCCGACCAGGAGGGCTGGGATCGTTATGAAGCGGCGAAATGGCTGACAATGCGCCGCTGGCTGGAGGCCAATCCGCACGATGACTTCGCACCGGAGGTTCGCCAGCAGTTGACCACTGCGCCGCTACACCACGTCACCTGGACCCGGGAATATCTCGGCTGGGGCGTGTTTGTCCTGATGGCGCGTTAACCGGTATGTCGGTAGCGTCAGGAGGCGCCACCGACCACCTTCAGACCTTCAGTTCGTCGTAGCTGACCATGACGTGTTCTGGGGTATCACAACGTACGGCCAGGAGAGTAGGGGCACAATAGCGATGAGTCGCCTGGGGGTGGGTGAGCTGTGGGGGCTGGCTAGCCTTGCGATAACGCGAATTCATCCCTACAAAGGTATAATGACCATCAATATGGCGCTTGTATAAAATAATGCAGCAATCATCTTTGAACGAGAATAAGGCGAGGGAGTGGAAACGTTAGTTATTCTGGCCGTAGTCGTATGGATACTTTTCAAGCTGGTACAAAAGGTTACGAGCAAACTCTATCCTCAAGACTCGGTGAAGGTACAGGAGAAGCCCGACACGACACCAGCGACGGATGCCTGGGGAAATTACCCTAAAGCCGAAGGGCATGTCGTTTTATTCGAACAGTTCCGACGTGAGCAGGCGCAGCGGCAGCAAGCTGCTAAAGAGGCTGAGACATTCTACCGCTCAAGGGAGTGGCGGCGTTTACGTTACCAGGCGTTCCAGCGCTACGGCAATAAATGTTGCGTATGCGGGCGCGGCGCCAGTGACGGGATGGTGATGCACGTTGATCATATAAAACCGCGTTCTCTTTACCCGCATTTAGCCCTCGATATTGCCAATCTGCAAATCATGTGCAACGAGTGCAACGTCAGTAAGGGCAACAGAGATGAGGTTGCGTGGCAATAATAAGGACAGGTTAGCGGCTATGTGCAATTCCCCAGGTATTAAAATGTTCGTAACGAACAATAAGCAAGTCTTGACGGAATGAATCCGCAATGACGCTTTTATTTCGTTACAGCAGCTCATTGGTGAATTCCTTCATCACCGCATTTGTCGGTAGCCATTTGCCTTGCGTTAGTCCTGCTCATTTTCAATAAAGTGAGATGACTGCCAGTGGCTGGAGATCAATGATGCGGGATACTTACCTAACGACGGGCTGTTACCTTATCGAACGTTTAAGGAAAATACAGGAGGGATAACGGACAACTTACTCCGTATCACGACGCTATCGCCTCCCTTATTTTTTATTGATGCAACGGTTGGTCGCAGGCCGCGAGGATTGATTCATGCATCGCTTCGGAAAGTGTCGGATGCGCAAAGATCATCGACAGGAGACTTTCATCTGTGGCCTCCAGGTGACGGGCGATGCCAAAGCCCTGGATCTGTTCCGTGACCTGTGCGCCAACCATATGCGCGCCCAGCAACTCGCCGGTTTCAGCATCGAAAATCGTCTTCACAAAACCCTCTGTCTCGCCGCTGGCCAGCGCCTTACCATTGCTCTGATAAGAGAACTTACCGATCCTGACGGGCCGTCCTCTGGCCAGGGCCGTCGATTCCGTCAGGCCCAGACTGGCAACCTGAGGCCGGGAATAAGTGCAACCGGGCACATAGTCGCGATCAAGCGGGTGGGTGCCTTCGACACCAGCCAGTGTCTCAATGCAGATCACGCCTTCGTGGCTGGCCTTGTGCGCCAGACACGGCGGGCCGGCTACATCGCCGATGGCATAAAGCCCAAATACGTTAGTGCGACAAGCCGCATCCGTCTTGATAAAACCGCGGTCTAACTCGACGCCCAGTGCTTCCAGCCCCAGATCTTCAATATTCGGCTGTACGCCAACCGCCAGCAGCACACGTTCGACTTCCAGGAAAGATTCGGCGCTCGTATTTTTCATTGTACAGCGCACCCCGGTATCGGTGAGCTGTACTTGCGTTACCTGGGTCTGGGTATGGACCTGAATCCCGCGCTTTTCGAATGACTTACGCACCGCCGCTGACACTTCGGCATCTTCCACGGGCAAAATCTGCGACGCTAGCTCGACCAGCGTCACTTTACAGCCCAGATCGTTATAAAGGCTGGCGAACTCGACGCCAATCGCGCCTGAACCGATGATTAATAGCGACCTGGGCAATCGCTTAGGCTGTAGTGCCTCGTAATAGGTCCAGATATGTTCGCCATCTGGCGCTATGCCTGGTAATGCGCGTGGTCGGGCGCCCGTGGCCAGGATCACGTGATCGGCCCGGTAATCGTGCGCTTCCCCCCGGGCATCCGCTACCGTTATTTGTCCCTTACCGCGCAGCCGCGCGGTGCCATCAATCACCCTCACGCCATTTTTCTTCAACAGGTACTCAACGCCACCCGTGAGCTGTTGCGAAACGGCACGGCTAAACTGCACCAGTTTCTGCAGATCGACATTCACCTCACCCACGCTGATGCCCAGCTGACTGGCATGGGTGATACTGTGCGCGACCTCAGCGCCATGCAACAGCGCCTTGGTTGGAATGCATCCCCAGTTCAGGCAGATGCCGCCCAGATGTTGTTTTTCCACTAAGGCGGTACGAAGTCCTAGCTGGCCGGCACGGATGGCGGCCACATACCCCCCAGGACCCCCGCCGATGATCAGCACATCGTAATTATCGTGCATAGCTCGTCTCCTGGATAAACATCAGGGTAGGGGTTTCAGTCAGTCGCTTGAGTTCCCGGAGAAAAGCTGCACCTGCCGCCCCATCGATGACCCGGTGATCGCAGGATAGCGATACCGTCAGTTGGTGGCGCGCGACGATTTGCCCGTCGCGTACTACCGCCCGGACCTCGCCGGTGCCAATGGCGAGGATTGCGCTTTGCGGTGGATTGATGATGGCGTCAAACTGCCGTACGCCGAGCATCCCCAGATTTGACACGCTAAAGGTCCCCCCCTGGAACTCTTCCGGCTTCAGCGTGCCCGCTTTGGCCCTGGTCACCAGGGCGTGAATTTCGGCCGATATGTCGCTGATCGACTTCCGGTTCGCCGAGCGAACAATGGGGGTAATTAGCCCGTCAGGCAGCGCAACAGCCACCGAAATGTCGGCATCCACAAAGCGGCGGATACTTTGTGTCGCTTCATCAAACTGGATGTTGACGTCTGGCACGGCCACCAGCGCCAGGGCACAAGCCTTCACCAGCAGGTCGTTAACCGAAATCTTGACACCGGGTACTTCGCGGTTAATTTCCTGACGAAACGCTAACAGTCGTTCCAGATCGAGATCGACACTCAAACGGAAATGGGGAGACTGTTGCTTAGAGGTTTGCAGGCGAGAAGCGATAGCCCGCCGCATACCGGACATGGGGATGCTCTCAAAGGGTGTCGGGGCACTCTCCTGCACAGGGCTGACCGGCGGGTGCCCGTCGAGCAACAACGCCGCAGCCAGCACATCATCGCGACTCACCCGACCGCGTGAACCGCTGCTTCGGCAGTCATGCAAGTTGATACCCAGTTTGCCGGCCAGACGGCGCGCCAGCGGGGTGGCCGATACCTGGCTATCATCGGCATGCGAGCGGGGCGCTTTGCTGGGACGAACGGGGGGCGTCGGAGAGGCCAGGCGACCGCCGGCGGCAACGATCGCGCTTTCCAGATCAGAAACAGAGATACGTTCCCCGCGCCCGCTGCCGCGGACCTTTTTCAGGTCGACACCCCAGCGGGCAGACAGTCGTAACGCATGGGGCGTGGCATTAACCTGAGTCACATCGGTCACGCCTTGCAGACTGACGGGGATGACGGTCTGCCCAACAGGGGGCTCCGGACTGTTGGATGGCGGCGAAACAACGGAAGGTGGCTTAGCGCCTGCCTGTGCCGCTACGTCCGGCGCGGCAGCCTCCGGGCCAGGTGCTGCGGGTTTCACTGTCGCCAGACTGGCAGCAAATTCGTCCAGTTCAGCATCGCTGACCGAAGCGTCAGCCGCCAGAGCCAGCACGGCGCCAACCTGAAGCGTCTCACCCTCTCGGGCGATTATCCGGCGTAATGTACCGGCAAAAGGTGCCTCCAGCACATTGACGATTTTACTGGTTTCAATCTCACAGATTTCCTGCCCTCTGGTGAAATCGTCACCCTCCTGGATTGCCCATCGAGCGAGCAAGCCTTCCTCCATGGAAAGCCCCCACTTTGGCATTTCAAGCGTCTTGATTTCGCTCATAGGTTAATCCTCCAGCACTTGACGGACGGCGGCTTCGATACGTTCAACGCCAGGGATCCAGAGTTTTTCGAGAGCAGGGGAGAACGGGACCGGCGTGTGTGGCGGCGTCACCAGCAGAACGGGCGCTTTGAGGAAATGGAATGCCTGGGACGCAATCAGCGCCGCGACATCATGAGCAAAACCGAAGCGTGCAGCGGACTCGTCGACTATCACGACCCGCCCCGTGGAAGCCACCGATTCCAGAATACCTTCCTCATCCAGCGGCGAAATGGTTCGCGGGTCGACCACCTCGACCGAGATCCCCTCTCTGGCCAGTTTGTCCGCCACCTGGTTTGCTTTATGTACCATTGCCGACAACGCAATGATGGTGACGTCCTCTCCTTCGCGCGTGTAGTTGGCTACACCTAGCGGGATGGTATAGATCTCGTCCGGTACCTCGCCCTTGAGGTCGTACAGCATTTTATGCTCGCAGAATACCACCGGGTCGTCGTCGCGAATGGACTGGATTAACAGACCCTTGACGTCATAAGGCGTCGAGGGCACCACCACCTTCAGTCCAGGCGTGGTGGCAAAGATATTATAGGGTGACTGTGAATGCTGGGCTGCGGCAGAAAACCCCGCGCCGATCATCCCTCGCATCACCAGCGGAGCTCTGGCTTTGCCACCAAACATGTAGCGGAACTTAGCCGCCTGGTTATACAGTGCATCGTGGCTCACACCAAAAAAATCCATGAACATCAATTCCGCGACTGGCCGCAGCCCCGTCGCTGCGGCGCCGGCCGCCATACCGATAATGGCCGACTCGGTAATGGGCGTGTCGATCACCCGATCGGAGCCGAACTGCGTCCACAGCCCTTTAGTGACACCCAGCACACCGCCAAAGGCTTCAATCTTCGCCTCTTCGGGCGCATTTCCGCCATGACCGCCACGCAAGTCTTCACCGATGAGTACCACGCGTTCATCGCGCTCCATTTCCTGAGCCAGGGCTTCCTTGACCGCTTCACGATAGGTTTTTATTGTCATGGTTATCACCCTCAGTATGAGACGTACACGTCTGTCAGCAGGTCTTCCGGAGCCGGGTAGGCAGCGGCGCGGGCCTTCAATACGGCATCGTTGACCAGGGCTTCTACTTCCTCGTCAATCGCCGCCAGTTCTTCCTGGGTGATATGTTGCTTGACCTTAGCGGTGAAAATCTTCAGCGGATCATGTTGTTCACGCAGGCGTTGCACTTCACCTTCCGCACGATATAGCGCGGGATCGCCCTCAAAATGACCATGCCAGCGGAAGGCTTTGGCCTCAATGACGCTTGGACCACCGCCTTCTCGCGCACGCTTGACCGCCTCTGAGGTTGCCTCATAAACGGCAAAGAAATCGGTGCCATCGACGGTCACTGCCGGCAGGCCGAAGCCAGCGGCGCGCCGGGCGATATCACGCCCACCCACGGCGTAGTCATGGCCGGTCCCTTCGCCGTAACCGTTATTCTCGAAAATAAAGACGGCTGGAAGCTGGAGCACGACGGCCATATTGATGGCTTCAAAGACCAGGCCCTGATTAGAACCCCCATCGCCCGTAAAAGAGACACCGACGTTGCCGGTTTTTAGCGTCTTTGCCGTTAGCGCGGCGCCGATGGCCAGTGGAGGGGCTCCCCCAACGATAGCGTTCGCCCCCAGCATTCCTTTCGACAGATCGGCAATGTGCATCGACCCGCCCTTACCGCGACATAACCCGCTGTCCTTACCGAATATTTCGGCCATCATGCCGTGAATGTCACAACCTTTAGCAATACAGTGGCCATGTCCACGGTGTGTTGAACCAATGAAATCTGCGCTCGTTAAATTTTCGCAGACCCCCACCGCGATGGCCTCCTCACCGGTATAAAGGTGAATGAAGCCCGGAATATCACCGCTGGTATTTTCCTGATGCAACCGCTCTTCAAAGGTCCTGATCTCCCGCATCTTGCGGTAAGCCTGCAATAACGCCTGTTTGCTGAGCATCGTTTAATTCTCCTCAATATAGGTCACCCAGGCGGGGCCAACAGACAGGGCGAATAACCCTGGCCACACCCATGCAATGAATCTACGAGCGGTTAAAGAGAGTGCGAAGCCACCTTCATGGGGGGGGTAGGTGGGGGTTTTCATGCTTGAGGTCAAACTTTCTAAATTTTGTGTAGCCATAAAGTTTGCCTGCCCCATGTCATCCCGGTGGCTGGCGTACAATTGAAAAAAAAACAAAACGAGTAGACACCCCGGATGAAGCCATTGGATTTAGAAGGTCGCCAATCACCCTCACTGGTCTCCGGGCCATTGCGGCTGACGCGAGGCTTGCCGTTAATCCTGACCAAATTCGTCCCGCCTCGCTCCTCGATACAATTGCTGGAGCGCCCCCGGCTTCTTCAGCTTCTTAATCCCGTTCAGCAGTGCCGGCTGGGCGTCGTCTGCGCCGGCGCTGGATTTGGCAAAACCACGCTGTTGGCGCAATGGCATCAGCAGATGGTCGCCCAGGGGGAACGTATCGCCTGGCTGAGCCTCGATGAGGATGATGATGACGTATGGCAGTTTATTCCTTATCTGCTGCAAGCATTGCGTCCACTCTATGCTGACTGGGACGCCGATTTCTGGCGTGACATGGAAGAACAGAAGCTCTCCAGCTCCGAGCAACTGCTGGCCGGGCTCATTAACCAGCTACACTACTGCCCGCATGACGTATACCTGATCATCGACGACTTCCACGTGATTAACGATCGTGGGGTCTATGAAGCCGTGGGGTATTTAATCAAGCATGCGCCTGCCGCCTTGCATCTGATCATTGGCAGCCGTTTCCACCCGAATCTTGCGCTGAGCCAGCTGCAGGCCCAGGACCAACTGGTGGAAATCTATGATCGAGACCTGCAATTCACGCTCGAAGAAACAAAACACTATTTTAGCCGCACGGTTGCGCTACCCCTCAGCAACCACCATGCACAGCGGCTACAGTCCGTGACAGAGGGCTGGATTGCAGGGATGAAGATCGCTTCATTGTCCGCAGAATTACAGCATGATCCCGAGCATCTGTTGCGCAATATGCATGGAGGAACACGGTCCATTGCCCGCTATCTGAAAGAGGTGGTACTGGATCCGCTGCCGGAAGAGGTTCTCGATTTCCTGGTAAAAACGTCCTTCCTCAGTCGGTTAAATGCCGAATTATGCAACGCAGTGACAGGACGAGATGATAGTAAAGCGATGCTGACATGGATTGAGCGACACAACCTTTTTTTGTCAGCCCTTGACGAACAAGGCTACTGGTTCCGCTACCATCCTCTGTTGCAGGAAAATCTTCGGACCATGCTGCAGCAGAACAACGATATTGATCGCAAACAGCTACATGAATTAGCCAGTCATTGGTTCGTCGAACAGAAGCTGTGGTCTGAAGCGGTACGCCATGCGCTCAGCGCAGGCAAGCCGGTGCATAGCCCCGTACAGGACGGCGCAAGCGCTCAGTCACTGGCGGAAGAAGGGGATATCGATACCCTGATTTCATGGATGCATCATTTACCGCCCAGTACCGATCCTTCGCGCATTGACCTGCAAATTAATCTGGCCTGGGCACTGGCGCATTATTTCCACTTTGATGAGTCGAGGCAGCTGCTTGATAACCTCGATCAGATGGTACTTCATCATCGTGAGGATTTAACCCGCAGCACCTGGTGTAAATTGCGGGTTGTGCGGGCAATTTGCGAAGCCTTTGCGGAAAACATCCCGGAGAGTCTGGCTATTGTTCAGCCGTTGCTGGCCGAAGTGCCCTGCGGCGACACCTGGGTTGATGGTCTGATATGCAATATTCTCAGCTATTGCCATGTTGTTAACCAGCGCTATCACGATGCGCTGGAGGTTCAACAGCATATGCCCTCTCCGGAAAGTCCTTTAGATAATCTGTTTGTCTCGGTTTATCGCGCTTTTATCATTGCCCAGTGCCATCTTTGTCAGGGCGATCTGGGGAAAGCCGGGTGGTACGCAGAGAAAACGTTGCGCCAGGCTGAATGTTATACCGGTACCCAGTCGACCAGTGGCGCGACGCTGGCGCCGCTGCTGGCGGAGATAGCCTATGAATGTCAGAGTGGCGACTCGCCCGAGCATCTGTTAGCCGACCGGCTCGAATTCATCGACCGATTCAGTCCACCCGATGCGCTGAGTCGTTGCTATACCTATCTCGCGCGTCAGGCCCTGGATGGCAATATGCCGTATGAGGCCGAGCGATTGCTGGAGCATGCGCAGCGTCTTGCCGTGTCTCGCGGCTGGCAACGGCTCCAGGCCATGATGTTAGCCGAGCAGGTGAGGGTGCGGCTGCAGCGCGGCAATGTCACAGGCGCAGAGCAACTGCAGCGACAACTTGAACAAATGGCCGCCAGCTTCAGAATGGATGCCGAACATCCCTGTCAACGCGCTATCGCTCTGTCTGCATCCCTTAGCCACTGTCGCCTTCTTCTCGCCAGAGGCCAGGCGCCGCAAGCCTGTATTCTCCTGGCTGATATGGTCCCTGATCAGGAAAACCGGGGGGACAGGTTAACCGCAGCGCGTCTGCGTACGCTCTGGTCATTGGCCTTGTGGAACAGTGGCAAAACTGCCGCTGCGCGCACGACATTTCAGCCAGTCGTGCAGCTGGCTGAACAACAGCATCTCAAAGGCCTCTTTCTTGAAGCTGGCGATACCTTGCAACCTTTGCTTGCCGGTATGAATGAAACCTCTTCGGCTTGTACTGAGGAAGGGATAGTCCATGAACCCTGGGCCGGCAAGCGCGCGCCTGCAGATGGAACACCGTTTAATAGTGGAAGCCCCGATATTCATGGGGAACTCAGCGAGCGAGAATTTCAGATATTACAACTGATCGCTGAAGGTCAGATGAATAAAGAAATTGCTCGCTCCCTCGCTATTTCTGCCGAGACGGTCAAATGGCACATCAAAAACATCTACGCGAAGCTTAAAGTGAATAGCCGCACTCAAGCGATGAGCCGGGCGCTGGAGATGAAATTACTGGATTAACGGTTTGAAGAGGGAGGGCTGGATATAAAATATTATTAAGACGAGCCACTTTCTTAACGGGGCTATGAGCCACGGATAATCCCGGCGTTTTTGAGCCTATGATCTTCAAAACATATTTCGTGATAACGACGTTCACTGCTCCCTCAAAACAGCCTTACCGTATGAGATTTTCAGTTTTACAGTTGATTCCTTTACTTCAGGCGATAACCCAGATAGCAAGGGATTCGTTCATTACCAGTTTGACCCTCATATTTTCTTATCCCACCACCTGAACTTCCTATGAAATATCGCCCACCAGCTCTGCTATAACTGCATCACCGCTGATTGCGCAATCGGGTACATCATTTCCTATTTCTGCGGAACCCGAAAATTATGGATATTGCCAGCATTGAAAAATTGATCGCTCTGGTTGAAGCCTCCGGCATTGGCGAACTGGAAATTGCCGAAGGGGCAAGCTCCGTGCG
This sequence comes from Klebsiella sp. K47, assembly GCF_051858335.1. Taxonomy (NCBI): domain Bacteria; kingdom Pseudomonadati; phylum Pseudomonadota; class Gammaproteobacteria; order Enterobacterales; family Enterobacteriaceae; genus Klebsiella; species Klebsiella sp. K47. Next base: position 48,773 of record NZ_JBPYUI010000027.1, read on the forward strand.
TATCAGCCGCGCCATCTCCAGCCCCACGGCGGTTGGGTCGTCCGCCGTATCCGCGGCCGTCGTCCAGCCGCAGTTGGATATTCCGATTCAGGCCGCACAGGCCAGGGCTATCGCATCTGACCCTGCGACGGAGCACATCATGTCATCCCCGATGGTAGGAACCTTTTATCTCTCTCCGGGACCCGGTGCGGCGCCATTTGTGGCTGTGGGTCAGCAGGTTAATATTGGCGATACCCTGTGCATCGTCGAAGCGATGAAGATGATGAATCAAATCTCGGCAGAGAACAGCGGGATCGTTAAAGCGATTCTGGCTACTGATGGTCAACCGGTTGAATTCGACCAGCCGCTGATAGTGATTGAATAGGGGATCTCATGCTGGACAAAATCGTGATTGCCAATCGTGGCGAAATCGCGCTGCGTATTCTGCGCGCCTGCCGGGAGCTTAACATCCGCTCGGTAGCCGTTCACTCTACTGCCGACCGCGAGTTAAAACACGTGCTGCTGGCCGATGAAAGCGTCTGTATTGGTCCTCCGTCATCCGCCAAAAGCTATCTCAATATTCCGGCGGTAATTTCGGCAGCTGAAGTGACGGGCGCGGCGGCCATTCATCCCGGTTACGGTTTTCTCGCAGAAAATGCGGATTTTGCCGAACAGGTGGAACGCTCAGGATTTGTGTTTATCGGCCCGAAAGCGGAAACCATTCGCCTGATGGGGGATAAGGTCTCGGCTATTCAGGCAATGAAGCAAGCTGGAGTACCGTGCGTACCGGGTTCCGATGGCCCGCTGGACGATAACCATGAGAAGAATCGCCGGCTGGCAGCCGGGATCGGTTACCCGATTATCGTCAAAGCCTCCGGAGGCGGCGGTGGGCGCGGGATGCGGGTTGTTCGCGAAGAGAAAGAGCTGGCGCAGGCCATTGACATGACGCGCGCCGAGGCAAAGGCAGCGTTCAACAATGATATGGTCTACATGGAAAAGTATCTGGAGAATCCACGCCATATCGAAATCCAGATTCTGGCCGATGGGCAAGGGCAGGCGATATATCTTGCCGAACGCGATTGCTCAATGCAGCGTCGCCACCAGAAGGTGGTGGAGGAGGCCCCTGCGCCGGGGATCACCGCGGAAATCCGCCAGGCTATCGGCGAGCGCTGTGCCAAAGCCTGTCTGGACATCGGCTATCGCGGTGCCGGTACCTTTGAATTTCTCTATCAGCAGGGTGAGTTTTATTTTATCGAAATGAATACCCGCATTCAGGTGGAGCATCCGGTGACGGAAATGATCACCGGCATTGACCTGATTAAAGAGCAGTTGAGGATTGCCTCCGGATTGCCTCTCTCCATCAGCCAGCAGCAGGTGAGCCTACGCGGTCATGCAATTGAATGCCGTATTAACGCCGAAGACCCACATACCTTCATGCCCAGCCCCGGCAAAATTACCCGTTTTCATGCGCCAGGTGGCTTCGGCGTACGCTGGGAATCTCATATCTACGCAGGTTACTGCGTCCCACCGTACTACGACTCAATGATTGGCAAATTGATCGTCATCGGCGACAGCCGGAATGAGGCCATTGCGAGAATGGAACATGCCCTGAGCGAACTGGTGATCGATGGCATCAAAACCAACGCTGAACTACAGCGGCGGATCATGGCGGATGACCATTTTCGCGCTGGCGGCTGCAACATCCATTATCTGGAAAAGAAACTGGAGCTCAATCGCTGAACTTAGCCCCAAAGCCGCCTCCGGGCGGCTTTCTTCATTTATCGCTATCAATATCACTACAGGAAAACCGGAGGTAAGTTGTGTCTGCACTCTCTTATGTGACGGGTGAGAGCCATTGTGCCTGGGCTATATATCTCTCCCAGGTGGAACGCGTTCTGCCGCTGCCCGGCGATCTCAATCGCTGGGCCAATACTCTGCGCCACCCGGAAAGGGCGCTGATTGTCGATGTTCCTCTGGAAATGGATGACGGGACGATTCGCCATTTTGAAGGCTTTCGGGTTCAGCATAATCTCTCTCGCGGACCCGGCAAAGGGGGCGTGCGCTATCACCCCGACGTCAGCCTGCAGGAGGTGATGGCGCTGGCGGCGTGGATGACCGTGAAATGCGCGGCGCTCAATCTGCCGTTCGGCGGGGCGAAAGGCGGTGTGCGCGTCGACCCGTCGACGCTATCCGACAGAGAGCTGGAGCGTTTGACCCGGCGCTACACTTGTGAAATCAGCAGAGTAATCGGCCCTCGGCAGGATATTCCGGCGCCGGACGTCGGCACTAACGCCCAGGTCATGGCCTGGATGATGGATACCTGGTCACGCAACGCCGGAACAGCCGCGACCGGCGTGGTGACGGGGAAACCGGTCCACCTCGGCGGATCGCTGGGGCGGGTACAGGCGACCGGGCGCGGCGTGTTTATCACCGGCTGTCACATTGCGGAAAAAATGGGACTCCCCGTGGCGCAAAGCCGGGTTGCGGTGCAGGGTTTTGGCAATGTGGGTAGCGTCAGCGCCGGGCTGTTTCATGCTGCTGGCGCGCGGGTGGTGGCTGTACAGGATCATCGTGCGACGTTGTATCAGCATAACGGGCTCGATATCCCGGCACTGCAGGCGTGGCAACAGGAGCACGGCACAATAGCTGGTTTCCCCGGTGCCGATAACGTGACGGAAGAGGCTTTCTGGCGTCTCGAGTACGAGATACTGATTCCGGCAGCCCTGGAGGGGCAAATTAGCGCGGAACTCGCGGCTGGGCTGCGCTGCCGCCTCATTCTGGAGGGTGCCAATGGTCCTACGCTGCCGGAGGCTGACGACGTGCTGGCTGAGCGGGGGATCGTGCTGGTTCCAGACGTTATTGCCAACGCCGGCGGGGTAACGGTCAGCTATTTCGAGTGGGTGCAGGATCTCTCCAGCCTTTTCTGGAGCGAAGAGGAGATCGACGCTCGGCTGGATACCATTATGCGCCACGCTATCGAAAGCGTCTGGCAAAAAGCGCAGGCGCTGGCAATCCCCCTGCGTACCGCCGCCTGGGCCCTGGCCTGCGAACGGATCCTACAGGCAAGTAAAGACCGCGGGCTGTATTCCTGAGGCGTGGCGATGAAAAGCCCTGCGTTGTCGGCGCGGGGCCATAGGTAGAGTCAGAAAGCGTCAGGAAGAGGCGCGCGCGATATGCGCCCGCCGTTGCCGCTGGTCACACCACAGGGTGAATATCCCCGCCAGCGCTACGATCCCTGCGCCGATCAGCGTTGAAGAACCGGGCAGGCTGTTTAAGAACAGATAACCGATGACCATCGACCAGACCAGCGTGGTGTAGTCAAACGGCGCCAGTAGCGAAGCGTCGGTAAACCGCAGGCTCAGCGTGACCAGAATCTGTGCCATGCCGCCGAAGAAGCCGCAGCCCACCAGCAACAGCAACTGACTCGGCGTAGGACGTACCCAGCCGAACAGGCTGGTTGCCAGACCAATCAGGGTGGTCATCAGCGAGAAGTAAAAGACGATGGCGCCAGGTTTTTCAATGCCGTTGAGAAAACGGATCTGAATGTTGGAGGTGGCGGTGCAAAGAGCGGCAAGCAGGGCGAACGCGACGCCGAGAGCCATCCCGGACTGCAGATGGCCGCCAGCGAACAGAGAACCGCTGGCGGTTAAACTGGCGGAGAGCATAAACAGAATGCCGGAAAAACCGACGATAACCCCCAGCCAACGGGAAAAACGTACCCGCTCTTTCAGCAGCAGGGCCGCCATGATGACGGTTAAGAGCGGAGCAGCGTAGCTCAGTGCGGTGGCGTCGGCGAGAGAAATCGATACCAGCGCCAGATAGTTGAAGTACATCCCACCGGTACCGGAAAAGCCGCGAATCAGATGGCCGAAAATATTTTTGGTCTTGATACTGGCCAGCACGTTGCCCTGAATTTTTAACCAGATAAGCAGGGGAAACATAGCAATAAAAGAGCGAAAGAAGATCACCTCGCCGGTGGGAATCGCCCCCTGCAATCCTTTGACGCAGGCCAGCATTAATGTAGCGCATAGCGCGGAGAGTATTTTTAGATAAATCCCAAGTCGGGCATTCATGTGACTACCTTTGGTTAACGGTCGCGGAGGGACGCGGCGTGGGTGTCGCGCATGGCGTAACAGTAGAGGGCGCTCGGGGCAGGCAGATAAGATAATTTTGTTCTGTGAGGATAACTTTTGCTTATCTCCCGGCGCCGGCGCCGTCATATAAATCACCTATCTCGCAACAGCGTTTCCCTCTTACCCATCACCGAAACAATGTCGATATAGTCGCGATAAGTGGTTAGCCATACCGGCGAAACGGGAAACCTTTTACCGGGTGTCGGTACTCTTTTATCCAGACCGAGGAAAACAATAATGAAACTGAAGCGAAATGCGGGTTTAGCGCTGGTTCTGACGCTGGTAGCAGTGTCCGGGGCCGCGCGCGCCGACATGCTGGCGGATATTCATGCGCGCGGTGAGCTGAAGTGCGCGGTCTATTCCGATGTGCCGCCATTTTCTGCCCCGGATCCAAAAACCCGCCAGTTGGTCGGGATGGACGTTGAACTCTGTCATGCGCTGGCAAAACAGATGGGAGTCAAGGCGCAGCTGGTTCCTACTTCCGTGGAAGCGCGTATTGCTATTATCGCCACCGGGCGAGCCGACGTGCTGATCGCCAACCTTGCCTATACCAAAACACGTGGCCGCCAGATTCAGTTCAGTGACCCTTACTACGTCGCGAAAGAGATGCTGTTGGTAAAAGAGGCGAATGCCGATAAAACCCTTGCCGATTTTAAAGGCAAGCGTATCAGCGCCACCAAGGGCACTACCTCTGAACAATCCATCGTGCTGAAGGGCGGCAAACCGGTTACCTTCCAGGACGCGGCGTCGGCGTTCCTTGCCCTTGAACAGAATAAGGTGCTGGGTTTCGTCACCAACACTATGACCGGTATCAAAATGATCGGTCAGGCAAAAAAGGACGGCATTAATCTGGCGATGATTAAAGAGCCGATGGCGCTAGAGCCTATAGGCGTGGGGATGAAGCAGGGCGAACCGCAACTGCTGGCCAGCGTCAATGAAAGCCTGAAGGTAATGGATGACGACGGGACGATCGACAAGATCTGGAATACCTGGATTGGACCGAATACCGAATACAAAATGGTCCGCGAAGAACGGGTACAACCGTTGTCCAGCCTTACGTTCGAACCGCTGGAATAAGTATGACGCCGACATCGAAAACGTTGTTACCCGAGCGCCGCGTTGAAATTCATGCCAGCGCTCCGGCGCGGATTTCCATGATGGGCAGCCGGGCCTGGCTTATCGAAGCGCCGGGTGCCTTTGACCTTCCGGCACAGCGCCGTATCTGGTCTATGGCGCAGAACCTGCAACAGTGGCCGGCGGTGGAATCCCTGATCCCCGGCGTGACCAATTTACTGGTATTGCTCCATGACACACCGGAGGAACCGACGGCAGTGGAGCGCCGGTTACACGAGTACTGGCTGTCCGCGCAGGCGCTCAACCTCGAAGGGCGGCAGATTGATATCCCGGTGTGCTACGGTGGCGAACACGCCACCGATCTCGAGGCGGTATGTCGGCATACTGGTTTTTCCGCCCGGGAAGTTATTCGTCGGCATTCGCAGGGGGTCTATACCGTGGTCGCGCTTGGCAGTGCGCCGGGGTTTGGCTATCTCCATGGTCTGGATCCGCGTCTGGCGACGCCGCGTAAAAAGGTGCCTTCGCTGAATATGCTCAAAGGGACGGTCACTATTGGCGGTCCACAAGCGGGGGTGTCGGTGTTGACCGGACCGAACGGCTGGAATGCAATCGGCTACGCGGAAATTGAGGTATTCAACCCCCACGCCGCCATTCCTGCATTGATGGCGCCAGGCGATATCATCCGTTTTCTGCCTGAGAGAGTCGAACTGTGATTGAGATTGAACAAAGCGGATCGCTAAATACGATTCAGGATTTAGGCCGTCCGGCGTGGCGTCATCTTGGCGTCTCAGTGAGTGGGGTGATGGATCCGCTGGCACTGCGCGCCGGTAACACCCTGCTGGGAAACGAGGAGAATGCGGCGGCCATCGAAGTTCAGATGTTTCCCTTTCGCGTGCGTTTCCTGGCGGACAGCTGGATCGCGCTCACCGGCGCCGATTGCCGGGCAAGGCTCGACGGCGATGAACTACCGGCCTGGTGGGGCTGCGCGGTACGTAAAGGCCAGGTGCTTGAGTTGCGTTTTCCCCGTCGCGGCGCACGCGGCTACTTATGCGTGGCAGGGGGTATTGATGTCCCTCTGGTTCTGGGCTCGCGCAGTACCGCCCTGCGTGGCGGTTTTGGCGGACTCGAGGGGCGGCAACTACAGCGCGGCGACGTGCTGTCCTGTGGTCCCTGGCAGGGGGCGCCACTCCCGGATTCCGGGATTGGCATTGAGCCGCCGGAAGTGGCCTTAAACGCCTTTTTCCCGCGCAACGCACAGGGCGATGTCCAGATCCGAGCTATACCCGCTGGCGAGTATCCGTTGTTTGCCGCTGATGCATCGCGGTTCTGGAGCCAGGCGTGGAAAATTTCGCAGCACAGCAACCGAACCGGCTATCGCCTGGCGGGAGAGCCTATCCTGCCAGCCGAAACGGTTGAAATGCGCTCCTATGGCCTGATACCGGGCATCGTACAGGTTCCGCCAGCCGGCGAACCGATTATCCAGTTAAGCGATGCCAACACCGCGGGAGGCTATCCCAAAATTGCCTGCGTGATTGAAGAAGATCTCTGGCGTCTGGGCCAGCTCCAGGCGGGGCAGTCAATTCAACTGGTACAGGCCGATACGTCCACCGCCATCGCCGTGCGGCAGGAAATTGAACGTTGGCTGCAGCGTTTGCGCGTCAGCATAGCGCCGCTGGTCAAGGTCGTTGGTTTATAAGGAACTCAGCATGAAAATTGATGTGAACTCTGATATGGGAGAAGGTTTTGGCGTCTATCAGCTATGTGATGATTCAGCGCTAATGGATAAGGTCTCTTCTGCCAACATCGCCTGCGGTTTTCACGCGGGGGATCCGGCGATCATGACGCGGATGGTACGCCTGGCGAAAGTGCGCGGCGTGGGGATTGGAGCCCACCCCGGTCTGCCGGATCGCCAGGGCTTCGGGCGCAAAGAGATGGCGTTCTCTGCCGATGAGATCTGCCAGCAGGTGGTATATCAGCTTGGCGCGCTCTCTGCCATTGCCCGCGCCGAGGGGACCCGGGTAGTTCACCTGAGTTTTCACGCGGCAATGGGCAATATGATTAACCGTGACGATGCGCTGGCGCTGCAGGTGATGCAGGCCGTCGCCCGGATCGATTCGCAACTGATTATCTTCTGCCAGCCGGATACTATCATTGAACGAGCGGCGCAGGCTGCCGGATTGCCGACGCTGACGCTGTTTCTCGCCGACCGGGCCTACGACGATCGCGGACAACTTGTCCCGCGCGGTATTGCCGGTTCGCTAATCAAAGAAGAAGCGGCGGTGCGCGCCAGAGTACGTCAGTTTCTCCAGCAGGGAACGGTGACCACTTTTAGCGGCAATACCCTGCCGATACGTGCGCGTTCGATCCTGGTCCATAGCGATACCCCGGGCTCTCTGGCGCTGGCGACGCTGGTTCGTAGTGAGATTGAAGCCTGCGGTGCGACGGTAGCATCCGCGGCGGAGGTGCTGGCGCAGTAAAGCCTTTTCCCGTCACGAGGGGGGCAAATCGCGCCCCTGACCACTACCTGTTCTCCCTTTACGCTATGCGCTCTCGGACCCACGGTCAGTCAAAACCCATTGGCCATCCCGCCAGGTATGAATCCATCCCGGCGCCCCTCTGGAACGATAAAAAATGCCTGCCGGGTCAGACGCCAGGCAGGCATTTCACTCTGCTTCGCGCGTACAGTCTGCGCGCTACAGCTTAACGGCACCCCGCGCAGAAGGCCGCGAGGCGATCGCAACCGGTTTGCAGGCGTTCCATACTGGTGGCGTAAGAAAGACGGAAGTAGGGGCTCATGCCGTAGGCTGCCCCCTGTACCGTCACCACGTGCTGCTCCTCAATAAGCGCCATCACAAAATCGGCGTCGCTGGCGATAAAATGGCCGCTGGCGCTGGTTTTTCCGATAAATGCCTCGATGTTGACGAACAGATAGAAGGCCCCCTGCGGCTTATGGCATCGCAGACCGTGAATACCGGCAAGACGCTCAAGCACGTAATCGCGGCGCTGGCGATAGATTTCCGCCCGTTCTGCCAGCAGATCCTGTGGGCCATCCAGTGCGGCGACGGACCCCGCTTGTGCCAGGGTCGTCACGCCGCCGCTGTTTTGCGTATTGACGTTGCTCATCGCCTTAATCAGCGTCAATGGGCCACCGCAAAAACCCAGCCGCCAGCCGGTCATTGAATAGGCTTTCGAGACGCCGTTCACTGTCAATACGCGATCGTACAGCCGGGGCTCCACCTGTGCCAGGGTCCAGAATTTCACGCCGTCATACAACAGATGCTCATAAATATCGTCGGTCATGATCCAGATATGCGGATGACGCAACAGCGTCTCACCGAGTGCCAGGAGTTCGGCATGGGTGGCGACCGATCCAGTCGGATTGCTGGGATAATTCAGCAGCAGCCATTTGGTCTTCGGCGTGATCGCTGCTTCGACGTCCTGCGGCAGTGGTTTAAAACCGTACTCTTCATGACAGGGTACTGGCACCGGTGTGCCGCCAGCGAATTTAACGATGTCGGCGTAGCTAATCCAGGATGGCATGGGGATGAGTACCTCATCGCCGGGGTTAATGGTCGCCATCATAGCGTTGAAGATAATCTGTCGGGCGCCACCAGCGGTCAGGATCTGGCTGATATCGTAGCGTAGCTCATTGTCGCGCAGGAACTTGCGCTGGATGGCCGCACGCAACGCTGGCGTGCCGTCCGTCGGCGGGTAGCGGGTATCCCCGGCGCATGCTGCGGCATAGGCGGCATCGATCACGTGAGGAGGAGTGGGAAAGTCCGGTTCGCCGGTAGACAGACCAACGACATCGATTCCCTGCGCGGCGAGATCGCGTGCTTTTTGCGTCATGGCGACGGAGGCGGAGACGGTAACATTTTTGAGACGATCGGCTATATCAGGCATGAGGCTGCGGTTCCTGGTTCTAAGGTCAGCAAACCCACACGCGGCGCAGAATAATCCACCGTGTGCGGCGAAGGAGGTTAATACACATCAGCCAGCATAGAGGGGGGCGAAGGTGGCAAGCTAATAGCGCTTTGTTGTGGGGACATAACGCAATGCGATGACCGAAGGAAATCGTCCTCCTGGCATTCCGTTGACAAACAGGTATATGCCGCTGCACTCCGACGGTGCAAAGGCAACGGCGTTGAAGCGTGGGATGCCTGAAAATGGCGGCGCTATTGGCTGCCTGTGGTGCTCTTAGGCTATGGCACCGATCTTGCTTGCCATCAGAGATACGTATTGATGTGGGACTGCTACTATGAATCTTCGCCGCCTGAAATATTTCATTAAAATCGTCGACGTCGGGAGCCTGACGCAGGCCGCTGACATTCTGCATATCGCTCAGCCGGCGCTCAGCCAGCAGCTGGCGACTCTGGAAGGCGAAGTCGATCAGCAGCTATTAATTCGTACCAAACGAGGGGTCACGCCAACCAACGCCGGAAAAATTCTCTATACCCACGCTCAGGCGATTCTGCGCCAATGCGAGCAGGCGCAAAGCGCCATCGACGGTGCAGGCCAGGCCCTGAGCGGTCAGGTTTCTGTCGGGCTGGCGCCGGGCACAGCTGCCCAACTGCTGGCGATCCCGCTGCTGACAGAAGTCCAGCGCCAGCATCCCGGGATTGTGCTCTATTTCAATGAAAATTTTGGCACCACTCTCAGCGAATTGATTATGAGCGGTCGGATGGATATGGCGGTTATCTACGGTGACCGTGATATTCATGGATTGCGTTTTCTACCGCTGATGAAAGAAGAACTTTTTTTCGTCTGTCCGCACGCGCTGGGGGAGTCCCGGCGCGAAATCTCCCTGGCGGAGGTCGCCCGCTACGATCTGTTTCTACCGCGGATTTATAACATTATGCGTAAAGCCGCGGACGACGCCTTTACCCTGGCCGGACTGAGCTACCGGGTGAAGTGCGAGATTGAATCTTTGACCACGCTTAACGCCGCGCTGGCGGCGGATCTCGGCGGCACCATCATGCCGGAGTCCGCGGCGCGCACCATGCTCCAGCCCGCCAATGCCTGGATGGCGAGAATTGTCGAACCCAATGTACTCACTTCGCTCTCGTTCTGTATGTCCGATCATCTGCCGCTTTCACAGCCCGCAGAGGCGGTGAAGGGGATTTTGCTCTCCCTGATGGCGCAGCGGACTGAGGACAACCGGCCGCTAACCCTGGTGGGATAATAAGTCCCCCTTATTGCCTCAAAGCGAAACCCTCTTATCAACCCTTCCGATCCCCGCGCTAGAGTCACTACTCTGGCGCGCGGCACAGCCGTGCTCTGACCCTTGCGCGATGGAATCATGATGGAAAAAGAACTGATAGCTTTTGAGGACGTGCGCCAGCTGGCGCAGAAGATGCATAACGCCGGACTGCGGGAGCTTGAGTGGCGCGGCGCGGACTGGTCGGTTCGCCTGCGCTACCCCAGTGGCAAAACGATGGCCGAACCGCCGCCTCTGCCGCCGCTGGCGGCCGAAATCCGCCCGCTATCGGTGTGTTCCCCGATGCCGGGACGCCTGTTGCTGAGCCATCCCAGCCATGGGGAGGCGTTCGTCAGCGAGGGGCAGCATGTTGCGCCGAACGATATCCTCGCGCTGGTGCAGGTCGGGCCGCTCTATTTGCCGGTGCGCAGCCCGGTGGCCGGGACGCTCAAAAACCTTGTGGCGCCGGCGGGGAGCCGGCTGGAGTACGGCAGCGAGATCGCGCTGCTGCTGCCCACGGATGCCGCTTCCGCGAAGTTATAAGGACCCCTTATCGGGCCAAACTATTTATGTCTTATCCCCGTTGGACATAACTGCATACAGTCAGAAAAACAACGTCAAAGGCAGATCGGTCTGCCGCAACAGGAGAGGCTCATATGCCATTTTCAGATTATAAAGTGGCCCTGGTGACCGGCGCTTCCGCTGGGATGGGGGAAGCGATTGTCGAACGCCTTTGTCAGGAAGGCATTGAGGTTCACGCGGTAGCACGTCGCCATGAACAGCTTGCCGCCCTGGCGGACAGAACTGGCTGCATTCCCCACGCCGTCGACGTCGGCGATCTATCGGCGCTGACCGCACTGTGCCAGGGTCTGCAGGTCGATATTCTGGTGAACAACGCCGGCGTTTCTCATCCGGGATCGATTCTCGATGCCGAGGCCGACTGGGTCAACACCCAGGTGGATGTCAACCTGCGTGCCGTGCTGCACCTGTGTCGTCTGTTGGTACCGGGAATGGTGGCGCGCGACTGCGGTCACGTCATTAATATTACCTCCATCGCTGCGATTTATAACTTCAATGGCAATTCCATCTATCACGCCACCAAAGCAGGAGTGCACGCGCTGTCGCGTCAGCTGCGCGTCGATTGCTATGGCAAGCGGGTACGAATTACCGAAATTTGCCCGGGGCGGGTGGCGACGGAGATATTCGGTAACGTATCCGGCGATCATGAAGAGGCCCGCCGTCGCTTTATCGATGGTTTCGAGCTCCCGGAAGCAAAAGATATCGCCGACTGCGTGGCCTTTGCGCTCGCCGCGCCGGTGGCAGTCAACATCGGCAATATTGAGATCACGCCGACGCTGCAGGTACCCGGTGGGCTATCCACGATGCGTCCTGGTGACCGTGAGTCCTGAATGACGGCAAACGAGGAGGATATATGGCACTCGACTTCAGTAACGTGATGACTGGCCACTACGGCCAGATGATTATTGATGGCACCGTCGTCACTCTGGAACTGGCGTTGGGTGCATGGCTGCTGGCCATGTTTATTGCGCTGGTGCTGGTGATGATCCGTCTGAGCAACAAGCGCTTCGCGCAGCTTTTGGTCGCGGCGTATGTATCCTATCACCGCAATGTACCGACGCTTATTCAGCTGATGATGTGGTATTTCGCGATTCCGACGCTGCTGCCTGAGTCGTTGCAGATGTGGGTCAACGAGATGAATGCGGAGTTTCTGTTCTCGCTGGTCGCGCTGGGATTGTGCCAGGCGGCCTATTTCTCTGAAGACATCCGCAGCGGTCTGCGTGCCATCCCCGAAGGCCAGAATGAAGCGGCGAGGGCGCTGGGAATGGGATATTTGCGCGCCATGTGGCTGGTGATTCTGCCACAAGGGATCCGTAATGCGTTGCCATCGGTGATTAACCACACCGTGCTGCTGTTTAAAAATACCAGCCTTGCAATGGTCATTGGCGTCACCGAGTTGACTTACGTAACGCGCGATATTGAAAACCAGACCTTCCGTACCTTCGAAGCTTATATGGTGGCGACGGTAGGCTACCTGGCCTTCTCTTTGTTGCTGATGGGGATGGGGGCGCTGCTGGCCCGTCGCTTTCAGCGCGCGTATGCGAGGTAATATGTATGTTTGATTTTTTCACGATTCTGCATGATAACGGCCTGTTGTTGCTGATGGGGCAATATCCTGATGGTCCGCTTGGCGGTGTGCTGTGTACCTTGCTGGTGTCGCTGCTGGCAGTGCTGTTCGCCTTCCCGGTCGGCGTGCTGTTGTGCCTCGCTCGCCTCTCTCCGTGGCGCTGGCTGAGCTGGCCGGTCACCTGCTGGATCTATCTGCTACGCGGTATTCCTCTGATGATGGTGGTGTTCTGGACCTATTTCTGCGTGCCGTTGCTGATTGGCCACAATATTAGCGGCTTCAGCACGATGCTGTGTACGCTGGTTATCTACGAGAGCACCTACATCGCTGAAATTGTGCGCGGCGGGATCCAGGCGCTGCCTTCAGGGCAATATGAAGCCTCCCGTGCGCTGGGAATGGGGCATGTGCGGGCTCTGCGCCTGGTGATTCTACCGCAGGCGTTGTACAACGCGCTGCCAAGTCTAGTCAGTCAACTGGTGTCGATTATCAAAGATAGTACCCTCGGCTACGTTATTAACGTTCCGGAGCTGACCTATGCGGCCAACCAGGTCAGTAATCAGCTGCTGACAAAACCGTTCCAGGTCTTTGCCATCGTAGCGCTGAGCTACTACATCATTAATTTTAGCCTGACGTGGCTGGCCAATCGCCTGGAGCTGCGTATTGCCAGCAGGAGGCAACGTGCACAGTCCGCTATGGGAAAGCCGGTCATGCCGCTGGTTCTCGACCCATCACCATCACAAACTCAATAAGGAGCAACCATGCGACCGATGATTCTGTTCAATCAGGTGAATAAATGGTACGGGGAATATCAGGCCCTGACCGACGTCAGCGCCGAAATAAAAAGCGGTGAAGTGGTGGTGGTGTGCGGTCCTTCCGGATCCGGCAAATCGACGTTAATCCGGACGGTCAACCGTCTTGAGCCCATCGAAAAGGGACAGATCCTGTTTGACGGCGTCGATATTCATGGCTCGAGCACCAGGCTGAACCAGCTGCGTACGAGAATCGGCTTTGTCTTCCAGAGTTTCAATCTGTTTCCGCACGTTTCGGTGCTGGAAAATATCATGATGTCGCCAGTGAAAGTTCTCGGCGAGAAGCGTTCGGAAGCCCGACGTCATGCCGGGGAACTGCTGGAAAGGGTGGGACTATCGCACAAGGCCGACGTTTATCCGGCACAGCTTTCCGGCGGCCAGCAGCAGCGGGTGGCTATCGCCCGGGCGCTGGCGATGAAGCCGCCTGTCATGCTGTTTGACGAACCGACATCTGCACTCGACCCGGAGATGGTCGGCGAGGTGCTGAGCGTGATGCGCGGGCTGGCGCAGGAAGGGATGACCATGATGTGCGTGACTCATGAAATGAACTTTGCGCGTGACGTAGCCGATACGATCTGGTTTATGGATCAGGGACAAATACTGGAAAAGGCTGATCCGGATAAATTCTTCACCGCGCCACAACATCCGCGCGCGCGACGTTTCCTCAATGATCTACTGCTCCATTAGGCGTAAATTCACTAATCAAAGAACAGGTAGGAACTTTTCAGCCTTATAACGCCTGATGAATTTCATCGGGCGATTTGTATTGTCGTGGCTGTTGTATTGTACATTTCTACTCTATCGACTTTCTTGCCTGTACCAGAGAACATCGGTAGGCATCCATTTTCGAGGTGCCGCAGATACAGATTCTCGACGGTCGTTCCGATAGCATTCATCCGGGCTCAAGCATTCAAATGGATAAGGATCATTTACCGTTGCTGGAAGACCAAAACCCGGTACGACGAAGCGAGATACTTTCTGGCACTGGAAGAGTGAAAATCTCCCTTACTAATGCCGTAAAAAGCTTGTCGAATGTCTCAGGGCGTGAAGCGGACGTTACTAACTCCAGTGTTGCAACACGTCTCGATATCACCACTCACAGTCTTTACGCCTGGATAAAGAAGTACGGCCCGGATTCTTCCACTCATAATGAACAGTCAGATGCTCAGGCCGAGATCCGCCGTCTTCAGAAAGAGTTGAAGCTGGTTACGGACGAACGGGACATATTAAAAAAAGCCGCGGCGTACTTCGCAAAGCTGTCCGACTGAGGTACGCCTTTATCCGCGACAACAGCCGTTGCTGGCCTGTTCGTTTGCTCTGTCGGGTTCTGGATGTCCATCCGAGTGGATTTTATTTCTGGCTTCAGCAGCCACATTCGCAGCGTCACCAGACAGATCGGATGCTGACCGGGCAAATCAAACAGTTCTGGCTTGAGTCTGGCTGCGTCTATGGTTATCGCAAGATCCATCTCGATCTGCGTGATACCGGACAGCAGTGCGGAGTGAACCGGGTCTGGCGGCTGATGAAGCGTGCCGGAATAAAAGCTCAGGTTGGGTACCGTAGCCCACGAGCACGTAAAGGCGAAGCCAGTATCGTGACACCCAACAGGCTCCAGCGGCAGTTCAATCCGGACTCACCGGATGAGCGTTGGGTGACGGACATAACCTACATCCGAACCCACGAAGGCTGGCTGTATCTGGCCGTGGTGGTTGACCTGTTCTCCCGAAAAGTTATCGGCTGGTCAATGCAACCCCGCATGACAAAAGAGATTGTCCTGAACGCCTTACTTATGGCGGTGTGGAGGCGTAATCCTCAAAAGCAGGTACTGGTTCACTCTGATCAGGGTAGTCAGTACACGAGCCATGAGTGGCAGTCGTTCCTGAAATCACACGGTCTGGAAGGCAGCATGAGTCGTCGCGGTAACTGCCACGACAACGCGGTTGCGGAAAGCTTTTTCCAGCTACTGAAACGCGAACGGATTAAGAAAAGGATCTACGGAACGAGAGACGAAGCCAGAAGCGATATTTTTGATTATATCGAAATGTTTTATAACAGTAAGCGTCGGCATGGTTCGAGCGAGCAGATGCCACCGGCTGAATATGAAAACCTATATTATCAACGGCTCAGAAGTGTCTAGATTATCCGTGGCGATTCATTATTTCATCTCCTTTCTAATCCGAGACGTAAAAGAACACCATCATTTTTTCGGAGAAAATGCACATAGCCTTTCATAAAGTTACATATTGCTGCTTTTTTGTGCACAATTTTTCCCCAGAACCAATCAATAGCTTAAACGAATCTCTTGCACACACTGACAGTAAGGATTTACTGTCGCGTAAACAATATCGTTTCGCTTACACCAGCCTGAGTAAGGAACCCAGCATGCATTTTTATGTGGATGAAACCGGTCATACCGGTCCCAATCTTTTTGACCGCACCCAGCCCGTACTTTCCTACGGCGTGCTTTCCTCACCGGATGACCTGGACAAGGTTGCCGAAGCAGATCTTGCTGCCTTGCGTAAGAAACTGGGGGTACAGCGCCTGCACGCCGCAGAACTGGGCATGCACCGCCTTGATGAGGTGGTTGATACACTGCTTGTCCTGCAGAAGAAGCACCGGATACGGTTTGATATCTGGCAGGTGGTTAAACGGGATCACGCCATTATTTCGTTCTTCGACCAGGTGTTCGATCAGGGATTGAATCCGGTAGTGCCCTGGACTGCTTACTGGACCCCACTGCGGTACCCGCTACTGCTGAACCTGGCAAACCTGTTTGATGATGAACTGGCTGCAAAAGCGTGGCGTGCACGTCACGAAGCCCATGATGAACGTTCCTCATCCCTGTTCAGTGAGGTCTGCAGGGAGTTACTTGCACGGGTGCATACTCTGAGAGATCCCCGTTCGGTTGAACTGATAACCGATGCGTTGTCCTGGGCGATGGTCCACTTTGACGAGCTGGGTTATAACTGCAAAACCGGTAAGGAAAAGCTGCAGATCATGCCTAACATGATAGGGTTCCAGTCAGTGTTGCACGGTATCTGTTCCCGCCTGGGAGCGCCAAACCGAAGAGCCGATATCATTGTGGACCAGCAGTCACAGTTTAATACCACCCAGCGGGAGCTGAGTCAGTTCTATTACCAGATCCGTGAACAGCCCTGGGCACTCGGACCTGGTTTACCGGTTATGGATATGAAGAACATGCCGGCTAAACCGCTGGTCTTCCAGTCGGGAACGCAGAGTGCAGGGCTGGAGCTGGTTGATATTTATCTCTGGATCTTCAAACGATTTATGGAAGGGAAGGAGCTGACCAGACCCCTTGCCCGCCTGGTTTATACGAATCAGAATACTGCCCGCACGGACAGTGTTTCTCTGCAGTCGGTCGCTAAACGATTTAAGGAATTCTTTGAAAAACTGCCGGAGCCAACGGCAGAGATGATGAAAAAGGCGAATGAATACCGGGATCAGGAAGAGGCGAGGCGGTTAGCACATCGGGTGCAAATCCTGCCGTCATCCTGATCCGGCAGGTTGTGTTCGCACTGAGTGGAAGCGGCCGCGAAGGGTTGGTGCGCCTGTCCGGCATCTTCGACCGTTAATCTTCAGACTGGATTTCCCGGATGCTCTTCAAATCAAGGCGGTTTGCACTCCAGACGCCGCTTCCGGTCGCCGCGCCGGTGTCCTTTCTGAAGCGCAGGCCGCACTCACTGACCCACTGGGTGTCCGTTTCCCGCAGCCTGACCTCGCGGGGCCGGTAGCATTCTGTAATGATCCCCACGTGCGTCATTGGCCGCCGTTTTTTCTGCCCGGTGACCTGAGTGGCCGTATCTGACGCACCGGCAACTGTTCCGGCGCGGTACTGAGGAGGGTTCTCCGTGGAGACCAGCAGGGGCATACTGTCAGGTGCCCTGCCCTTTCCTGATGCAGCGAGCAGATCGTCCGCCACCTCCTTAAGCCAGGCATACAGTTTATACGCCTGGTCCGGAATGCCGTCGAACGTCAGTTCACGCGTGCTGAGTTTCCCGCCGTGGGCCCGGACCTTCTGAATAAATCCCGCAATCTGCCCGCCGTACTCAATGGGCTCCGCCACAATCCGGTCGTGATACCCGTCAAACTGATCCAGCGTCAGGTCGATGTACTCCCCGTCCAGGGCGACAATGACGTGGCCGTGTCTGTCAGGACCGTCATCCCACTGCATGCCGATAATATAGGGATGCAGTTTGCTGCCGTCTTCCGTCAGATATTCCGCCAGCGTCTGGCTGGCCAGCTCGCAGCAACCGTCCGGGAAATCCTTCACTACGTCACGCCAGACGGACGGTACCGGCTCGCCGGACCGTTCACGGGCAGCCAGCTCCAGCGCACGACGGAAGGCCTTCACGCGGGCCCGGGTGTCCGCATTCATTTCTTCACCTTCCCGTCCTGGCGGGCCAGGGCCAGCAGTTCGGTCTGAAGCTGACGGCCGTCCTCCCGGGCTTCCTTCAGCTCCGCTTTCGTGTCCTGCAGCTGCGCCGCCAGGTGTTCGCCGGTGGCGGTCAGGCGGGCCACCTGCTCGCGCAGCACCGCCAGCTCGCTTTCCAGCGCGGCCACGTTCGCCAGGGCCTCATCCCGCTCCTGGTCGGCCCGGGCAATGTCGTCGTCGGCCTGCTCGCGCGCCGCCAGGGCTCCGGCTTCAGCCTGTTTTACCGCGGCCTGCCACAGCAGCCCCAGCTGGCCTGTCAGCAGCTGCGCCAGCTCTGCAGGCAGGGGCGTGGCCTGTTCAGCGGCCTGCTCGCGCTGGCGGGCGCGGAACGCGCGCATCACCGGGGAAATGTGGGACAGGGAGCCGCCGCCGAGGTGCTGACGGACCTGCTCGTTGGTCGGGTTCGGGGTGCTGGCGGCGATTGCTTTCCTGAGATCCGAAAAAAGGCAAAGTAGGATCTGTGCTGATTCCTGGTTAAGAGAGATCAAGAAGGCAGGTGATAAAGTAAATTTTTGTCTGAATGGCATACTTCTGGCGCAGGCCAAACTGTCCGCCTTGAGCGAAGAGCGGATATTCAGACCGACTGATAGCTGATTTTGAGTTGCCAAAAAGAGCGCTCCTATTCAGTACAAAAAAGATGGTAATGTTTCATAAAATCTCTTAGACCTTGCAGGAATGGTTTTCAAATGAATGGATCTTGTTTGTGTGGAACAATTGAATTTGAACTTACTCATAAACCAGCAGTGTTTTATCGTTGTCATTGCTCGCTTTGCAGAAAGCAGAGCGGTGTGGGTTACAATCTCGCCACACTAGTCAAAGACAGTGAGTTTCGCTGGATTAAAGGGGAAAACTGCATTGCTTCATGGTCTAAGCCAACGGGGTACCGTACAGATTTTTGCAATGTATGTGGCTCAACTGTGCCTAACAGTCTGCGAGACGTACCTTATGTCTGGGTTCCTGTTGGTTTAATTGACGAACGTCTTGACATGGAATGTGCAGGAGACTTCTGCACTGATGATGCAATGCCCTGGGATGAAACCCGCTCACCTAGTTGTCACGCTGGACCTGTCGAGTCGCTAGCCTCGCTTTTAAAGTACCTGAAACTCAATTCCTGAGCGTCAGCATTTGGCACAGGGCTGCTGTTGCAGCCCTGACAACCTTAGACTTCAATCGATTCAGATATCTCTAACGCATCATCGACTTCGATGCCCAGATAACGGACTGTGCTTTCCAGTTTCTTATGGCCCAACAGAAGTTGGATCACCCGGAGATTCTTGGTTTTCTTGTATATCAAGTAAGGTTTTGTTCTTCTCATGGAATGTGTGCTGTAAAGCGAAGCTTCGAGACCAAGCTTTTCTACCCACCCATGAAAAATTCGGCTGTATTGTCGGGTTGATATGTGCCGGTTAGTTCCGATCCGAGACCGAAACAAGAAGTCTTTGCTGTGCAAATTGCCAAGCTTTATCAATGCAGCAACAGCTTCTCTTGTCCCTTTGGTTATCTCAAATTGCACAGGGCTACCGGTTTTCTGTTGCAGCACCGTAGCTCTGCTTGAAACCGAGCTACCATATGCAACATCAGATACTTTGAGGCTCACCAGATCGCAGCCTCGTAGCTTACTGTCTAAGGCCATATTGAACAGAGCTAAATCACGCGTTTTACCTTCCAGTTCAAGCCGGATTCGAATCCCCCAGATATGAGATATCTGAAGTGGTCTTTTTTGGCCTATGATACGGTCTTTATTCCACGGTGACGTGTTCATACTCAAATCTCCTGCAATGTGGGAGATTTGAGTATGGTTGTCCCTTATGAGCGAAGAGCGGACATTGCCTTTATGGCATCTTTCGGCTATATAATATTTTATTAATATAAATAAAGCTAAAGCTCTCTAACTTTAGCTTTCCTTTTTACTCGGCATAATTAAATATTTTAACCAAGTAGATTTCGTGCTTTATCTATCAATGCCGATGTAAATCTAGACCTTTTCAGTTGGTCATCTGTCACATCACCATTACTGTCATTAACTACTGCGTCTATAATCTGGTGACATTTAGAGAAATGTGCAATATAAGCATCACTTTTAAAGCTTTTGATTATTTTATCGCAGTAGTTATTTATTTTTTTTTGAGTTTGGTTCTATTTTTTCGACTTTACCGTGAACCACCCAAGGGTACAGCATTGCGATATGCCACCGGTATTTGTTATATCTTTGCGCATTTTCTCTTTTACCGTTAATCATTGTATTATACTTATAGCGTATATAAACAGAAGCGAAGTAAGCGCACTCGTTGTCTGAAGGGTTAAATATAACATCTTCTTTTTTTTCAGATACTTGTTGGTCTGCTGCTTCTTGTTGGTCTGCCGCTTGTTGGTCTGCCACTTCTTGTTGGTCTGCCACTTGTTGGTCAGGGTTTTTTTGTCCAGATGCCTTTTGATTCAAAACTTTCTTCACATATCTCGCGGCATTATGAGGATCGGCCTTAAATACGGATATAAAACATCTAGCTAATTCTTTGATATCATAAATCCTTGTTGATTGGATATCGTGACCACGATATTCATTTTCTCTGCGCTCAAAATATAGACTCTCTAACGTATCGTCCTTACGCTTTAGGTCAAAAAACTTTTGTACCATCCTCGCTTTTTCTTTAAGCGCTAAAAAAGCTTCTCCCTCAATAGCGGACTGACTATTAGTAGCTTCAATGATTCTACTAGCAACATCTGCATCTTGTGATTCAATAAATTTTACTATTAATCTTACATCATCATTGATTTGATTATAGTGATGATGCAACGTATTAGTCGTTTGGCAACCATTTATTATTTGGTAATTAGTAAGGTTTATCACTTTTGTATTCGGCTGAATAGACAATTCTGGAGAGATAATTGTCACTCCATTATTTAAAACTGGGAATTGCTTAGATTTTATTTCATCGTCTGTTATTGTCTCTGAGATTTTTTTATTTACTTTATTCTCACCACCAAGAAAAGCCCTTATATTCTCTTCAAAAACAGACTCTTTAATCTTTCCGTCTTCATCCATTGCTATTTTTTCAATGAAGTGCTTGGCTTTAACAGTCGCAATATATGATTGAGGAATACCCGGCATGGATTCAATACCGATGTAGTCAATTAACTGCAGTTCCGCTTCATTTTTTTCTGTGAGCGATATCCATAAGTCCATCAACTCCTTTCTACCTAATGGTTTAACTTCCACCTTGCTGAAATAGTCAGTCTCAATGCAAAAACGTTTGATTATATCTAACGTTGCTTCGATCTCTCTCTCTGCATTATATGTCCCACTAGAACAAAAGTTTATCGTTAGCGAAGGTTTTTTATTATGTATTTTTTTGACATTTTTAAAAATTAACTTAAGAATTTCAATTGCTTGGGTGTTATAAATGCCATTTGGAAGTTTAGGTTCTAAACTTAGAAAGTCTTCTATACCTACCTTAAAATTTGATATATCACTCTTTAAGAAACTTTCCCCAGATTTTGCTTGTGTAAGAATTATTTCAACGGGTAATGATGTTTTGTAAGTATTAAATGCTGCCTCAGCATCGTCAACATTATATATCAATTCCCCATCAACTATAAATATCACACCATCCAATGAGGCATCATCTTCTTGTGTGGTGATGTCGATTGGATTGAATCTACCCAAATATTTTTTTGATGCTATGACATAGTTACAAAAATATTCAAATAGCTTCGACTCTTCAGCTTCAATTTCAAATTGAGCAGAGAGATCTTGGACATACTGTTGAAGAATTGCGTGCATAATTATAATTCCTAGCTAAGATTAATGATTTTTATGAATCCTGCATTAAAACTAATCAAAGACAATAAAATTATTACACAATCAATTTGCTCATAATTTCACGGAATTGTCAATGTAAAAATACTGAACCGAATAAGTACATCGACTTGATAGGATATAGTTGTTACCGCATTACCTAGCTAAAACCTCGGAACTATCGCATTGTACTATGATTCTTATCTAAACATCATAGTCCACCCAGTTTAAACTCTCTTTTCCGTAGAAACGTCAGGAGGTTTGGAGCTTGTAGCGAACTAAGACGAGCTATTAGTGCTAAACATTTTAGCCATCGAACGTACTCCTGCTGCATTTACCAAACAATAAAAGGTTACACAATGTCTGATCAAGGACCTTTCCAGGTTAAGCTATCCGCTTATGTCACATAGCAGACAGCTATCTGCTGCTAAAGGTCCACTGTGAGCGAGAAACGGAAGTGAGAATTTGTCATGATTACCCGGATGCAGAACTAAAACCGGCCGCTGATAATCAATGAAGAGCAGGTCAGGGTGACCAGCTCCCTTCTTATTTATATATTACGGACAGGCGAGCATACGTTTTTACTTAATACTCGTTCACTTTAAGGCTTCGTCTCTGCCGTGATACCAGGTTTCAAAAGCATCAGGGGTCATCGGTTTGGCAAAAAAATAGCCCTGAACTTCATCGCAGCCCAGCCTTCTTAAAATATCAACGGTCCTGGCGTCCTCGACTCCTTCGGCCAGAACGATATAGTCGAGCTGCTTGAGGAGTGTGATAACGTTGCGAACAATGATGCGGCTGGCATTGTCGCCAGCAACCTTACTCACAATAGAGCGGTCAAGCTTGATGATGTCCATCGGGATTTGTCGCAGGTAATTAATGTTGCTGTATCCGGAACCAAAATCATCCAGAGATATTTTAAATCCGCGTTGTTTGAGCATGTCCAGGCCGATAAGTGCAGCGGGGCTTTCCAGCATCTTCTCGGTTTCCAGACACTCCACCCCCAGCAGGGCGGGATCCAGACGCGCGTCCAGCATTTTCTGTTCCAGCTCATCGCAGAAATCTGGTCTTGAAAAATCACTGGCAGCCAGATTAATCGACACAGGTAAAGAAACTCCACGGCTTTGCCAGGCACTCAGTTGCACAATCGTGTGATCGATAACCCATGCTGTGAGTTCACGCATCAGGCTGGTCTTTTCGACCAGAGGAATAAACACACCCGGCAACACTTCGCCGTTTTTAGGATGTTGCCATCTAAGCAAAGCTTCGGCTCCCGTCACACGCCCTGTCACCAGTGAGATTTTCGGCTGATAAACCAGATATAAGCCCTGGTTTTCTTGTAGCGCTTGTCTAACTTCAGTAAGAAGGCTGAAATCAGTCTTCTTACGGCTATCCAGTGCGTCATCATAAACTGTAAACCGGCGCCCCTGACTTATCCCTTCATGCAATGCGCTGACTGCACGGCGCAGTATTTCATTCGATGTCAGAGATTTATCGCAAAGCCCGGAGTCACCCATGTGAATATCCAGATCAAGGGGAACTTCAGGGGTAAACCTGGCCTGGATCCCCTGAAGGCTTTGAGAGATATCTTCTAATGTCCGAGTTTTTTCCTTATGGGTAAAAAAGGCAAATCGTCCAACTGCCACGGCGTAGAGCGGCCCTTCTAAAGGCAGGCGGATCTGCAGCTCTGCGACCATATTACGAAGTAGATTTTCTACGGCAGTCATACCGAGTGAGCGAGCCATTTCGTAGGCTAATGGCATATCAATACAATCAATAATGACGAGCCTGAATGCGCCTTCAGTTGAAACCTCTATATCCTTCAGCAGTCGCTGCCGGTTTGGTAATAGCGTGACTATATCGAGGTAGCCGACGGAGTGCCACGAGGCCAGAAAATCCGATATAAGTCCTGCAATCTTTTCAAAAAGATCGAGCTGCTCGTCTGAAAGTTCCCTAGGCTGAGTATCGAGGATACACAAGGTACCTATGGGTACTCCATCCTGGGTTTTAAGTGGGCAGCCTGCATAAAAGCGAATGAATGGAGCCTCTTTCACCGCGTGATAGTCACGAAAGGTAGGGTGCTGATGAGTGTCATGACAAATGAATGTCTTACTCTGTTCCTGGGTCTGTACGCAAAATGCCTCGCTCAGGCTGATTTCCGTGACGGCAACATTTTGGGCTGATTTGATGTATTGCTTTTCTTCATCGAGAACAGAAACAAAGCCCATCGGCATGTTCAGCAATTGGCATATTAGATGAGTATATTTTTTTAACGCATCATCCCGGCCCTTGTCAGGATTTTTCAACAAGTCGATTGCCGCAAGTCTTTTACTTTCATCTCTGCTGAGATCGGTCAACATGGCAAGACATCCTCCGGCGCAATAGGCTTCTGGTTATTCCACACTCAAAGGTAGCATGCATCATTCTTCCAATGGCATATGGTAATACATACGCTGTGACCTGCATAAACTCTCACATTAAAATGTTTCCAGTTGATTGTCTCCCGGAAATGTCGCCCCCGGGCTGCCCGGTAATCCATTTGCTGGTTGTGTTTGTGTCAGTAATGTCCGCTCCTGGCACAGAGCAGACGTTAATTACCGAAATGTACACCTGCCTGAAAGGGAGCTTCCCCCATCCTGCTACGGCGCTATTTTTTTAGCCGCTGAATATCTGTGGTGCGCAGGAGAAACCAGGACGGATGATGGATAACCTCCTGATGATGACGGTGGGCACTCAGCGCGGCCTGCAGAAGACTGGCCGCTCCGGCGGCCAGATTGAGCAATGAAGGCGCCCCCATGTAACCCAGCACAGCCGGCACGGCGAGCAGGGCTGTGTCCTGTATACTCCGCCGCTTCCATGTGGCAAGTTTCTGCTGCAGATCATCCAGCCCTTCATCAGCAATTCGCTCCCGGAAACGCTGCTGCAGCAGGCTGATCTCCGCCGGTCCAGATGCCCGCTCCATTTCAACCGCACAGTCACGCAGCGTGCGTCTGAAGGCTGTTACGCTCGGCTCATAATCGGTGCGGATGCGGAAAATGTCGTGAAGCGACAAGTTCTGCAGAAACGGGAGTTCAACCTCAAGCATTCTGCGTGACAGTCTCCCGGATGCGTCGAGTTTCTGCAGGATTTTGCCCTGCAGCGGACAGCGGGTGACAAGTGAGGCGCCGGCCCGGGCTGACTGACTGATATCAGTCAGCAGCCCGTGATAATGAAAGTAGATACTCCGGTTCATGGCCCCGCGCACCCATCGGTCATACCCTTTACGGCTTTCGTGTTTACCGCGGGTGATCCTTGCCCTGAATCTGCCGTCTTCTTCCACTTCGACTGGCTGCAGCTCCTGGTACATATAGGCATTGGTAAAAGGGCTCTGACAGTCCCGCAGCTCCAGCATGATTTCGTCCGGCAGTGTTTTTTCTGACACGAAGCGGATATGCCCTTCATTGCTGACCCGTCTGACCCCCCGCACCTTCACGCTCCTCTCGTACAGCCGGACCACCTCTGCGGGCATCACGGCGTTAAGGAAATGCCGGTCGGGATTATCCTGCAGGAGCTGCATCTTACGCTCCTGCTCCTGCCGGACTGATTCACAGGGTGTGAAGGCAATAAAGCCGGCCTGGATCAGCAGAAAATTGTCCTTCACAAAACGCACGAACTGCGCCACGCCGGTCCTGATATCTGCCAGCCGATCGGTTGCATTGTAATGTATCAGCTGATCCATCGCTTCCGATGACTCAATGGTATCAAGGCGTAGCACCGCTTCCTCCAGTGTATCGGTCAGGATGATGCGTTCAGCCGACAGCAGGCCGGGGCGATAAAGAGCCAGTTGATCGTGACGGGCAATCCACAGGCTGAGCGGAGAGTCATGCAGGGGATGCCACTCCCCGCGCAGAACACTGACAGCCTGAAGGTAGCTCCTTAACGCACTTCCCAGTGCTTCTGCATCCAGTTCCGTATAGTCTGTAGCCAGAAGGTTGTCATCCCAAAGGATACTCTCACTCAGGGCCGGAAGGTTATTGTACATAAGCCTCTCCTCACAAATCTCCATACAGGCAGCGCAGGCCGTTAAGGGCGTCTGCCAGCTGACCGGTAACCGTGTCACTTGTCATCTGGCTGACCAGCAACTCAAAGGCCTCTGCCGGCATAAAAACCCGCAGCCCGTCGATGCCGAAGAATCCCTCCGGCGTGACGTTTCCCGGCGGGGAGAACATCACGCGCTCACCCTGGTGGCCGTGCGCCAGGGCTTCAGGATGACGGGCGTACAGCGTGAACAGCCCCAGCAGTTCGGAGAAGGCTTCCCACCCGTACGGCACCACGAAGTCCTGGCCGGTGATGAGCAGGTGCAGTCGGGGTGTATTGTACCAGGCGCCCGGGCGCTCGCCGGGATGCTGGCCGTCAATGCGGATATCGAGGCGCAGGGTGCCGGCTTCGATGGTTTGCGTCACGGCCGGGATCACCGGGCGCAGATCCTGCGCCAGCGCTGTCGCTTTCTGTGTGCTCCAGTCCAGCCCGCGCAGGACCAGGGGGAAAATGGCTTTCAGCCGTGGCAGGGTGAAGATTTCCCCCAGCACGGCGTCCGGCACGTCCGCCAGGACAAAACAGTCGCTTTCCAGCGGGCGCAGCAGGTGTTCGGCATACATCTGATCCACCACGGGGCTCAGCGCCGCCAGGAAGGCGTCAAATTCTTCCGTCCAGCTCTCCCCGGCCAGGCGGAAGATCCCTTTAAGGTAATGTCCGTCCACCGGACGGTCGTTCTCAGCCTGCCAGGCCAGCAGGTCCCGGGTGATGTCGAGCAGGGTGCGCAGGGCCGGGAGCGTGGCCACCCTGTTCCGGCCGCACAGAAAGGCTTCCCGGGCATAGGCCAGGATGAAGCGCAGCTCGTCCCGGGAAACGGGCGCGGTGCCGAAGGTCTGGCCGAGAATGATATGCCGGTACAGCTGCCGGACCGTGGCCTCCGGATCGGCAACCAGCTGAAAATACCCGTCGCCGGGCGCGACTGTTTTCAGGCCGTCATCGAGGAAGCGTTCGGCCAGGGCGTTGACCGAAGTATTTTCGCGACCGGCGCGCACTTTCAGCGCCTCGATCAGCTTTTTGTGAAAACGCAGGTTAAGCTGGCTGAGCATCAACGTTCCTTTCATGTTTGTTTTGTTCGCCATGCTAACCTAGCATCAATGAAATGTGTTATTAAATTTATCCTTTGACGCATATGTTTGTGATGAATCTATAACTACGGAAAGTGATGCCGGGATTGCTACGCCTTCTGTTCTCTCTTCTTATTTCTCCTGAGATCCGAAAAAAGGTAGTTCCGGATCTTCAAAAAACATCCCTGGGAATTTATGTGAAACGAACCGGTTTCGCGACCTATACACCAGGGGTGATGCGGATTTGGCATGATATCAGACATGGGGTGTCAGCGTTGTTCGCGCAAGGGAATTAGCCGCTTTCATGATTACCTGACCATGGTACACTTCCGGAAAGTCGTCATACGCCAGAAAGTCGGATCTACCGGAAATAGGTGTCCGGTAATTGAGTGCCGTTGCTATATGTCTACTTATTATCAGCATGCAAATGATGCCGAAAAGGAAACTGTACGGCGTGACCGCTAGGTGCGTGAAAAGATAATGGTTTTGTACTGTGATTATTTTTCGCCCACAGGACTAACCCTACAGATGATAAATCCAGGAAGAAGATTGGTATTAGCCAATTGAAAGGTTTCAGTGTACTTCTGAAAGAAACTTTGGCGATTGAACTGAGTGGCGCTTACAAAATGATTCGTTCTCATTATGACGAAATCAGCTGGTCGCCCTCAAAAAAATGGAAAAGCCGCACTTTTGTTGCTGATGCTTCAGCAAGGAAAAAACTTTTAAAAACCAAAAGCAGCGGGATTTTCCATCAGCAACAAAAAAATAGAATTTTTGATCTGGAGCGCTTCCCTGAGTGAGCGCTCTACGGATAATTTTCCCTTGTTCATAAAAGAACAATTCCCTCATTAATAAATATTATTAAGAGGCATGTATTAGTTTCGATTTTCCGAATTGGCTTATATAATCCGCATACCACTGCATCATATCTCTTCTACCTTCAAGATACTTAGCATGGTTATACGTCCCGCGAATAGAATTCTTATCAACGTGAGCAAGCTGGGTTTCAATCCATGCCGTATTGAATCCTTCCTCATGCAAAATCGTACTCATCGTGTGGCGAAAACCGTGTCCAGTTACCTTCCCCTTGTATCCAATCCGTTTGAATACCTGATTAATGCTCGCTTCGCTCATCGTTTTGCGGGGATCATTCCTCCCAGGAAACACCAGAGGATATTGCCCAGATATCACCTTGAGCTGCTGTACGATCTCTAGTGCTTGGGTAGAGAGGGGGACAAGGTGAGGCCGTTTCATCTTCATCGGTCGGCAGGAATTTCCCACACCGCCTTCTCAAGATCAAACTCACTCCAGAAAGCACCTCGAAGCTCGCCGGTACGAACTCCCGTAAGGATCAGCAGACGTGCTGCAAGAACAACTAACGGGCTCCCTGTGTAGCCTGCGAGAGCTTTAAAGAAGTCTGGTAACTCCTCAACAGTCAGGAAGGGATAATGCTTCGATTCATGCCCTGACATCGCGCTGGTTAGATCCGCTGCAGAATTGTATTCCGCACGACCGGTAACAATGGCGTAACGAAAGACTTCGCTGCAACGCTGGCGAACCTTCTTGGCCTTCTCTGTCGCGCCACGGCTTACCATTCGACGCAGCACATTAAGCAGAACCAGCGGTTTGATTACATTTACCGGCTGCTGGCCGATATAGGGGAAAATATCTTTATTGAATGCTTCGATGATATCGGAGGCATAACCTTCTGACCATCGGCTCACCTTCGTTCCGTGCCATTCAAGCGCCACAGCCTGAAATGTATTATGGAGCCGCACATCCCGAACCAGCTTTTCTTATTTCTTGGCAAACGATGGATCGATACCCTCGGCCAGCTTTTTCTTAGCTTTATTGCGCAGTGCCCTCGCTTGTGCAAGGGAAACTGCCGGATAGACCCCAAAGGCCATACGCTTCTCTTTTCCATTGAAGCGATATTTCATCCGCCAGTATCGGGAACCAGAGGGAACAACTTCAAGATACAAACCAGCACCATCTGCCAGCTGATAGGCTTTCTCTCTGGGTTTAGCCGTGTCTACCTGTCTCGCATTAAGTTTCATTGGGGGCATCTCCCAGGACCGAACACAGAATGCCCCCACTTATGCCCCCAATAGGTGCTTGATTTCGGTTGAATCAAGTTGATAACGGAATATAAGAACCGGGCTACAAAGCGCAGTATTCTTGGGTTTAATTGATTTCGGTAGACTTGGGAAGAGTTTGAAATGGTGCCGATAATAGGAGTCGAACCTACGACCTTCGCATTACGAATGCGCTGCTCTACCAACTGAGCTATATCGGCCCTGCAAGAGGTGTTCACGAGCGTGAATCACGAGGCAAAAGGTTAGAACTTAGCGGGCGATGCGTCAATAGCCAGTGGAATCAACTGCCTATTTTTGCATCGCCCGTTCTCATTTACGCACGAATGGTATCGTCGCCGAAACCAATCCACTTATAGGTGGTTAACGCTTCCAGCCCCATCGGGCCGCGGGCGTGCAGCTTCTGGGTGCTGACCGCCACTTCCGCGCCGAGGCCGAACTGGCCGCCGTCGGTGAAGCGCGTGGAGGCGTTCACATATACCGCGGAAGAGTCCACTTCATTGATAAAGCGGTTGGCGTTACGCAGGGTGCGGGTCAGGATGGCGTCGGAGTGCTGGGTGCCATGTTCGCGGATATGGGCGATAGCCTCATCCATATCAGCCACCACTTTGACGTTCAGATCCAGCGACAGATACTCGTCGTCATACTGCTCCGCTTTCACCGGCTCGACTTTCGCAGGGCCGTTTTGCAGCGCGGGGAGGGCGGAAGGGGCGGCGTGCAGGGTGACGCCGCTCTCGGCCATCTGCTTGCTCAACGCCGGCAGGAAGGTATCGGCGATGTTGCGGTGCACCAGCAGCGTTTCCACGGTATTGCAGGTGCTCGGCCGCTGGGTCTTGGCGTTGACGATGATCTTCAGCGCGGGGGCGATCTCGGCGGTTTCATCCACGAAAATATGGCACACGCCAATCCCGCCGGTGATCACCGGGATCGTTGACTGCTCACGGCACAGCTTGTGCAGGCCCGCGCCGCCGCGAGGGATCAGCATATCGATGTATTTATCCATCTTCAGCATTTCGCCCACCAGCGCGCGATCCGGGCTCTCGATAGCCTGTACCGCGGCGGCCGGCAGACCGCACTCCTGCAGCGCCTGCTGGATCACCTTCACCGTGGCGGCGTTGGTGCGCCAGGTCTCTTTCCCGCCGCGCAGGATCGCCGCGTTGCCGGTTTTCAGACACAGGGAGGCGACGTCGACCGTCACGTTAGGACGCGCTTCATAAATCACGCCAATCACCCCCAGCGGGACGCGGCGACGTTCAATACGCAGACCGCTGTCCAGCAGCCCGCCGTCGATCACCTGGCCGACCGGATCGGCCAGATTGCACACCTGGCGCACATCGCTGGCGATGCCGCTCAGACGCGCCGGGGTCAGCGCGAGGCGATCGAGCATCGCTTCACTCAGGCCATTGGCGCGAGCTTCGGCTAAATCTTCCGCGTTGGCGCGCAGAATAACGTCGGTCTGCGCTTCCAGATAATCGGCGATCTTTTCCAGTACCTGATTCTTTTCCCGGCTGGAGAGTAACGCCAGCTGCCAGGAGGCCGCTTTGGCGGCAATGCCCATTTGTTCCAGCATTTTCAGCTCCTTAACGGATGATCATATCATCGCGGTGGACGGCCACCGGGCCGTATTCATAGCCCAGAATGGCATCGATTTGCTGCGAGTGCTGGCCGGCGATAAGGCGCAGCGCATCGCTGTTGTAGCGGCTGACGCCGTGAGCGATGTCGCGTCCTTCGCTATTGCGGATGCGGATCACTTCGCCGCGGGAGAAGTTGCCGCTGACGATTTTGATCCCTTTTGGCAATAGCGAGCTGCCTCTTTCGAGGATCGCCTGGGTCGCGCCCGCATCGACGGTGATTTCCCCCGCCGGCGGCGCGCCGAAGATCCAGCGCTTACGGTTCTCCAGCGGAGACTCCTGGGCGTGGAAGCAGGTACCTACCGGCAGGCCTGCCATGGCATGGCCGATGACGTCCGGACGGTTCCCGGCGGCGATGATGGTATCAATCCCCGCCCGGCAGGCGACGTCCGCGGCCTGCAGCTTGGTGCCCATGCCGCCGGTGCCGAGTCCGGAGACGCTATCGCCGGCGATGGCGCGCAGCGCGTCGTCGATGCCGTAGACGTCTTTAATCAGCTCCGCCTGCGGGTTGCTGCGCGGGTCGGCGGTGAACAGGCCTGGCTGGTCGGTTAACAGCAGCAGCTTATCCGCCCCGGCGAGGATCGCGGCCAGCGCGGAGAGATTGTCGTTATCGCCCACTTTGATTTCCGCGGTAGCGACGGCGTCGTTTTCGTTAATGACCGGGACGATGCTGTTATCCAGCAGCGCGCGCAGAGTGTCGCGGGCGTTGAGGAACCGTTCTCTGTCTTCCATGTCGGCGCGGGTCAGCAGCATCTGGCCAACGTGAATGCCATAGATAGAAAACAGCTGTTCCCACAGCTGGATCAGACGGCTTTGTCCCACCGCCGCCAGCAGCTGCTTGGAGGCGATGGTGGCGGGCAGTTCCGGGTAACCAAGGTGCTCGCGCCCGGCGGCAATGGCCCCGGAGGTCACGATGACAATACGGTGTCCCATGGCGTGCAACTGTGCGCACTGGCGCACAAGCTCGACGATATGGGCGCGGTTCAGGCGACGGGACCCGCCTGTTAAAACACTGGTGCCCAGTTTTACCACCAGCGTCTGGCTTTCACTCATGATTCTCTGCCGTTCAAAAGGAATATCGATATCGAGCTGATGTTGTAGCAGGAGTCGGCCCGCTTGCCAACACCCGGGGCGGCGGGCGCGCCATTTTATTGCGCGGGATCGGGCATTCTGGAGAGGGAATGTGACAAAAATATGTCAGATACATTTAAATACCCTTTTTTATAAAAAGTTCCATCTTGTCATAAATATTTAATATCCCGGCGTTAAAAAACCTCCTGTTTTTGATGGGCGAGCGCCCGCAATTGAATAGCGCGTATAAATAAATCACCAGGACTGAATAATGAAAAAGAGTACTCTGGCATTAATGATGATGGGCTTTGTGGCTTCAACAGCGACGCAGGCAGCGGAAGTTTATAATAAGAACGCGAACAAGCTGGATGTGTACGGCAAGATCAAAGCCATGCACTATTTCAGCGACTATGACAGCAAGGATGGCGATCAGACCTACGTGCGTTTCGGTATTAAAGGCGAAACGCAGATTAACGACGACCTGACCGGCTATGGCCGTTGGGAATCTGAATTCTCCGGTAACAAAACCGAGAGCGACTCCAGCCAGAAAACCCGTCTGGCGTTCGCCGGCGTGAAGCTGAAGAACTACGGCTCCTTCGATTACGGTCGTAACCTTGGCGCCCTGTACGACGTGGAAGCCTGGACCGATATGTTCCCGGAATTCGGCGGCGATTCCTCTGCCCAGACCGATAACTTTATGACCAAGCGCGCCAGCGGCCTGGCGACCTACCGCAACACCGACTTCTTCGGTCTGGTGGATGGCCTGGATCTGACCCTGCAGTACCAGGGTAAAAACGAAGGCCGTGAAGCGAAGAAACAGAACGGCGACGGCGTCGGCACCTCGTTAAGCTATGATTTCGGCGGCAGCGACTTCGCCGTCAGCGCGGCCTACACCAGCTCCGACCGTACCAACGATCAGAACCTGCTGGCCCGCGGCCAGGGTTCGAAAGCGGAAGCCTGGGCGACCGGCCTGAAATATGACGCCAACAATATCTACCTGGCGACCATGTACTCTGAAACCCGCAAGATGACCCCGATCAGCGGCGGCTTTGCCAACAAAGCGCAGAACTTTGAAGCGGTGGCGCAGTATCAGTTCGACTTCGGTCTGCGTCCGTCCCTCGGCTATGTGCTGTCGAAAGGGAAGGATATCGAAGGGGTGGGGAGTGAAGATCTGGTTAACTACATCGACGTGGGCCTGACCTACTACTTCAACAAAAACATGAACGCCTTCGTGGATTACAAAATCAACCAGCTGAAAAGCGATAACAAACTCGGCATCAACGATGACGACATCGTCGCGCTGGGTATGACCTACCAGTTCTGATTGACCGCAGAACCACCCGCCGCAGCCCTGGCTGCGGCTTTTTTTTAGCGGCGATTCTTCGCCAGATGCAGGGTGTCGCTGTTCATGGTGATCTGCGCGTTATACTCCTTCGGCAGACGACGCGCCTGATAGAACGCCGATTCCCAGTAAGGGTTGTCCAGCGAAGAGCGCATCACGCCCTGGCTGCTCGAGGCGTGAAGGAAATTATGATCGGTATCGTAAAAGCCAACGTGCATCCCGGCCCGGGTGCGGAAGAACACCAGATCGCCGGGACGTAAATCGCGCTTATTGACCCGCACGCCCATGTGCAGCAGCTCGCGGGTGGTGATCCGCTCCATCGGCAGGTTAAAGCGATCCTTCAGCGTGCGCCAGACGAAACCCGAGCAGTCGACGCCGCTTTGTTCAGTACCGCCCCATTCATAGGGGGTTCCCTGCCAGGTGTGCATCTGATCATGCAGGGCCGCCACCACCGGGATCAGATCGTCCGATCCGCTATCAATGGTCATATCCGCATGAGATTTTGTGTTCTTTGCCTGTTTC
The DNA here is from genome assembly GCF_051858335.1 of Klebsiella sp. K47. Lineage (NCBI taxonomy): Bacteria > Pseudomonadati > Pseudomonadota > Gammaproteobacteria > Enterobacterales > Enterobacteriaceae > Klebsiella > Klebsiella sp. K47. The sequence goes on from NZ_JBPYUI010000027.1 coordinate 82,157, forward strand.
GGTGAGGAGGAGCATCCTGCCAACAACAAAAAAGGAATTAAAAAGAGAGCATGCGTCAGTTTTGGCTTCATATCGTTATTTTCGAAGTAGCAAGCAGACTGCTTTGTTTTATAGCCGATTAAAAACCACGGCTGAATAAGCCGAGGCCGCCTTTACGTTTATTTACGATTAAAAATAAACAACCTCGGGATGGATCAGCCATAAAGGGCAGTTGTCACTTCGCAACGGTCTGTGCCAGGATGCTGACAGGAACATTTCACGAGGCATTCCATGACGCATTACGCCATCTCTAGCGAGACTTTGCCCGGCGCCGCTTTCGACGCGGGGTGGATGACGTCTGCGCCTCATCATCGCTTCGCCACGCTCTGCCCACCGCCTCCCCCTCCAGACCGGGTAGTTTTCGGCGCTTAACGCCGTCTTTAGCAGGCGCTTACCTGCCGGTATGACGCTTGATACCTTGTGTTTGACGTTCTGGAGCATGCTATGCACGTTCGCTATTCTCTGCTCGCCTCGCAGGCGACAACGGCCCTTTTTGTGCTGCTGTGGGGCAGCGCGGCCATCTTCACCCGCTGGGGACTGGATAACACCTCGCCGATGGCGCTGCTGGTCTTTCGTTTTCTGGTTGCCCTGGTCGCGCTGGCGCCGCTGGCTATCGTCCGTCGGCGCTGGCTGCCCGCGCCGGGCACCCGCCTGCAAACAGCGGCCACCGGTCTGATGCTGATTGGCGGCTATTCGGTCTGTTACTTCGAGGCGATGGCCAACGGCGTGACGCCGGGACTTATCGCCACCATCATGGGGATCCAGCCCATCCTTACGCTTTGCGTGGTGGAGCGCCGCCTGCAGGGGCGGCGGCTGTCAGGGCTGCTGCTTGCCCTGGCGGGGCTGGTGCTGCTGGTGTGGCGCAGCCTGGCGGCCTCGCCGATGGCGACGGCGGGGATCCTGTTTGCGCTGGCGGCGCTGCTGCTGATGACCTTTGGCGCGCTGTGGCAAAAGCGCAGCCGTCAGGCGCCGGCGGATGTCCTGCCGCTGCAGTATGCCGTTAGTCTGGGGCTGTGCCTGCTAATTGCCCCGGTCAGCGGCTTCCAGTTTACCGTTAACGCCGGGTTGATTATTCCGGTGCTGTTTCTCGGGCTGCTGATTTCGGTGGTCGCCCAGCTACTGCTGTACCGTCTGCTGAGCGCGGGAAATATCGTCAATGTCACCAGCCTCTTTTATCTGGTGCCAGCGATCACGGCGCTGCTGGATTATCTGCTGCTGGGCAACCGGCTGCCGGCGGCGGCGATGATCGGTATGATGGCGATCGTCGGCGGGATCGTGCTGGTATTCCGCACCGCGAAGGTCCGCGCCGGCTGATGGCGAGCCGGGCGCTGCGGCGTCCGGTTCATTTTCCTGTCATCTTTTTTACGCATGCTCCCGGCAGCTTATTTTGACCAGTAAGGGAAAGTACCATGGGCAACACGCTGACGATTTTTGATCTCGATAACACCCTGATACAGGGCGATAGCAGTACGGTCTGGAGCCAGTTTATGGTTCGCGAAGGGCTGGCGACGCAGAAGGGGTATCTTGCCCGCGAGGCACGGCTAATGGCGGATTATGACCGAGGAGAGATGAATATCGCCGATTATGTGGCCCTGATCCAGGCGCCGCTGGCCGGAATACCGAAGTCGGACGTTGACGCGCTAGTGGCCCGCTGCGTGCGCGAGGCGATCCTGCCCCGGGTCTATCCGCAGGCGTGGGAGCTCATTCGTCGTCTGCGGGCCGAGGGAGAGCAGATGCTGATTATCTCCGCCTCGGTTAGCCTGCTGGTGCAGGCGGTGGCCGCCGCGCTGGAGATCGATCAGGCGCTGGGTATTGACGTGGCGATGGTCGACGGCGGCTACAGCGGTGAAATCACCGGGATCCCCAGCTATCAGCAGGGGAAGGTGGCGCGTCTGGCGCAGTGGCGCGAGGCGCATCCGCAGTATGACGGCGAGGTGACGTTCTATACCGATTCCATTAACGATCTGCCGCTGTGCCTGCATGCGGATCGCGTGCGGCTGGTCAATCCCTGTCCGCAGCTGCAGGCGGCCGGTGCCGGATACGGCTGGCCGGTGCTGAGCTGGCGGCTGGAATAGCGGAGCGGATAAATGCTTGCCGGGCCTACAGACAGTCGGAGCCGGACGAGTAGGCCGGGTAAGGCGCAGCCGCCACCCGGCATAAACGCAGCTCCGTGCCTGAT
>NZ_JBPYUI010000028.1:0-69455 GCF_051858335.1 Klebsiella sp. K47
CGTGCCGGCCCGGGCATCCGGGGCCAGCAGCGGGGGAAACAGCGGCAGCAGTTCGTTCAGCCCCATCTCGTTCATCACCACCGAGGACCAGCTGCCGGTCTGCTGATTGAGTAACGAGCTGCTGGCGTCCGTCAGCTCCAGCGCCGCCACGCCGGTCAGGCGAAAGCGGATCCAGTCCTTGGCGAAAAACAGATAGCGCGCGGCCGCCAGCCGCGCCGGCTGATACTGTTTCAGCCAGTACAGCTGCAGGCTGGTATTGCAGGGCTGCAGGTGGGTGCCGGTATCGGCGAAATAGCGGCGGTCGAAGCCGGGTCGGCGCAGCAGGTCGCTCATCAGCTCGTGGCTGCGGGTATCGCTCCACAGGATCCCCGGGCCCACCGGTTCGCCCTGCTCATCGCTGAGCCAGACCCCCTCCCCTTGCCCGGCGAGGCCGATAGCCCGCAGCCGCCCCGCCTGTAGCGCCGGATGGCGGGCAATCTGGCGCAGAATAGCCAGCACCGAATGCCACAGCTGGGTCATATCCTGTTCCGCGTAGCCATTGGCCGACAGGCGGGGTGAGGTATTTTCCGCGGCGCTGGCGCAGGCGGTGAAATGCTGATCAAACAGCACCGCTTTCACCCGCGAGGTGCCAATATCGATACCAAGATAAAAATCCATACCTGCTCCGGCTCAGGGCTCGTAGCGGCGGCGCATCAGCTCGCACTCGAACAGGAACTCCAGCCCCTCCAGTTGACGGCGGGCCTCCTGAATATCTTTCCCCCAGCAGGTCAGGCCGTGGCCGCGCAGCAGAAAGCCGTAGCGCAGCGGGCGCGTTTGCGCATAATCGGCAATCCGCGCCGCCAGGGCGTCAATATCCTGGTCATTATCGAAGATGGCGATCGGAACGGTATCGAGATGGCTATGCTGCCCGCTAAGGGTTTTCTGCATTTCATACCCCTGCAGCGCCAGCGTGTCGCTTTTTTCGATGCGCGACAGCACAGTGGCGTTGACGGTATGCACATGCAGCACCACGTTGGCTTCCGGGAACAGGCGATACACCAGGGTGTGCAGACCGGTCTCGGCCGACGGCTTCCGTCCGGAAGGCGCCTGGTTGGTGGCGATCTCAACCTGCAGAAAATCCTCGGTTGTCAGGCTGCCTTTGTCGCGGCCCGACTCGCTTAGCCAGCACCAGGTATCATCCTGACGCACCGACATATTGCCGCCGGTCGCCGGCGCCCAGCCTTTCGCGCCGATCCAATGACAGGTGGTGACCAGTTGCGCGAGTCTTTCTTGCCACATAGCAGTTCCTTAGGTTAGCGATGATTTATTTAGCCGTCTAAATGGCTATTTATCCGATACTAACACCGCTAACCGGAGGGGACAATATTTCAGGAAACACACACAAGACAAATGGTTATATCATAAAAGCATATTAAATAACCTTTATTCACAGTGATTTAACCAACCGTTTTCAGTACACCACTATTCTCCACTACTCTCTGGCCAAAAACAGGCGGATCGTCCTGGCTAAAATTCTCCTCCGGCGCCAGGGATGCGCTCACCGCCCTACTCTGCCCTGGACTGGTGCAAAACCTGGCAGGATGCACAGTAGAATGGCATTACCCCTCCTGGATCCTTCAATAACTGTGCATGTTGCACACCGCGCGCTATTCCCCGTGCCCGGTTTTTCCTGGCACATCTCTTGCTACTTCCGGCTATCACCGCCCATCTACCAGCCAGAGGTTCCAGGATGTCAAACAGCAATGATTTTCCCCTCGTCGAAGCGCCCGCCGCCGGACGCAAAGGCGTATTTTCCATCGCCATGGTGTTGTTCAGCTTTACCTTTTTCACCGGCACGATGTTCGCCGGCGGTAAACTCGGCGTCTCCTTTTCCATCGTCAATCTGCTGTGGATAGCCGTCATCGGCAACGCCTTGCTGGCCCTCTATGCCGCGTCGCTGGGCTGGATCGCCGCGCGCAGCGGCCTGAATACGGTGCTGATGGGCCGGTTCTGCTTCGGGGAGATTGGCAGCAAGCTGGCCGATTTTATTCTTGGCTTTGCCGAGCTGGGCTGGTACGCCTGGGGCACCGCCACGGTCGCTATCTCGTTGGTGAAGATCCTCGCTCTGCCCGAGGCGCTGACCCAGCCGTTGATGGTGCTGTTTGGTATTCTGTTCTGCGTCACCGCGCTGGTGGGCTACAAGGGGCTGGACGCGCTGTCGCGCCTGTCGGTGCCATTGATGTTTGTGCTGCTGATGGTCTCCATGTATCTGGCGCTGCACCACGCCGGCGGCTGGCAGGCGATGACCCGTATTGCGCCGAGCGACACCATGACCTGGTCGGCGGCCATCACCATGGTATTCGGCACTTTCGCCAGCGGCGCCACCCAGGCGACAAACTGGACCCGGCTGGCCAACTCCAGCCGGACCGCCATTCTCGCCAGCATGGGCAGCTTCCTCATCGGCAACGGGCTGATGATCGTCGCCGGCGCCTGGTGCGCTATCGTCTATCAACAGGCCGATATCGTTGAAGTGCTGATCCTGCAGGGGCTGTCGGTGGCCGCGGTGATCATGCTCTGTCTCAACCTGCTGACCATCCAGGGCCCCACCATCTATAACGTCTCCGCCGCCGCCTGCCATCTGCTGCGCAGCGAACGTCGCCGGACGCTGACCCTCGCCGCCGCCGGGGTGGGCATTGTGCTGGCCATTGGCGGGATGTACGAAATGCTGATCCCCTTCCTCGTGCTGCTGGGCAGTATTATTCCGCCCATCGGCGGGGTGATCCTCGCCGACTACTGGTTCGCCCGCGGCGGGCGCTATCCCCTGCTGCAGAACGCCCGCCTGCCGCGTTTTAACTGGCTGGGACTCGTCGCCTACGCCGCCGGCGCGGTGGTGGCCTATCTTTCGCCGTGGATCGCGCCGCTGGTGGGGATCTCCGTCTCCGCGCTGGTCTATATCGCCCTGACTCTGCTAAGCAAACGCCAGCCTGCCGCCGTCGCGGAGCAGGAGCCATGAGCCTGACGGTCAGCGAACTGCTGGCCCTTGAGGGACTCTCCGCCCTGCGTCTGCGGGCGGGAAAGCAAGGGCTGCAGCGGGCCGTACGCTGGTACTATGTGGCGGAAAATGAACATATCGCCGAGTGGATCATGGGCGGCGAGCTGGTGTTTATCACCGGCATCAACCATCCCCGGGATGAAGCCAACCTGATCCAGTTGCTGATGGAGGGCAAACAGCGCGGCATCGCCGGGATGGTGATCCTCACCGGCGAGGCCTATATCCACGCCATTCCCGCCACGCTGATCGCCCTTGCCGACGAGCTGGGCATGCCGCTGATCGAGCAGCCCTACCTGCTGAAGATGGTGATTGTCACCGAGCGCATCGGCACCGCGCTGGTCCGCAGCGAAAACGTCCTGCAGTCGCAGCGCGACATTCTGATGCAGCTGGTCACCGGCGACTATCCGGACCTGCAGATGCTCCATCAGCGCGCCCTGCACCAGCAGCTCGATTTTACCCGTCCGCTGCGGCTGGCGGCGCTGCGTCTGGAGGGGCTGTCCCGCCTGTTTCGCCAGTTCCCGCCCGAGCAGGCCGAAGCCTGGCTGCTGCAGGCCCACCGCAGCGTGCGTCAGCAGCTGCAGCAGCAGCTCAACCAGCAGGGCAATTCCTTTCCGCTGCTGGAGCGCAGCAACATGTTCCTTTTCCTGCTGCCGGATGAGGAGGGGGAAGGCTTTCAGCAGAAAAAATGGCTACAGCAGTGGCTGCAGGCGCTGGCGGACGGAGAGGAGAGTTTGTCGCTGCTCTGCGGCCTCTCCGCGCCGGTCAGGCAGTTGCAGGGCTACCCGCGGGCGCTGTCGCAGGCGCGCCAGGCGCTGGATCTGTGCGATACCCTGCGGCCAACCCAGCGCATCAGCGACTATCAGCAGCTGGGGTTTATCAAACTGCTGTCCGCGGTCAGCGACCCGGCGCTGCTCAACGATTTTATGCACGACACCCTCGGCTGCCTGATCGAGCCGGGCCGTAAAGCGCCGTGGCTGCTGCTGGAGACCCTCGAGACGCTGCTGCAGGAGAACGGCAACGTGGTGCGGGCCGCCGACCGGCTGGGTCTCCATCGCAACACGTTGCATCAGCGCATCCAGCGCATTGAAAAACTGACCGGCTACCCGGTCAGCCACCCTCAGTTTCATCTCAACGCCTCGGTCGCGCTGGTGATCTGGCGTTTATCGCAAAACCATTTACAGGACCCACCATGAAAATTATTAACGCTCGCCTGCGCCGCCAGGAGGCGCTGTTTACCCTTGACCTGCAGGACGGGATGATTCACCGCATCACCGCCCAGGCCGCGATGCAGACTGCCGACGCCGGGGATATCGACGCCCGGGGCCGGCTGGCGATCCCGCCCTTCGTCGAGCCGCATATCCATCTTGACGCCACCCTCACCGCGGGCGAGCCGGAGTGGAACCGCAGCGGCACCCTGTTTGAAGGCATCACCCGCTGGAGCCAGCGCAAAGCGAGTATTACCCCGGAGGACACCCGTCAGCGAGCGCTGAAAACCATCGGCATGCTGCGCGATTTCGGCGTCCAGCACGTCCGCACCCATGTGGATGTCACCGACCCGTCGCTGGCGGCCCTGCAGGCGCTGCTGGCGGTGAAACAAGAGGCCGCCGATCTCATCGATCTGCAGATTGTCGCCTTTCCGCAGGAGGGAATCGAATCGTATCCCAACGGCCGGGAGCTGATGACGCGCGCCATCGAGATGGGCGCCGACGTGGTGGGCGGCATTCCGCACTATGAGAACACCCGCGACAAAGGGGTCAGCTCGGTGATGTTTTTGATGGACCTCGCCCAGCGCTACGGCCGCCTGGTGGATGTCCACTGCGATGAAATCGACGATCCGCAGTCGCGTTTCCTCGAAGTGCTGGCGGAAGAGGCGCGGGTGCGCGGCATGGGGGCGCAGGTCACCGCCAGCCACACCTGCGCGATGGGCTCTTATGATAACGCCTACTGCTCAAAGCTGTTTCGCCTGCTGAAAGCCTCAGGCATCAACTTCATCTCCTGCCCGACCGAAAGCATTCATCTGCAGGGCCGGTTTGACAGCTGGCCGAAACGGCGCGGCGTCACCCGGGTGGCGGAGCTGGATCGCGCCGGCATCAATGTCTGCTTTGCCCAGGACTCGATTCAGGATCCGTGGTACCCGCTGGGGAACGGCAATATCCTGCGCATTCTGGATGCCGGACTGCACATCTGCCATATGCTCGGCTATGACGATCTGCAGCGCTGTCTCGACTTTGTCACCGACAACAGCGCCCGGGCGCTGTGTCTGGGCGATAACTACGGCCTCGCCGAAGGCCGCCCGGCGAACCTGCTGATCCTCGATGCGGAAAACGACTACGAGGCCGTCCGTCGTCAGGCACGGGTGCTGACCTCCATTCGCCACGGCAAGGTGATTTTGCAGCGTGAGGTGGAGCACATCCGCTACCCGGCATAGGGCGCAAGGCGCTGCGCGACGACGCCTTTCTGTGATACCTTTTCAGGCAGTGTGCGTGACCGACGCCCGCCCGGGCGTCGGCCTCCTGGAAAACAGACGGCGCGAAACGACGATGAGCGATAAAAAATGGATTAAGGCCGAGGACGTGGCCAGACTGGCCGGGGTCTCGCGCTCGGCGGTCTCCCGCACCTTCACCCCCGGCGCCTCGGTGTCGGAGAAGACCCGGCAGAAGGTGCTGAGCGCCGCGGAAGCCCTGGGCTATCAGGTGAATATCATCGCCCGGACGATGATCACCGGCAGCAGTAATTTTATCGGCATCGTCACCGCCGGTTTCGACAACCCGTTTCGCAGCAAACTGCTGGCGCCGCTGGTCCATCAGCTGGCGCTCAATGGCTTTATGCCGCTGCTGATGAACGCTGACGATCCGCAGCAGCTCGCCCCCTCGCTTAAACAACTGCTGAGCTATCACGTCGCCGGGGTGATCATCACCTCCGGCGCGCCGCCGCTGTCGCTGGCGGAGGAGTATCTGGCGCGCAAGATCCCCGTCACCCTGATCAACCGCCATGCGGACCTCGCCGGCTGCGACCGGGTGTGCAGCGATAACGCCCAGGGAGCGAAGCTGGTGGCGGATCTGTTCAGCCGCCGAGGCTGGCGGCAGGTTGGCTTTATTGGCGAAAATCGCGAGAACTTCAGCACCCGCCAGCGCTATGAGGCTTTTATCGCCCGGACGTCGGATATGGCGGTGAGCAGCCGCTTCTGCGACGGCGGCGGCTATCAAGCCGGCTACCAGGCTGCCAGAGAATTGGTTGCTGAAAACCCCGGGATGCAGGCGCTGTTTTGCGCCACCGATATGCTGGCGCTGGGCGCCCAGGACGGCCTGCGGGACGCCGCCGCCCCGCTGCCGGCCATCGTCGGCTTTGACGATATCCCGCAGGCGGACTGGCAGCCCTATCAGCTCACCACCGTTCAGCAGAATACCGCCCTGCTGGCCCACCACGCGGTGGATTTGTTAATGACGCGGATCGCCCGCTTCAGCCTGCCCTCGCGCCATCGCGAAGTGCCGGTGAAACTAATTATTCGTCATAGTGCGAAATGAAAAAATCATTTTATGCTGGAGCGATCACAGAATCTTCTGCGAAACCCGGCCACACTCATTCGGCCCTTCGGGGCTGTTTTTTTCACGCAAAATGCACACGTGTGCAAAATAGGGAGTCACTATGCAATCTCAGGAATCAGAAGCGCTACAGGCCCGCTACCGTCTGGCCTGCGAGCTGGCGAAAGCGGGGGCTGAGCTGGCGTTTGAATACTATCAACAGCGCGAGGCGCTGACCGTCGACCATAAGGGCGACGACCTGCAGGATGTGGTCAGCGTGGCCGATAAACGGGTGGAGGCCTTTGTCAAACAGCGCATTCAGAGCGCGTTTCCGGAGGATGGCTTTCTCGGCGAAGAGAGCGGCGCCCGCCTGCCCGACGCGCGAGTGCTGTGGGTGGTCGACCCCATCGATGGCACCAGCTGTTTCCTCAACGGCCTGCACACCTGGTGCCTGTCGCTGGCGATCGTCGCCGACGGCGAACCGGTCATCGGCGTGGTCTACGACCCCAACCATCGCGAGCTGTTTCACGCCCTGCGGGGCCATGGCGCCTGGCTCAACGACGCTCCGATCCGTCCGCACCCCGCGACGACGGTCAAAGAGGGCGTGATGGGCGTCGGCACCTCGCATCGCGTCACCCCGGCGGACTTTCTGCCGTTTCTGCAGGCGCTGCTCAGCGACGGCGGCATGTTTATCCGCAACGGCTCCGGGGCGTTGATGAGCGCCTGGGCGGCGGCGGGCCGGTTGATTGGCTACTACGAGCCGCACATGAACCCGTGGGACGCCCTGCCGGGGCTGGTGCTGATGCGCGAAGCGGGCGGCGCCAGCAACGATTTTCTGGCGCAGGAGGGGATCCAGCGCGGCAATCCGCTGCTGCTGGCCAGCCCAACGCTCTACCCGCAGCTGAAAAAGATGATCCCACAACCATTACATTAACCCTTACGGGTCAGGCTATTTCTGATTATGTACTCTACACAGTAACGATAACTTCATTCACGGACGAACCACATCAATCAGTCAGGCCTCCGACCTGCGGAGAACCACCTATGTCTGGAATTATCGCTTTTTTCCGGGCGTCGCCGCCGAAAGCGGGCGCCGCGTTTGATGAACACCGTTTTCGCCGGGTGCGCTGGCAAACCTTCATCGCCATGACCCTGGCCTACGTCACCTTTTACGTCTGCCGGTTATCCTTCACCGTCGCCAAAAGCGCGCTGGTGGAGCTGGGGATCACCCCGACGGAGCTCGGCATGATCGGCTCTACCCTGTTCTTCAGCTACGCCATCGGCAAACTGGTCAATGGTTTTATCGCCGATCACGCCAACGTGGTGCGCTATATGAGCCTCGGTTTATTGCTCAGCGCCGGGATGAACCTGATGATGGGGATGACCACCAACGCCCTGCTGCTGGCCATCTTCTGGGGGATCAACGGTTGGGCGCAGTCGATGGGCGTCGGCCCCTGCGCGGTCTCGCTGGCGCGCTGGTACGGCGTTAAGGAGCGCGGCACCTTCTATGGCATCTGGTCGACGGCGCATAATATCGGCGAGGCGGTGACCTATATGGTGATCGCCGCGGTGATCGCCGGGTTTGGCTGGCAGATGGGCTACCTGTCCACCGCCGCGCTCGGCGCCGCCGGCGTGGTGCTGCTGGTGCTGTTCATGCACGATTCGCCGCAGAGCAGCGGCTTCCCGTCCATCAACGTCATCCGCGATGAACCGCAGGAGGAGGTCGAAGCCCGCGGCTCGGTGTTTAAAAACCAGCTGCTGGCGCTGCGCAACCCGGCGCTGTGGACCCTCGCCCTCGCCTCCGCCTTTATGTACATCGACCGCTACGCCGTCAACTCATGGGGGATCTTCTTTCTGGAGCAGGATAAAGCTTATTCCACCCTGGAGGCGTCCGGGATTATCGGCGTCAACGCTATCGCCGGCATCGCCGGGACCATCATCGCCGGCATGCTCTCCGACCGCTTTTTCCCGCGCAACCGCAGCGTGATGGCCGGATTCATCAGCCTGCTGAACACCGCCGGCTTCGCCCTGATGCTCTGGTCGCCGCACAATTACTACACTGATATTCTGGCGATGATTATCTTCGGGGCCACCATTGGCGCTCTGACCTGCTTCCTCGGCGGGCTGATCGCCGTCGATATCTCTTCGCGCAAGGCCGCCGGGGCCGCGCTCGGCACCATCGGCATCGCCAGCTACGCCGGCGCCGGCCTGGGCGAGTTTCTCACCGGGATCATTATTGATAAAACGGCTATCCTTGAAAACGGCAAAACGCTGTATGATTTCAGCACGTTGGCGATGTTCTGGGTGGGTACCGGTCTGGGTTCCGCGCTACTCTGTTTTACCACTGCCGCCATCGTCGCCCGGCGCCATGCCGTCGAACGGCAGACCTCGTTCTCCTCATAACCGATTAACGAATAAGGAAGAAGATATGATGCCTGCAAGACATCAGGGGCTGTTACGCCTGTTTATCGCCTGCGCACTGCCGCTGCTGGCGCTGCAATCTGCCGCCGCCGCGGACTGGCAGCTGGAGAAAGTGGTCGAGCTCAGCCGCCACGGTATTCGTCCGCCGACGGCCGGCAACCGGGAAGCCATTGAGGCCGCCACCGGCCGACCGTGGACCGAGTGGACCACCCATGACGGGGAGCTCACCGGCCATGGCTATGCCGCCGTGGTCAACAAAGGGCGTGCGGAAGGCCAGCATTACCGCCAGCTCGGCCTGCTGCAGGCCGGATGCCCGACGGCGGAGTCGATATACGTGCGCGCCAGCCCGCTGCAGCGGACGCGAGCGACCGCCCAGGCGCTGGTGGATGGCGCCTTCCCCGGCTGCGGCGTCGCTATCCATTATGTCAGCGGGGATGCCGATCCCCTGTTTCAGACCGACAAGTTCGCCGCCACGCAAACCGACCCCGCCCGCCAGCTGGCGGCGGTGAAAGAGAAGGCCGGGGATCTGGCGCAGCGTCGGCAGGCGCTGGCGCCGACCATCCAGCTATTGAAACAGGCGGTTTGTCAGGCCGATAAGCCCTGCCCGATCTTCGATACCCCGTGGCAGGTCGAGCAGAGCAAAAGTGGGAAGACCACCATTAGCGGACTGAGCGTGATGGCCAATATGGTGGAGACGCTGCGTCTCGGCTGGAGTGAAAACCTGCCTCTCAGCCAGCTGGCGTGGGGCAAGATCACCCAGGCCAGGCAGATCACCGCCCTGCTGCCGCTGTTAACGGAAAACTACGATCTGAGTAACGATGTGTTGTATACCGCGCAAAAACGCGGGTCGGTGCTGCTCAACGCTATGCTCGATGGCGTCAAACCGGAGGCGAATCCGAACGTACGCTGGCTGCTGCTGGTGGCCCATGACACCAACATCGCCATGGTACGCACGCTGATGAACTTTAGCTGGCAGCTGCCGGGCTACAGCCGGGGAAATATCCCGCCGGGCAGCAGCCTGGTGCTGGAGCGCTGGCGCAACGCGAAGAGCGGAGAACGCTATCTGCGGGTCTATTTCCAGGCGCAAGGCCTCGACGACCTGCGTCGTCTGCAGACGCCGGACGCGCAGCACCCGATGCTGCGTCAGGAGTGGCGTCAGCCGGGCTGCCGTCAGACCGACGTTGGTACGCTGTGTCCCTTCCAGGCGGCCATCACCGCGCTGGGTCAGCGTATCGACCGGTCATCCGCCCCGGCGGTAGCCATGGTCCTGCCGTAGCGGCGCGGTGTTTGTCCGGGCCCGGGAAAACCTTTTTTCCAGGCCCGGCACGACGTCCGTTATCCGTTGTCCGGCGCAAACGCCCCGGCGGCGACCTGCGCCGGGGTGACCACCCCGCTGTCCAGCACCCAGCCGCTTATCAGCCCAGCAGGCGTGACGTCGAACGCCGGATTGTAAACGGCGGCCCCCGTCGGCGCCCACTGTACCGCGCCGAAGCTGCCCGCCACTCCGGTCACTTCCGCCGCCGCGCGCTGCTCAATGGGGATCGCCGCCCCGTTCGGGCAATGGCGGTCGAGGGTGGTCTGCGGGGCAGCGACGTAAAACGGGATCTGGTGATAATGGGCCAAAACCGCCAGAGAATAGGTGCCGATTTTATTCGCCACGTCGCCGTTGGCGGCGATACGGTCGGCGCCGACCCACACCGCATCCACCTGCCCCTGCGCCATCAGGCTGGCGGCCATTGAATCGGCGATCAGCTGATAGGGCACGCCCAGCTCGCCCAGCTCCCAGGCGGTTAAACGACCGCCCTGCAGCAGCGGCCGGGTTTCATCAACCCATACGTTGGTCACTTTTCCCTGCCGGTGCGCCAGCGCGATAACCCCCAGGGCGGTCCCTACCCCGGCGGTCGCCAGGCCACCGGTGTTGCAGTGGGTCAGCAGTCGACTGCCGGGCTTCACCAGCGCACTGCCCGCCTCAGCGATGCGGTCGCACAGCTGTTTATCTTCTTCGACCAGACGCAAGGCTTCCGCTTCCAGCGCCTGCGGGTAATCCTCCCGGGCCAGCGCCTGCTTCATGCGATCCAGATTATTCATCAGGTTGACCGCTGTCGGCCGCGCCGCGCGCAGCGTCTCCAGCGCCTGCTGGAGTGCATCCCGGTTCAGGCCGCGCTGGGCCAGCAGGGCCAGCAGCAGGCTGGCGGACAGGCCAATCAGCGGCGCGCCGCGCACCCGCAGGGTATGAATATGGTCCACCAGCAGCGCAACGTTATCCGCCGCCAGCCAGCGTTTTTCCTGCGGCAAGGCCTGCTGGTCGAGAATAAAAAGCTGATTTTCACTCACCCGCAGGCTGGTGGTCTGTAATGTCTGCATGTCGTTAAATCCCTGTTGCGTTGTTGTATCACATTGTGTCAGGATGGAATCCAGAAGTATAGACGTCTGAACGGCTTAATCAGAATTCGAGGATCGAGGCAATGTCGCAATACCATACCTTCACCGCCCACGATGCCGTGGCTTACGCGCAACAGTTCGCCGGCATCGACAACCCATCTGAGCTGGTCAGCGCGCAGGAAGTGGGCGATGGCAACCTCAATCTGGTGTTTAAAGTGTTCGATCGTCAGGGCGTCAGCCGGGCGATCGTCAAACAGGCCCTGCCCTACGTGCGCTGCGTCGGCGAAACCTGGCCGCTGACCCTCGACCGCGCCCGTCTCGAAGCGCAGACCCTGGTCGCCCACTATCAGCACAGCCCGCAGCACACGGTAAAAATCCATCACTTTGATCCCGAGCTGGCGGTGATGGTGATGGAAGATCTTTCCGACCACCGCATCTGGCGCGGAGAGCTTATCGCTAACGTCTACTATCCCCAGGCGGCCCGCCAGCTTGGCGACTATCTGGCGCAGGTGCTGTTTCACACCAGCGATTTCTACCTCCATCCCCACGAGAAAAAGGCGCAGGTGGCGCAGTTTATTAACCCGGCGATGTGCGAGATCACCGAGGATCTGTTCTTTAACGACCCGTATCAGATCCACGAGCGCAATAACTACCCGGCGGAGCTGGAGGCCGATGTCGCCGCCCTGCGCGACGACGCCCAGCTTAAGCTGGCGGTGGCGGCGCTGAAGCACCGTTTCTTTGCCCATGCGGAAGCGCTGCTGCACGGCGATATCCACAGCGGGTCGATCTTCGTTGCCGAAGGTAGCCTGAAGGCCATCGACGCCGAGTTCGGCTACTTCGGCCCCATTGGCTTCGATATCGGCACCGCCATCGGCAACCTGCTGCTGAACTACTGCGGCCTGCCGGGCCAGCTCGGCATTCGCGATGCCGCCGCCGCGCGCGAGCAGCGGCTGAACGACATCCACCAGCTGTGGACCACCTTTGCCGAGCGCTTCCAGGCGCTGGCGGCGGAGAAAACCCGCGACGCGGCGCTGGCTTACCCCGGCTACGCCTCCGCCTTTCTGAAAAAGGTGTGGGCGGACGCGGTCGGCTTCTGCGGCAGCGAACTGATCCGCCGCAGCGTCGGACTGTCGCACGTCGCGGATATCGACACTATCCAGGACGACGCCATGCGTCATGAGTGCCTGCGCCACGCCATTACCCTGGGCAGAGCGCTGATCGTGCTGGCCGAGCGTATCGACAGCGTCGACGAGCTGCTGGCGCGGGTACGCCAGTACAGCTGAATGCGCCTGTTTCCCTCACCCCAACCCTCTCCCACAGGGAGAGGGAGCACCCCCTAAAAAAGTGCTATTTTCGGGGATTGCCCGGCGGCGCTGCGCTTGCCGGGCCTACAAATAGCCGCATAACGGTTTGATATTGCAGTCTTTCGTAGGCCGGGTAAGGCGAAAGCCGCCACCCGGCAGACATGCGAGTACAATTTTGCGTTTACCTTACCCTCACCCCAGATACTCAATCACCGATAGCCCGCCGTTGTAATCGGTGCTGTAGATAATGCCTTGCGCATCGACAAACACGTCACAGGACTGGATCACCCGCGGGCGGCCGGGACGGGTATCCATCATTCTCTCAGGCGCAGCCGGCACCAGCGCCCCGGTCTCCAGCGGGCGATACGGGTTGGAAATATCGTAAGCCCGCACGCCGGCATTCTGATACGTGGCAAAAATCAGCGTTGAGCTGACAAAGCTCCCCGGCCGGTTCTCATGCAGGTTGTGCGGACCGAAATGCGCCCCTTTCGCCACGTAATCCGCTTCATCCGGCGGCGGGAAGGTGGCGATGCTCACCGGGTTGGTTGGCTCGCGGATATCAAACAGCCAGATCAGCTTCTCGCCGTCCTCCTGGTTGTCGAGCACCGCTTCATCCAGCACCACCAGCAGATCGCGATCCGGCAGCGGCAGCGCGGTATGCGTTCCGCCGCCGAACGGCGGGCTCCAGTTGCGATGACTAATCAGCCTCGGCTGGGTACGGTCTTTGACATCCAGCAGCGTCAGGCCGCCGTCGCGCCAGCTGCCGTAGGCGGTATCCCCGGCAATAATGGCGTGATGCAGCGCATAGCGTTTGCCCTGCGGCCAGTCCGGTGTTTCACCGCCCGCCTGGTGCATCCCCGGCAGCCACCAGCGCCCGGCTACTTCGGGCTTACGCGGATCGGCCAGATCGATGGTCAGGAAGATGTAGTCGGTAAAACCGTCGATCAGCGCGGACACATACGCCCAGCGCCCGCCGACGTACCAGATGCGGTGAATACCGATGCCGTTAAGCGACAGGAAACTGATTTCCCGCGGCTGCGCGGGAGTGGAAATATCAAAGATGCGCAGCCCGGCGCTCCAGCCCCTGTCCTGCACATCGCTGACCGTGTCACCCACCGAGCGGGTGTAGTACACCTTCTCATCAGCAAAACGGGCGTCGGCAAACAGATCCCGGGCGTTGATCACCAGCAGCAGATCGTCATGCGCCTGGAGGTGCACGTTCCAGGTGCCCGGCGGCGCGGCAATATAGTTGACGGTGGTGGGCCGGGTCGGATCGCGAACATCGACCACGGAAAAACCCTGCGACACCATATGGCCGATATAGGCGAATCCGCGGTGCACCATCAGCTGCACGCCGTCCGGACGACCGCCCTGATCGCTATGGCCAATCAGCCGCATATTGCGGCTGTATTCGGGGGAAGGTAATGCTGACATAGGGGATCCCTCTCGCCCGGTGGCATGGTTTTCCCCTCTCCCTGCGGAGAGGGCCGGGGCGAGGGCACCAGGCCGCCACCCACCGCCACCCGGCTTGATTTTATTTGTTCTTCGCTTCCAGCGTCGCGAACCACGGCGCGATAAAGTCTTCGGTCTGGCCCCAGCCAGGGATAATTTTCCCCAGCGACGCCACGTTTACCGCTCCCGGCTGGGCCGCCAGCAGCGCCTGGGGAATCGCTGCCGCCTTGAAGTCGTAGGTGGCTGGCGTCGGCTCGCCGGCGATCTTATTGGCGATCAGCCGCACGTTGGTCGCGCCGATAAGCTTCGGATCCACCGCCACGCTCACCTTCCACGGGCTGCCGGCCTCGCGCATCAGCTGCAAATCCTGGTTGGAAATATCAATGCTGTAGAGTTTGATCTCGGTGCGGCCATTCTCTTTCAGCGCTTTATAAGCTCCCTGGCTAAAGGCATCCCAGGTGCCCCAGATCGCGTCAATTTTCCCTTTCGGATACTTGGCGAGGATCGCCCCCACCTTGTTGGCAGTGTCGCCCTGCACATCGGATGACACGGCGCCGATCGACTCCAGCTCTTTAATCCCCGGATTTTGCTTCAGCAGCGTCTGGTAAGCCGCCTGACGGCGCTCCATCGGCGGGAAGCCCGCTACCCACAGCTTGACGATGTTGGCCTTACCGTTGAAGTCTTTCACCAGCTGGCCAAAGGAGAGCTCGGTCAGTGAGGCGTCATCCTGCTGGCTGACCGTCACCCCGGGGATCTCACCGCTTACCGCGGTATCGAACACCGCCACTTTGATCCCGGCGTCCACCGCCTTCTTCACCAGGGCGGTGGAATACGGGTCACGCCCCTGGGAGAGAATAATGCCATCGTATTTCTGGCTGATGGCCTGGTTGACGAAGTCCTGGAATTTGGCGTCATCGCCGTTGCTCAGGAAGGTGCTGATTTTGAAACCGAGCTTTTTGCCTTCCTGCAGCGCCCCGGCGACAAACTGGGTGGTGTTATCGTCAGACCCGAGGTTGCGGATCACGGCAATGCGGATCGGGCCGTTGTGTTCAGCAATCGCCGCCGGCACCGGCGTCGGGGCGGTGGCCAGCGCCGCCGTCGACTGCAGCAGACCCAGCGTCATCAGAGAGAGTGCGATCTTTTTCATGCGTTTTACCCTGTAAAATGTTAAGTACGGCTCTGAAAATAGGTCAGTGCCAGCGCGCCAGCCAGCACCAACCCTTTAATAATGTCCATCGCGTAATATGGCACCGAGAGCATCACCAGCCCGTTGGAGAGCACGCCGAGGATCACCGCCCCCACCAGCGTCCCCAGGGCGTTTGGTTTACCGGAGCCCGCCAGCGAAAAGCCGATCCAGGCCGCCGCCACCGCGTCCATCAGATAGCCGCCGCCGGCGTTGACCTGCGAAGAGCCGATGCGCGAGGCCAGCAGAATGCCGCCGAGCCCGGCCAGCAGCGAGGCAATCACGTATGCTGCGACTTTGTAACGCGTGATCCGCAGGCCGGAGAGCCGCGCCGCCTCCGGGTTGCCGCCGATGGCGTACATCCGCCGTCCGTGGGTAGTGAACGACAGCGCGAGCTGGGCGACCAGCGTCACCACCAGCATGATAATGACGATGGTCGGCACCTGCCCCAGCGCGCCAAAGGCCGCCGGGATAGTACCCTCCGCCATCTCGCCGCTCGGCAGCACCATGTTTTCGGTAATCGACCCACCGTAGCTGTATGTCATTGCCACGCCCTGAATCACAAACAGGCTGGCCAGGGTGGCGAGCATGTCAGGAATGCGCAGCACCACGATCAGAAAGGCGTTAAACAGCCCCACCAGGGTGCAGAGCGCGAGGGTTATCAGAATCGCTTCGGTGGTCCCCAGGCCATGCCAGACAAACAGGGAAATCACCAGCGCGTTAGCCAGCGATGCCGTCGATCCGACGGACAGATCGAAGCCGCCGATGGTGAGGGAAATCGACACCCCAATGGCAATCACCGTCACGATGGCAATCGAGCGCAGAATGTTGATGATGTTGAACGGGTCAAGGAAGTTGTCCGAGGCGAGGCCAAAGACCGCCACCAGCAGCACCACGGTCAGCAACATGCCCCACTTATAGAGAAAATCAAAAAA
This sequence comes from Klebsiella sp. K47, assembly GCF_051858335.1. Taxonomy (NCBI): domain Bacteria; kingdom Pseudomonadati; phylum Pseudomonadota; class Gammaproteobacteria; order Enterobacterales; family Enterobacteriaceae; genus Klebsiella; species Klebsiella sp. K47. The sequence continues at coordinate 16,230 of NZ_JBPYUI010000028.1, forward strand.
TCGCTGACGGCCCGATACCGTCGCGTTTACTGCCAGGGCCTTGCTCACGCTGCCGCTCCTCCGGTTGAATAATAAAGCAGTGTCTCTTCCCGGGCTTCCGCGCCGGGGATCTCCGCTACGATCCGTCCGTCCCACAGTACGCAGATGCGGTCGCATAAACCGACCAGCTCGGCGAATTCACCCGAGGCATAAATCACCCCTTTGCCTTCCCGCGCCAGACCATCGATCAGCATGAACAGATCGGTTTTCGCTTTCACATCGACCCCTTTGGTCGGTTCGTCAAAAATCAAAACGTTGGCATCACCGCGCAGCCATTTGCCAATGGCCACCTTCTGCTGGTTGCCGCCAGAAAGACGGCGCAGCGTCTGACCGGGACCGGTAGCGCGCACGCCGAGGCGGGCAATCACCTCCTCCGCCCAGCGCCAGGCCTGCCGATGGCCAAACAGGCTCCAGCGCGAAAAGCTGTTATCGGCGCTGACCGCCAGGTTCATCGCGATCGGCTCTTCAATGAAAATGCCCTCTTTGCGTCGCTCCTCCGGGACCAGCGCCAGGCCGCGCCCTACCGAGTCGGCCGGATCGCGCGGCCGCCACGGCTGACCGTTCAGCTCGCCCCGCTGCACCCGGCTTTTGCTGGCGCCGAACAGCGCTTTGCACAGCTCGGTTTTGCCCGCGCCGGCCAGCCCGGCGATTCCGAGGATTTCCCCCTTCCGCAGGCGCAGCGAAATATCCTGCAGCAACGCCTCATCATGCAGACCGTCAACCTGCAACAGCACCTCTTCGCCGTGCGGCGGGCGCGGCGGCGGGAAGATATCGCTCAGCTCGTGGCCCAGCATCTTTTCGACGATCTGTTCGCCGCTCAGCGGCCCCATCGGGCCGCTCTCAATCAGCCGCCCGTCGCGCAGCACCGTCAGGGTGTCGCAGATCGCCTTCAGCTCATGGATACGATGCGAAATAAACACCACCCCGATCCCCTGATGCTGCAGACGGCGTACTACCGCAAACAGACGCTCACTTTCATGCTGATCCAACGGCGCGGTGGGTTCATCGAGGATCAAAAAGCGGCAATGGTGCGACAGGGCGCGGGCCAACAGGATTTGCTGTTTTTCGGCGAGCGTGCAGCTGTCAATGGAGCGCCGGACGTCCAGCGCCACATCCAGCTGCGCCAGCGCCTCGCGCGCCAGCTGCCGAACCCGCGACCAGCGGAAGGTCATGCCCGGCTCCGCCAGCCTGTCCAGCATAATGTTTTCCGCAATGCTCAGGCCCGGCACCAGCGCCACGTCCACCTCCTGCTGCACCAGGTGGATCCCCAGCTGTTTAGCATCCCGCGGCGAACGAATGATGACCGGCTGGTTGTTGATCGTCACTTCGCCCTCATAGTGGGCGTGGGTGCCGCACAGCACGGCCATCAGCGTCGACTTACCCGCGCCGTTGGCCCCGGTCAGGGCATGCACCGACCCGCCATGGAGGGTAAAGTCCACCTTGTTCAGCGCCTGAAAGCCGGAGAAGGCCAGGCTAATGTTATGCATCTCAAGGCGATTCGCGCTCATCACTGCTCCCGTGCGGCAATTAATCTTCTGATTTAACGAATTTTTCATAGCCGCCGCTGGCTGACAACTGCGTAAAAAGCATAAGATACAACGAAATAATATTAGCCATCTGGATGTCCAGACATAACATCAGGTTAGCCCAACACCCATAAGGACAGCTTCCATGAGCAACAGCGATATCCGCGTCGTGCCCGGCCCGGCCAACTATTTCTCCCATCCTGGCAGCCTTGAGCGGCTGAGCGATTTTTTTAACGCCGACCAGCTCTCGCGAGCGGTGTGGGTCTATGGCGAGCGCGCTCTGGCCGGCGCCGAACCTTTTCTGCCGGCGGCCTTCCACCTGCCGGAGGCGAAAAAGATCCGCTTTACCGGCCACTGCAGCGAACGCGACGTGGCGGGGCTGGTGCAGGCCTCAGGTGACGATCGGGCGGTAGTGATTGGCGTCGGCGGCGGCGCGCTGCTCGACAGCGCGAAAGTGCTCGCCCGCCGCCTGGGGGTACCGCTGGTGGCCATCCCGACTATCGCCGCCACCTGCGCGGCGTGGACGCCTCTGTCGGTGTGGTATAGCGACGCCGGACAGGCCCTGAATTTTGAGATCTTCGATGACGCCAACTTCCTGGTGCTGGTCGAACCGCGCATCATTCTCAACGCCCCGGCGGAGTACCTGCTGGCGGGCATTGGCGACACCTTAGCCAAATGGTATGAGGCCGTGGTGCTGGCGCCGCAGCCGAAGGCGCTGCCGCTCACCGTGCGGCTGGGGATTAACGGCGCGCTGGCGATCCGCGACGTGCTGCTGGCCAGCAGCGAAACGGCGCTGGCGGACCAGCGCCGCGGCGATCTGACCCAAGCGTTTCGCGATGTGGTGGAGGCGATTATCGCCGGCGGCGGGATGGTTGGCGGGCTGGGGGAACGTTACACCCGGGTCGCCGCCGCCCATGCGGTGCACAACGGACTGACGGTGCTGCCGCAGACGGATAAATTTCTCCACGGTACCAAAGTGGCCTACGGCATTCTGGTACAGAGCGCCCTGCTTGGTCAGGACGATGTGCTGGCGCAGTTAGTGCAGGCGTATCAGCGCTTTAACCTGCCGACCACCCTGGCGGCGCTGGAAGTCGATATCAATAACCGCGCAGAGCTGGACCGGGTCATTGCCCATACCCTGCGCCCGGGCGAGTCGATTCACTATTTACCGGTGACGTTAACCCCTGAGGTTCTGCGCGCGGCGTTTGAGAAGGTGGAATACTTCAGCCGTTAATCACCCCGACCGTCTATACCTAATGATGATGCTCACCACTCTCGCAACGAGGTCATCATGCAGATCGATTTAACAGGTAAGAAGGCGCTGGTTACCGGCGCCAGCCGTGGGTTGGGTCGCGCCATCGCGCTGTCGCTGGCGCGCGCCGGCGCCGATGTGGTTATTACGTATGAAAAATCGGTCGATAAAGCCCAGGCGGTCGCCGATGAAATAAAGGCCCTGGGTCGGTACGGCGAAGCGGTACAGGCCGACAGCGCCAGCGCGCAGGCGATTCAGGATGCCGTCACCCATGCGGCCCGGTCCCTCGGCGGGCTGGACATTCTGGTCAACAACGCCGGAATAGCCCGCGGCGGTCCACTGGAATCCATGACGCTGGCGGACATTGACGCGCTTATCAACGTCAATATCCGTGGGGTGGTCATCGCCACCCAGGAAGCGCTGGTGCATATGGCCGATGGCGGACGTATCATCAACATCGGCAGCTGTCTGGCTAACCGCGTGGCCATGCCGGGCATCGCGGTTTACGCCATGACCAAGTCCGCCCTCAACGCCCTGACCCGTGGCCTGGCGCGTGATTTAGGCCCTCGCGGGATCACCGTTAACCTTGTCCATCCAGGGCCGACCAACAGCGATATGAACCCGGAGGATGGGGAACAGGCGGAAGCCCAGCGCCAGATGATTGCGGTCGGTCACTACGGCCAGCCGGAAGACATCGCCGCGGCGGTCACCTTCCTCGCCAGCCCGGCCGCCGGGCAGATCTCCGGAACGGGGCTGGACGTGGATGGCGGATTGAACGCCTGATCGCACATTTTCTGCAAGCCTCTGTCGCCCGGCAGAGGCCTTCCCGCGCCGCCTCGACGGGTTGCGTTTTGCCTCTTACCTGCGTTTTTTCTCCGCTCTACAGTACCCCATAAGAAATTCGGAATTTATCTAATAGTCTTATTATTTCCTTATATTTTGTGTGGGCGTACAGTGGAGGGACGGATGAAAATTGTCTGGTCAAAAACGGCAGATAAGCAATTTTCTAAAATCGATACTCGGTATAAGAGCCGCATTAAATCCAGGCTGGAGAAGATGGATGATAAAGCTTCACCTATCTCGGATATCAAAAAATTGTCCTCTCCCGAAAACCACTACCGGCTGCGATTAGGTGATTACAGAGTCATCTACACCTTTGGGGATCCGCCGGGCGATACCTGCTACGTCGTGGCGGTTAAACGCCGAACCACCACCACCTACCTTCATGAGGAACATACCGAATATGACTATTCAGTACATCAAGGATGAAGAAGGAAAAGACCAGTATGTCGTCATTCCTTACAGCGATTACTTTCGTATGCGCCTGGCTCTGCTGGAGTACGACGAAGAGGATGAAAGCGACTGGGAAGATATTCCTTATGAATCAGATATCTATGATGACGTCATGCTGCCGGGCGAAGTATGCGACGTGATGCATAAAGAAAACGTCAGCCTGCAGGCCGCGTGGCGCATCCTGCGCGGGATGTCCCAGCAGGAGGTAGCCGAAAAGCTTGGCATCAGCCAGTCCGCGGTGTCACAGCTGGAAGCGCTGGACTCCCGTCCGCAAAAGCGCACCCGCGAGAAGCTGGCGGCGATTTACGGCTGTACTCAGGAGCAGATCAGCCTCTATCTGCCGAAAGAGGGTTAACAGCACTTCGCCCCGCCCTTGCCGCCGTAGCGCGCGTCCTGGCGTTCGCGAAAGAACTCTTCATAAGTCATCGGCGTCTGATCCGGGTGGGTTATTCGCATGTGCTCGACGTAGTTATCGTAATCCGGCACGCCGATCATCATTTTGGCGGCCTGGCCTAAATATTTTCCTGCTTTGGAGAGGGTGTCAAACATAAGTCATTTCTCTTTTGTATCCCTCACCCCGAGCCTCTCCCAAAGGGAGAGGGAGGATCGGAAATGTAGGCCGGGTAAGGCGAAGCCGCCACCCGGCACACCGGTTAATGCGCCCCTTTCGCCTGGGTCTCAATCGCGTCCAGGTTTTCAGGCATTGGCTCATACGGCGTCTCTTTCGCCGTCGGTTTATCCTCTTTCAGCGCCGCCAGCGCGGTTTTAATCGAGAATAGCGCCAGCACCACCACCACAATCATAAAGAAGATGGTCAGCCCGGCATCGAGACGGTTGTTAAACACCAGCTGCGCCAGCTGTGATTCGGTATATTGCGGCGGAATGTTGCCGCTGTCGATCATCGCCTGGAATTTATTGGCGATGGCCAGGAAACCGACTTTGGTGTCCGGGCTAAACGACTTCTGCCAGCCGGCGGTCAACGTACAGATCAGCAGCCAGCTGGTCGGCAGCAGCGCCACCCACGCGTAGCGCTGGCGTTTCATCTTGAACAGGACCACCGCGCAGAGCATCAGCGCCATCCCCGCCAGCATCTGGTTGGCAATACCGAACAGCGGCCATAGGGTGTTAATCCCGCCCAGCGGATCGACCACCCCCTGATGCAGGAAGTAGCCCCACGCCAGGACGCACAGCGCGGTCGCCAGCAGGTTGGCCGGCAGCGAGCTGGTTTTTTTCAGCCCCGGGCTAATCACGCCCAGCAGATCCTGCAGCATAAAGCGCGCCGCGCGGGTGCCGGCGTCAACCGCCGTCAGGATAAACAGCGCCTCAAACAGAATGGCGAAGTGGTACCAGAACGAGACATCCATCAGTCCGCCCAGCGAGCCGTGCAGGATGTAGGCCATCCCCACCGCCAGCGTTGGCGCGCCGCCGGCGCGGGAGATAATCGACTGTTCGCCGACCTCGCTGGCGATTTGATGCAGCGTATCAGGCGTAATGCTAAAGCCCCAGCCGCTCACCACCTGCGCTGCCGAGGCGACGACATCGGTGGTACCCGCCGGCGCCAGCACCGCCATCGGGCTGTTCATCGCGAAGTAGACGCCCGGATCGATAATACAGGCCGCCACCAGCGCCATAATAGCGACGAAGGATTCCATCAACATGCCGCCGTAGCCGATAAAGCAGGCCTGGCTTTCGTTGGCCAACATTTTCGGCGTGGTGCCGGAGGAGATCAGCGCATGGAAGCCGGAGACCGCGCCGCAGGCGATGGTGATAAACAGGAACGGGAACAGGTTGCCGGTCCATACCGGGCCGGTACCATCGACGAACTTGGTCAGCGCCGGCATCGTCAGGGTCGGGCGCATAATCAGGATGCCAATCGCCAGCCCCACGATGGTGCCGATTTTCAGGAAGGTGGAGAGATAATCGCGCGGGGCCAGCAGCAGCCAGACCGGCAGTACCGCAGCCACAAATCCGTAGCCCACCAGTATCCAGGTCAGCTGTACGCCGGTGTAATCAAACCACGGCGCCCAGGTCGGGCTTTCCGCCACCCAGCCGCCGGAGATGATGGCGAACACCAGCATCACCAGGCCTATCACCGACACCTCGCCGATGCGTCCCGGACGCAGATAGCGGATGTAGATGCCCATAAAGATCGCCAGAGGAATGGTAAAGGCGACGGTGTATGTCCCCCACGGACTGTGGGTCAGCGCTTTCACCACAATCATCGCCAGGACCGCGAGGATGATCACCATGATCATAAAGCAGGCCACCAGCGCCAGGACGCCAGCGGTCGGTCCCATCTCCTCTTTAACCAGTTCGCCAAGCGAACGGCCATCGCGGCGGGTCGAAACAAACAGCACCATAAAGTCCTGTACCGCCCCAGCCAGCACCACGCCGGCGAGGATCCAGATCATCCCCGGCAGGTAGCCCATCTGCGCGGCGAGCACCGGGCCCACCAGCGGCCCCGCGCCGGCAATGGCGGCAAAATGGTGACCGAACAGCACTTTTTTGTCGGTTGGAACGTAGTCGAGGCCATCGTTATGCCGCACCGCGGGCGTCATCCGCGTCGGGTCAACGCCGAGCACGGTTTTAGCGATATACAGGCCGTAGAAACGATACGCGATCAAATAAACGCAGACCGCGGCGACGACAATCCACAGCGCGTTTATCTGCTCACCCCGGTTTAAAGCGATATAGCCGAGGGCGAAGGCTCCGATGACGGAGAGCAGCGCCCAGATAAGGTATTTCCCTGAATTATTCATTGTTGTGGTCCACCGGTAGGGTAATCAGGATGTTACATTTTGTTTCTAGATCACAACGCAGAATTTAACAACACCGAAACATCGCAGATGCCGTACACCCACAGAGATTTGTCTCACATTGCTAGCGAGATCACTTAAGGCAGGAAAATGAATGAAAGGGTTACCGTGAACGGTGCCGTTTTTTTTGTCGGGTGGCGGCTAACGCCTTACCTGACCTACAGATCCGTAGCCCTGCTAAGCGCAATGCGAGCAGGGAAACTCCCGGATGGCGGCGCGCTGCGCCTTATCCGGGCTACCCCATTGCGCCGATACGTAGCCCGGCTAAGCGTAGCGCAAGCCGGGGAAACAGCGGCTTCTTAGCCCAGCACCGCGGTGCCCAGACGACAGGTGCAACAGCGCCGCCCCTTCTCGTCATACACCACAATCTCCCAGCTCTGGCTCTGGCGACCAAGATGCAGCGGACGGCACTCGCCGCGCACTTTCCCGCTGGAGACGGCCCGGTGATGGCTGGCGTTAAGCTCAGTCCCGACGACGCACTGCCCCTCTTCGGTCATCAGCCAACCGGCCATCGAGCCCAGCGTCTCCGCCAGCGCCGCCGAGGCGCCGCCGTGCAGCAGGCCAAACGGCTGATGGGTGCGCGCATCCACCGGCATCTCCGCCTCCAGCAGCCCCTCTTCCAGTCGGGTGTAGATGATGCCAAGATGCGCCACCATGGTATTTTCGCTGCTGGCGTTCAGCGCCGCCAGCGTAAGCTCTCGCTTCCAGGCCATTTACGCCCCCAGCGTCGAGCCGCCATCAACCACGATATCCTGCAGGGTGATATGGCTGGCGTGAGAAGAGGCGAGGAACAGAATGGTATTGGCAATCTCCTGCGGGCGGGCGATTTTACCCAGCGGGATGCCGAGCTTAAACTGCTCGCCGAAGCCGCGGATCCGCTGCTGCTCTGCATCGTCGCTGACCCACAGGGTGCGCTGCATATCGGTATCGGTGGAGCCCGGCGACACCAGATTACAGCGCACCCCGCTGCCCGCTAGCTCAAGGCCGACGGTCAGCGCCAGGCTTTTCAGCGCCGCCTTCGAGGCGCCATAGGCGCTCATGCCGATACGCGGCGTGTGCGCGGCATCGGAGGCGACGGTGACGATCGCCCCGCCCCGCTGGCGACGGAACTGGGCCATCGTCTGCTGAAACAGGTTGAACGCCCCGCCGACGTTGACCGCGAAGGTCTGCTGCCAGTCTTCCGCGCTCAGCTGGTCGGTAGCGCCCATGCGCAGGATCCCGGCGGCGTTCACCAGCACATCTAAACGCTCGGTGTTCGCCAACAGCCGGCTGCATGCCTCGCGTACCTGGTCGGCATCGGCGACGTCCAGCGTTTCGGTGGCAAACGGGTAGCTTTCGCCGTCAAAGGCGAGGTCGAACCCGGTGACGTTAGCCCCGGCCTCGACGAAAGCCAGCGCGGTGGCATAGCCAATCCCTTTACCTGCGCCGGTCACCCACACGGTCTGACCGCGAAAATCCAGCGCCGCCATTAGTGCACCTCGCGGGAGAGCAGCGCCCACCAGGCGTCGATGGTCGGGTTTTTCGCCAGCATCACGAAGTCGATATCGCCGTGCACTTTGCGCCAGCGGGCGGCCAGGGCCATCATCCGCACCGAATCCAGACCGTAGTCGATTAGGTTTTCATCATCCAACGGTTCATCGGATTCGTCGAGCAGCGGCAGAATTAGCTCACGCAGCGCCGCTTTGGAGGCTGGGAGCGGTAGCAGCTCTTCGGTCATCACCACGCGGCCGGAGCGGCCGGCGACGTATTTCAGCGCCATCAGGTGCTCTTCACGGCTGAAATCTGCCAGCGCGTCGGCGACAAAGAACGGTTTGATATCGCGCATGAAAGCATCGGTGGCGGTGGTCATGCAGCCGATATGGGCGTAAACGCCGGTGATGATCAGCTGGTCGCGACCGGTCTCTTTCAGCATCTCCTCCAGCGGCGAGCGATGAAACGCGCTGTAGCGCCATTTCACCAGCACGGTATCGTCTTCATCCGGCGCCAGCGCGGCAATCACCTGCTGCTGCTCCGGCGAGCGGGTCAGACCCGGCCCCCACATATCATTCAGCAGGGCGCGGTCTTCATCGCTCTGCTCTTTCGGCTGGGCAGTGTAGTACACCGGAATGCCGTTCTGTTTGCAGAAGTCGCGCAGGGCGGCGATATTAGCCACCACTTTCTCCATCATCGCGCTGTTTTCGCCCCAGAAGTTGAGGAAATACTCCTGCATATCGTGGATCAGCAGCGCGGCGCGCGACGGCTCAAAGGCCCAGTTGACCTTGTTCGCCGGGATATCGCTGGCTTCCGGCAGCGCATATGCCTGTAATTTAGGGATTGCCATTCTCTGTTCTCCTTCAGCCCAGCTTGCCTTCGGCCAGCCACTGACGTAATTGTTTTTTATCGACTTTGCCCACCGGCGTCAGCGGCAGCGCGGCAACGCACTCCACGCGGTCCGGCAGTTTAAATTCCGCCACCCCCTGCTCGCGCAGGAAGCGGCGCACGGCGACGGCGCGCAGCGGCGAGGTCACCACCAGATAAGCGCAGCTTTTCTCGCCCAGCAGATTGTCTTCGATGCTGACCAGCGCGGCGTGGATCACCGCCTCATGGCGCAGCAGCAGGTTTTCGATCTCTTCAGCGGCGATCTTCTCGCCGCCGCGGTTGATCTGATCTTTTTCCCGGCCCTGGACGGTGATATAGCCATCTTCATCGATCGAAATCAGATCACCGGAGCAGTAAAATCCATCGGCATCAAAGGCTTCAGCGTTATGTTGCGGACTGTTGTAATAGCCGCGGAAGGTATAAGGGCCGCGGGTCATCAGACGGCCCACTTCGCCGCGCGGCAGCGGGTTGCCGTCGGCATCCGCCACCCACACTTCATCGTCCGGGCACATCGGACAGCCCTGGGTATTGATGATCCGCTCCGGGCTATCGTTAAGGCGGGTGTAATTCACCAGCCCTTCCGCCATGCCGAACACCTGCTGCAGCTGGCAGCCGATTTCCGCCGGAATGCGCGCGGCGAGCGTCGCTGACAGGCGCGCGCCGCCGACCTGCAGCAGCTGCAGCGATTGCAGCTGGGCGTTGCTGCCCCATTCGTGAATCGCCTGCAGCCACAGGCTGACTGCCGGCGGCACCAGCGAGGCAACGTTGATCTGATGTTTTTCGATCAGCGGGAAACAGAGCGTGGCGCTCGGGTCGGCGGCGAGGATCACCCGCCCGCCGGCGAGGAAGACGCCGAGCGAACCCGGGGAACTCATCGCATAGTTATGCGCCGCCGGCAGCGCGTTGAGGTAGCGCGTTTCAGCGTTAATCCCGCAGATCTCGTTGCTGCGGCGGATACTGTAGTCGTAATCGTTATGGGTGCGTGGGATAAGCTTCGGCGTCCCGGTGCTGCCGCCGGAGAGCTGGAAAAAGGCCACTTCGTCGGCAGGGGTTGGATTGGCGATAAAGTTATCCGCCGGGCGGTTAATCTCCGTCGCCAGATCGCGCTCGCCGCCGTCGTTACGCAACAGTGCGACGCGCAGGGAAGGATGTTCCGCGATAAACGCGTGGAGAAAGCTATCGTCAGCAAACAGAGCGTGCTCGCGATCGGCAATCAGCAGCGCCGGTTTAATCTGCGCGGCGTAGGCATTAAGTTCGCTGCGCTGGTGGCTGAACAAAGCGTTCACTGGCGCGACGCCGATGCGCAGCAGCGCAAAGAAGGTCATGTAAAACTCGGCGACATTGCCCAACTGCACCAGCGCGGTCTCCCCGCGCTTCAGTCCCTGGCGCTGCAGCGAGCAGGCGAGGTTGTCCACCAGCTGGTTAAACTGGCGGTAGCTAATCTGCCGCTCGCCATCGATAATCGCCACGGCGTCGTTTTCCGCGTGACGGGTGATCAGATTGGTTAACGGCAGATCCTGCCAGTAGCCTTTTTGACGATAGCGGGCCGCAAACTCTTCCGGCCAACGGGTAAATGCAATCATCCTTGCCTCTTAGTTCAAGCCAAATACGTTAAGCATGGTGGTCAGTTTGACGCCGGTTTCGCGCCATTCGCCCAGCGGCGAGGAGGCCGGAACGATACCCGCGCCGGCAAACAGGCGCAGCGTACGCTGCTGCAGACGCGCGCAGCGGATAGTCACCACCCACTCGCCGTTGCCTTCGTCATCGCACCAGCCGACGATGCCGCCGAACAGCTGGCGATCGAAGGGTTCCAGTTCAGCAATCAGGCGCTTCGCCGCCTGATGCGGGAAACCGCTCAGCGCCGGCGTCGGGTGCAGCAGACAGGCCAGCGACATGGCGTTTTCTTCCGCCAGCGCGGTGCCTGCGATCGGCGTCGCCAGATGCCAGAGCGTCGGGGTGGTAATCAGCTGCGGCGACTCCGGTAGCGACAGCTGACTGCTGCGCGGGCCCAGCACGCTCTTCATCGCCTGGGTCACCAGCTCGTGCTCGTGGCGATCTTTGCCGGAGGCCAACAGCCTGTTGCCTGCTTCCCGGTCCAGCACATCGTCCGGCTGGCGACGGGCGGAGCCGGCCAGCGGCAGAGAGCTGAAGTGCTGTCCTTCTTTACGCAGCAGCAGCTCCGGGCTGGCGCCCAGCAGCACGCCGCCGTCGGAGAGCGGCACGTGGAAGTTAAAGCTGGCGGGGTTCTGGGCGATCAGTCGCTCCATCAGCGCGCCGCTGTCGACGCGGTCGCGGGTGGTAATATCGATAAGCCTTGATAGCACCACTTTGTCGACTTCCGGGGTGGCGGTCAGCGCGGCGGCGCGTTCCACCATGGCTAAAAACGCGTCCTGCTCCGGGATCTCCCGACGCTCCACCACCTCCATCGCCTCCAGCGGCGCGGCATAGCGGGCGGAACGCTGCTTTTCCGGGCGAGAGAACGCTTCCCAGCGCTCGGGGATATAGAGCTCGGAAGGCTGACAGGTGTCGAACGGGATAGCCCCGACCATCACCGGCTTGCGGATCCCCGCCGCCCGGGCCTCGGCAAAGGCGGCCGCCATCTGCTGCTGGAACTCGCCGTTCAGCGCATCGCCGCCAACGGCGGGCTGTGAGAAGCGACGTAAGCAGCCTGAAGTGGTAAAACTGCGGTACGGCGACATAAAGAAGAAGCTGTCCGGCGACAGGGTCCGGGTCGGTTTCTTTACATCCTCAGCCAGTGACGTTTCCATATCATCCTCCAAAAACGATAAAGATATTAAGAATAATTATCATTTATATTTTTGTTGGCTAACCTAAAAGGTATTGCCCGCCATGTCAACCGCGTTACGTCATGGCGCCGCCACTTTGGCTTGCATCCTGCTGGCACAAAGTTGAAAATGAGACGCATTTATCACCTTTCAAATCAGGATGCGATGACGTGAACTTCTTTTCTTTCTGCCGCCGCGGTGCGCTGACCGGCATGCTGTTGCTTTTAGGAATTACCTCAGCCCAGGCGGCGGACTGGCCGCGCCAGGTCACCGACAGCTACGGGACGCATACCCTGCCGAGTCAGCCGCTGCGCATTGTCTCCACCAGCGTGACGCTTACCGGTTCGCTGCTGGCGATTGACGCTCCGGTGGTCGCCAGCGGCGCGACCACGCCGAACAACCGCGTCGCCGATAGCCAGGGCTTTCTGCGCCAGTGGAGCGAGGTTGCCAAAGCCCGAAAGCTGGCGCGGCTGTACATCGGCGAACCAAGCGCCGAAGCGGTGGCCGCCCAGATGCCGGATCTGATCCTGGTGAGCGCGACCGGCGGCGACTCCGCCCTGCCGCTGTACGATCAGCTTAAAACCATCGCCCCGACGCTGGTCATCAACTATGACGATAAAAGCTGGCAAACCCTGCTCACCCAGCTGGGGCAGATCACCGGTCATGAACAACAGGCCAGCGCGCGCATTGCCGACTTCAATAAACAGCTCGTTTCGTTAAAAGAAAAAATGAAACTGCCGCCGCAGCCGGTGACCGCCCTGGTCTATACCGCCGCCGCGCACAGCGCCAATATCTGGACGCCGGAATCGGCTCAGGGGCAGATGCTCGAACAGCTGGGCTTTAGCCTGGCGACGCTGCCGGGTGGCCTGCCCGCCAGCCATAGCCAGGGTAAACGCCACGATATCGTGCAGCTGGGCGGGGAGAACCTCGCGGCCGGTCTGAACGGCCAGAGCCTGTTCCTGTTCGCCGGCGACCAGAAAGATGCGGATGCCATCTACGCCAACCCGCTGCTGGCGCATCTCCCGGCGGTCGCAGGCAAACGCGTCTACCCGCTGGGCACCGAGACCTTCCGCCTTGACTACTACAGCGCTCTGCTGGTGCTCCAGCGTCTCTCCAGCCTGTTCGGCTAACGCGGGCTGCGCCATCAGGCCGGGCACTCGGCCTGCACACCTTGCCGGGCGGCGCTGCGCTTGCCCGGCCTGCTGAGCTTGCACCGGCCTGCCGTACCCCAGGCCCGGTAAGGCGTAGCCGCCATCGGGCAATCGCACCCTACTTAACTTTCGTTGACGATTTCCGGGCGCTGGAAACGGCGCAGCTCGCGTAGCAGCCCAACCAGCAGCACGCCGACGAGCGCCAGCGCCCAGCCGCTGGCGCTGGCGGATGCCGCCGGCGTCATCACCGCCCCTAAGCCGCCGAGCAGCGCCGCTCCGATGGCGTCGCCGGTGACGTTTTGCGCGGTCCACAGACCGTTAATCCGCCCGAGCATATGTTCCGGCGTCTGGGTCTGAATCAGGGTGTACTGCAGCAGCGAGCTAATAGCGCTCAGCCAGCCAAACAGCGCCAGGCACAGCGCGCCCAATGCCCAGTGCGGCATCAGGCTGAACAGCGCAATGGCGACAAACGATCCCACCGTCGTCGCCAGCATCAGCGCGCCCGGCCGCACCGTCTGGGCCAGCTGGCCGCTGGTCAACGCCCCCAGCGCCGCACCGAGCGGAATAGCGGCGTACAGCAGGCCAATCTGTCCGGCCGACATCTGCCAGCTACCGGCCAGCGCCGGATAGAGCACCCGCACCGCGCTGGCCATGGTCAGCAGACCGCCAAGCAGCGCAATCCCGCCGATAAGCGGGCTCCGGCAGAGGAAGGTCAGCCCCGCCAGCAGGGAGCGCAGCGGATGCTCGCGCGGCTGCGGAGGCGGCGGCAGCTGCGGCAGACGCAGCAGGGTTAAGGTGGTGATAAAGGTCCCCGCCGCCGCCAGGCCGAAGTTCCAGGCCACGCCGCCGGTGGCCAGCAGCAGGCCGCCGATCATCGGCGAAATCACCGAGCCCAGGCGCACCGTCAACATAGTGATGGCCCCGGCCTGCATCAGGTTTTCCCGTCCCACCAGCGCCGGGGTCGCCGCCAGCAGCGCGGTCACCCCCAACGAGGCGAAGAACCCGTCCCAGATCCCCAGCAGGTAGATCGCCGCCAGCGACGGCTCCGGCAACAGGGCGTTCAGACACAGGCCGACAAAGCCCACGCCGCAGGTGCCGCGCGCCAGCAGGATCAGGCGTTTACGTTCATAGCGGTCAGCCAGCACGCCCCCCACCATCAGACCAACAAACATCGACGCCCCGGTCAGCGTCACCGACAGCCCGACCTGCCAGGTCGAATGGGTCATCATCTGGATCTGCACCGGAATGGCCACGCCCAGCAGGCCAAGCGACAGAATAGAGATAAAGCGAGCGATAAAAACGGCGCGAAACGCCGGGTGAGTTTTCAGCAGGCTGAGATTGAGCAGCCAGGATTGTCGGTTCATTACAGCGCCTTGTCGTTATTTTTAATACCCTTTTTACTGTGGGTCATGCTACCATAGCTGAATAAAATCGATAACGATAATTACTATCATTATCATATCAGGGATGTCAGTTATGTCGTTTTCTACGACCGCGGTACGCTCTGTCGCCGTGCCCGGATTGTTGCTATTACTCGCCTTAGCCGCCGCGCTTAGCTTGACCATCGGCGCCAAATCGTTGCCGATCGGCACGGTATTCACCGCCTTCAGCGGAACCTGTCAAAGCGCTGATTGCACTATCGTGCTGGACGCGCGCCTGCCGCGCACTCTGGCCGGTCTGCTGGCCGGCGTCGCCCTCGGCCTCGCCGGCGCGCTGATGCAGACGCTCACCCGCAACCCGCTGGCCGACCCCGGCCTGCTGGGGGTCAACTCCGGCGCCAGCTTCGCCATCGTCCTCGGCGCGGCGCTGTTCGGGATCACTTCCCCGCAGGAGCAGCTGCTGCTGGCATTCTGCGGCGCGCTCTGCGCCTCGCTGCTGGTAGCCTTTACCGGCAGCCAGGGCGGCGGTCAGCTGAGCCCGGTGCGCCTCACTCTCGCCGGGGTCGCCCTTGCGGCGGTACTCGAGGGGCTGTCCAACGGCATCGCCCTGCTCAACCCGGACGTCTACGATCAGCTACGCTTCTGGCAGGCCGGTTCGCTGGATATCCGCACCCTGCAAACGCTGAAAATTGTCCTGCTGCCGGTAGTCGTGGCGGGGATCGCCGCTCTGCTGCTGAGCCGGGCGCTGAACAGCCTGAGCCTGGGCAACGATACCGCCACCGCCCTCGGCAGCCGCGTCGCCCGCACCCAGCTGATCGGCCTGATCGTCATCACCGTCCTGTGCGGCAGCGCCACCGCCGTCGTCGGCCCCATCGCCTTTATCGGCCTGATGATGCCGCATATGGCGCGCTGGCTGGTGGGGGCCGATCATCGCTGGTCGCTGCCGGTCACCCTGCTCGCCACCCCGGCCCTGCTGCTGTTTGCCGACGTGATTGGCCGCCTGCTGGTGCCCGGCGAACTGCGGGTATCGGTGGTGAGCGCCTTTCTCGGCGCGCCGGTGCTGATCTGGCTGGTGCGCCGCCAGCCGCGGGGAGGTGGACTGTGATTGCTCCGTCCCGCCGCCTGATAGCCAGCTGTCTGCTGCTGATGGCCGCCAGCCTGCTGATTTCTCTGCTCGGGCTGGCGCAAGGCCCGGTGCCCCTGACGATTGACCAGGTGTTCTCGGCGCTGTTCGGCGATGCGCCGCGCAACGTCGCGATGGTGGTGAACGAATGGCGGCTGCCGCGGGTGTTAATGGCGCTGCTCATCGGCGCCGCGCTCGGCGTCAGCGGCGCCATTTTCCAGTCGCTGACCCGTAACCCGCTCGGCAGCCCGGACGTGATGGGCTTTAACACCGGCGCCTGGAGCGGCGTGCTGGTGGCGATGGTCCTCTTCGGCCAGAACCTGACGGCGATCGCCCTGGCGGCGATGGCCGGCGGGGTGCTGACCTCGCTGGTGGTCTGGCTGCTGGCCTGGCGCAACGGGATCGAAACCTTCCGCCTGATCATTATCGGCATCGGCGTGCGCGCCATGCTGGTGGCATTCAACACCTGGCTGCTGCTGCGCGCCTCGCTGGAGACCGCCCTTTCTGCGGGCCTGTGGAACGCCGGATCGCTTAACGGCCTGACCTGGGGTAAAACCTGGCCGTCGGCGCCGCTGATCCTGTTGATGCTGGTGGGCAGCGCCCTGCTGGTTCGCCGGATGCGGCTGCTGGAGATGGGCGACGATACCGCCTGCGCGCTGGGGGTGCAGGTCGAGCGTTCGCGCCTGCTGCTGATGCTGGTGGCGGTGGTGCTCACCGCCGCCTCGACGGCGCTGGCCGGGCCGATCTCATTTATCGCGCTGGTGGCGCCGCATATCGCCCGCCGCCTGAGCGGCACGGCCCGCTGGGGACTGACCCAGTCGGCCCTGTGCGGCGCGCTGCTGCTGGCGCTGGCCGATTACGGCGCCCAACGGCTGTTTATGCCGTGGCAGCTGCCGGTTGGCGTGTTAACCGTCAGCCTCGGCGGTATTTACCTTATTGCATTGTTGATTCAGGAGTCCCGCAAAAAATGAGTGCTGTCCCCTCCCGTTTGCGCGGCGAGCAGTTAACCCTGGCCTACGGGAACAAGACCATCGCCGAGTCGCTGAACGTGACCATCCCTGACGGTCACTTCACCGCCATTATCGGCCCCAACGGCTGCGGCAAGTCGACGCTATTGCGCACCCTCAGTCGCCTGATGACGCCGGCCAGCGGCCACGTCTGGCTCGACGGCGCGCAGATCCAGCAGTACGCCAGTAAAGAGGTTGCCCGCCGCATCGGGCTGCTGGCGCAGAATGCCACCACCCCTGGCGATATCACGGTGCAGGAGCTGGTGGCCCGCGGGCGCTATCCGCACCAGCCGCTGTTTACCCGCTGGCGCAAAGAAGATGAAGAGGCGGTGAACAAGGCGATGCGGGCGACCGGGATCAGCGATCTGGCGCTGCAGAGCGTCGACACGCTTTCCGGCGGCCAGCGGCAGCGGGCGTGGATTGCGATGGTGCTGGCCCAGGAAACGGCGATTATGCTGCTGGATGAGCCGACCACCTGGCTGGACATCAGCCATCAGATCGACCTACTGGAACTGTTGAGCGAGCTGAATCGCGAGAAGGGCTATACCCTGGCGGCGGTGCTGCACGATCTTAACCAGGCCTGCCGCTACGCCACCCACCTGATCGCCCTGCGCGACGGCAGGATCGTCGCCGAGGGGGCGCCGAAGGAGATCGTCACCGCCGATCTGATTGAACGGATTTACGGTCTGCGCTGCACGATCATTGAAGATCCGGTGGCGCATACGCCGCTGGTGGTCCCGCTGGGCCGCCGGTAATCTCCTCTTTCCCCGGCTTGCGCTACGCTGAGCCGGGCTACCTGCTGTAGCCCGAACTCAACCGTTACCCCAGAATCTCCCTGACCACCGGACCGATGGCCTCAAAGGCCTGCGGGGAGATGATATCGACGTGGGCGCAGTTCTGGCTGAACACCTCCAGTTCCCCCACCCACGGGCCCCATACGACCTGCGGATCCATCCCCTCCTGCCGCGTCTTCTCCGCCACGAACAGCGTCGCCTTGCCGTCAAACTTCGCGCTATGCGCGGTGGTTAACAGCCGCACCGCATCGGCATAGTTGCCTTCGATGGCGCTGAACAGCTCGCCGGAGGCTTGCCCCTGCTGGGCGGCGAGGAACGCTTCGCGCTCGCGGTCGATCTCCGCCAGTACCTCGGGATCCAGCCCGTTGGCCTCTTTCTCTGCCCAGTTTTGCGTCTCCGGCGGCCAGGTATCCAGCAGGCCGAGGAAGGCCACCGCTTCGCCGCGCTGGCGCAAGCGGGCGGCAATCCCCTGGGCTAAGGTGCCGCCCAGCGAATACCCGAACAGGTAATAAGGGCCGTGCGGCTGCTGCGCCAGCAGCGTGCGCAGATGATGCTCGCAGACCTCGTCGAGGCTGGCGGCGCTGGCCATCGGCCCCTGCGGGCGCGGCGACTGAATACCGGTAATCGACCAGCGCGGGCTAAGATAGCGCGCCAGGACGCTGAACTGCCAGGCGAAGCCGGAGGCGGGATGGAAGCAGAACAGCGTCGGGCCGTCGCTCTCGCGCAGCGGCAGAAGCGTATCCAGCCCCAGGCGCTGGGCCTGCTCATCGCTGAGATCGGCGGCCAGCAGCGCGCTCAGTTTGCCCACCGTCGAGGCCACCATCACCTGCCCCGGGGTCACCTGCCGCGCCAGCTGGCGGCTGAGCTGTGCCGCCAGGCGCATCGCCAGCAGCGAATGACCGCCAAGGGCGAAGAAATCGGCGTCGATATCGTTCACCTCGCAGCCCAGCAGCTGGCTGAAGGCGGCGGCGACAAGAGTTTCCATGCCGGGCTCCGGCGGCCGGCCGCTGCGCTCGCCGCCGAGGGTCGGCAGCGGCAGCGCTTTACGGTCCAGTTTGCCGTTGGCGCTCAGCGGCAGCTCAGCGAGCTGCATCAGCACCACCGGCACCATATGCGGCGGCAGCTGTTCCGCCAGCCGCGCTTTCAGCGCCGCGGTATCCAGCGGCAGGCCGGAGTCAGAGACCAGATAGCCCACCAGCTGTCGGGCATCGCCGCCGGTCGCCGCCGCCTGGTTGAAGACGCAGGCGTGACTCACCGCCTGCCCCACGTCCGGCAGGGCCGACATCACCCGATCAATCTCGCCAAGTTCGATGCGCTGCCCGCGGATCTTCAGCTGATCGTCGCTGCGGCCAAGGTACTCCACCGCGCCGTTCGCCAGCCAGCGCGCCACGTCGCCGGTGCGATACATCCGCTCGCCGGGGGCAAACGGGTCGGCGATAAAGCGGCTGGCGGTGAGATCCGGGCGCCCCAGATAGCCCTGCGCCAGCTGGATGCCGGTGAGATAAAGATCCCCCGCCACCCCCGGCGGCACCGGGCGCATCGCGGCATCGAGAATGCGCAGCCCGGTGTTCCACACCGGCCAGCCAATCGGCACGCTGCTGCCGGTCACCGCCGCCAGCTCAGATCCGCAGGCCGGGTACCAGCTGACGTCCACCGCCGCCTCCGTCGGGCCGTACAGGTTATGCAGCGGCGCGCCGGTTAAGCGTTCCCACTCGCGGCACAATTCCGTCGGCAGCGCTTCGCCGCTGCAGAATACCCGCCGCAGCGTGCGGCAGGCGGCCACGCTGTCGGCATCCAGCGAGGCGACAAACGCCGCCAGCATCGACGGCACAAAGTGGGTGGTGGTCACGCCGTAGCGGGCGAAGAACTGCTGCATCGCCTGCGGGTCGCGGTGCGCCTCCGGCTCGGCCATCACCAGCTGCGCGCCGGCGATAAACGGCCACCAGAATTCCCACACCGACACGTCGAAACTGCACGGCGTTTTCTGCGCCACCACGTCGTCGGCAGATAACGGATAGCGATCCTGCATCCACAGCAGGCGGTTGACGATGGCGGTCTGGCCGACCATCACCCCTTTCGGCCGCCCGGTGGAGCCGGAGGTAAAGATGATGTAGGCGGTATGGTCTGGTTTTGACAGCGCCAGCGGCGCCTCATCCCCGGCGGCCAGCGGCTGCTGGTAGCAGAGGCTTTCCAGCCCCGGAATATCGCTGAAGCGGGCCAGCTGGTCCTCCGTGGCGATCAGCAGCGACGGCCGGGCGTCTTCCAGCATCATCCGCAGGCGGTCGTCCGGGTAGCCGGTGTCCAGCGGCAGCCAGGCGGCCCCCGCTTCGACAATGCCGTGCAGCGCCAGGGTCAGGAACACCGAGCGCGGCAGGGCCACCGCCACGCTGTCCCCAGGCTTCACGCCGCGCTGACGCAGCAGCTGCGCGAGCGCCACCACCTGCTGACGCATCTCGCGATAGCTGAACTGCCAGCGGGCGTCCGCCAGCGCCGGGGCATCCGGGGTCTTCCGCGCCTGGTCGGCCACCAGCGCGCTGAGGGTGGTGGCAGGCAGCGGCACAGCGGTATCGTTGACCGCCGCCAGCCGGGCCAGCTCGTCGGCGGAGAGCATCTCTGCTTCGCCGCAGCGCAGCGTCGGATCGGCGGCGAACTGCGCCAGCAGCGCGGTCAGTCGCGCCATGTGGCGACGGAGCTCGGCTTCGTCGTACCGGGCCTTGTTGGCGAGGATCTCCAGCGACAGCCCGCCGGTCTCATCCGGGAACAGCGCCAGCTCGAGATCATTGACCGGGCCGGTGGCGAGGGTGTGGGTCACTGCCTCGACGCCGTCGATATCCAGCTGGTAATCAAAGACTTTGACGTTCAGCACCGGGCCGAACAGCGGTTCGTCCCCTGCCGCTTTGCCGCTGTCGCGGACGATCTGCTCGGCGTCATAGCGCTGATGGCGGCGCATCTTTTTCAGCTGAGCGGCGAGGCGCATCGCCAGGTCCGCCAGCGTCTCCCGGGCGTCAATATGCACCGCCAGAGGCAGGACATTGAGCACCGGCCCCGTCGAGGTCAGCGCGGCTGAACCCATCCGGCGCATAAAGATAAAGCCCGCCGCGTAGTCCATCCGGTTGCACAGGCGGCCCAGCCACAGCGTGGTGAGCGCCAGCGCCAGATCAGCGGGCTGACACTGCGGCGCATGGCTGGCCAGGCGGCGGAAGCCGTCGGCGTTCATCTCCAGCTTCATCCGCCAGATATCGCTCCCGGCGGCGCGCCCGCCCAGCGGCGCGGCAGAGAGTGAGGCAGGCGCCGGTAAGGCCTGGCGCTGGGCCTGCCAGAAAGCTTTATCCCGCTGCCAGGCCTCGCTGCCGGCGTAGCGCTGGTACTCGTCCACCACCTCGGCGAAGGGGGTGAAAGGCGACTCAGGAGTAGCTTCCCCCCGCTGCCAGGCGCGATAAATGGCGGCGATCTGCCGGGTTATCGCCGGGAAGCTGAAGCCATCCACCAGCAAGTGGTGATAACGCTGATACCAGTACCAGCAGTCGTCGCCGACGCGCAGCAGTTGATGGCACACCAGCGGGTTGCCGCCGTCGACGCGCAGATCCTGCGCCAGATCCGCCTGCATCCGCTCCGTGGCGGCGCGATGCGGATCCGGCGCCGTCCGCAGGTCAATGATCGACGGTTCGCCAAAGGTGCGGTCGGCCGCCAGCCACTGCCAGACTTCCCCCTCCTCTTCCTCAAAGCGCAGGCTGAGGGTGTCCGCCTGCTGCAGACCGGCGACAATCGCTTTTCCCAGCAGCGTCGGGTCGAGGGCGCCGCGTAGTTCAACATAGTGGGCCACGCTCCAGGCGCCTGGCAGAGTGGAGAGGCGCTCGGCCATCCAGATCCCCGGCTGCGCGGCAACCAGCGGTAAACGAGTGGTCATTGTCAGCTCCTTATGACGCATGATGGGCGGGGGTCAGTGTCGACCAGTTGGCCGCCAGCCAGGCGTTGCAGGCCTCGGCCGACTGCGGGGGGCACACCACCGTCCAGCCGGCAGGCAGGTCGCAGTGCGCCGGCCACAGGCTGTACTGCTGTTGATCATTGCGCAGAATGTAAAACTGCCCTTGCGGATTGTCGAAGGGGTTACTGAATTGCATATCAAACTCCTGTCGTAAAACGCGATGCTAAGGGTGCGACAGCAGAGGCTGCCAGAGCTGGATAAGCCCTGCCGTCAGCCCGCCGCGCCAGCAAAGCGCATCATGCCCGCCGTCAACCTGACGCCAGAAAATCGTCTGCTGTGTTGTGGTGAGTTGCGCCAGTAGCGCCTGGTTCGCGCGAAAAATAATCGGTTCGCGTTGGCCCGCTTCCAGCCAGATGCGCAGCCCGGCCGCGGACACCTCACCCTGGCGAAGCTGTTCGCCGATAAAGCCCATCCCGCGGCCATCACGGTGCGGCCACCAGTAGGAGCCTGACTGGCTGAGCACGCAGCCAAAGCGCTGCGGCCAGTTGAGAGCGGCGAACATCGCCGCCAGACCGCCGAAGCTTTGCCCGGCCACCACCGTCCGATCCGGGCGGTCGCTGAACGGGGCATAGCCGTGGACCAGCGGCAGGAGCTCCTCCTGCACCGCCAGCCAGAAATCGCGGTGACAGGGCAGCTCAACCCCGCGGCGCTGGTTGTCGATCGCGTCGATCAGCAGGTAGACCGCCGGCGGCAGTCTCCCCTCGCGGGTCAGGGCGGCCAGCGGCGACCACACCGGCATGCTCTCGGCCCAGAACTGGCCGTCGAGCAGGATCGCCAGCGGCCGCGTTTGCGGGTCGACAGCCTCGCCGGTGGTGTAGATCCAGACCCGGCGATGGTTGCCCAGACGCGCGCTGCGCCACTCAAGGCAACGGGCGGCAGGATGCGCCTCATTAAGCGGGTCCCAGCCGGGCTGCGCGGGGGCCTGCGGCATCTCCAGGGCGGACACGCCATGGCCGCGTCCGCCCCGCCAGCTGTGCGGGTTCAGCGGATCGGCTATCGCCCGCGGCAGCAGTTTGCGCCAGCCTTCGCGTAGCAGCGCGCGGTCGGGCGCATCAGCGCTGAACACCTCAGGGGAAAAATCATCGTCACGGTCGGAGGGAATAAAACAGTAGCTGCCGCGCCAGGTCGGCGACAGCGTAGTGCGCCAGAACCAGGCGTCGGTCCCGGGGAGACGTTGCAGCGATTGCGGACGCGCATTCTGATGGTGGTCGGTCACGCCGGTGATATAGAGCCATACCCGACGATGGGGAGAGCGGGTTTCATCCCCCGCCGGGTCCCGCCACCAGAACGTTACCTCGATGGCGTCATCCACTGCGCGGCACTGCGGCCCCCGCAGGGTTTGCCACCACTCCTCGCTTCCTGTCCTTAACATTCTGTCATTAACCCTATGTATAGCGTGACTTTTTTAATTAATTGTCATTATTTATTGATAATATTATTGATAACTATTTGCATTTGCAATAGCGTATTAGCGCGCCGTGGGAAGCGCGTCTTTCATCAGAACATGTCAAATCGGGCTTATTCAGCCAGCGACGGAGTGCCTTTGCCCGCTTTTGGCAACATTTATGCCGCCTCCCCTCCCGGTGGGAAGGGGCGTTTGGGGAACGTGGCGACAAAAAGCAGGAATAACAATGAATAACAGGATCAAATCCCTGGCCTTGCTGGTCAATCTGGGAATTTACGGGGTTGCTTTTCCGTTAAGCGCAGCGGAAACCTCCACCGACGATAAAAACAGCGCCGCTGAAGAGACCATGGTGGTCACCGCCGCCGAGCAGAACCTGCAGGCGCCGGGCGTCTCCACCATCACCGCCGATGAGATCCGCAAACGCCCCCCGGCGCGCGACGTCTCGGAGATCATTCGCACCATGCCGGGAGTCAACCTGACCGGCAACTCCACCAGCGGCCAGCGCGGCAACAACCGCCAGATTGATATCCGCGGCATGGGCCCGGAAAATACCCTGATCCTGATCGACGGCAAGCCGGTCACCAGCCGCAACTCCGTGCGCCTTGGCTGGCGCGGCGAGCGCGACACCCGCGGCGATACCAGCTGGGTGCCGCCGGAGATAATCGAACGTATCGAAGTGATTCGCGGCCCGGCCGCCGCCCGCTACGGCAACGGCGCCGCCGGCGGCGTGGTGAATATCATCACCAAAAAAACCGGCGATGAGTGGCACGGCTCATGGAACACCTATATGAACGCCCCGGAGCACAAGGATGAAGGCCCCACCAAACGCACTAACTTCAGCCTCAGCGGCCCGCTGGGCGGCGATTTTAGCTTCCGCCTGTTCGGTAACCTCGACAAAACGCAGGCCGACGCCTGGGATATCAACCAGGGCCATCAGTCCGAGCGTACCGGGATCTATGCCGATACTCTGCCGGCCGGGCGCGAAGGGGTGAAAAACAAAAACATCGATGGTCTGGTGCGCTGGGAATTCGCTCCGATGCAGTCGCTGGAGTTTGAGGCCGGCTACAGCCGCCAGGGCAACCTCTACGCCGGCGATACCCAGAACACCAACTCCAACGACCTGGTAAAAGAGAACTACGGCAAAGAGACCAACCGTCTGTATCGCAACACCTACTCGATTACCTGGAACGGCGCCTGGGACAACGGGGTGACCACCAGCAACTGGGCGCAGTACGAACGCACCCGCAACTCGCGCAAAGGCGAAGGCCTGGCCGGCGGCACCGAGGGGATCTTTAACAGCAACCAGTTCTCGGATATCGATCTGTCAGATGTGATGCTGCACAGTGAAGTCAGTATCCCGTTCGACTACCTGGTTAATCAGAACCTGACGCTGGGCAGCGAGTGGAATCAACAGCGGATGAAGGATAACGCGTCCAACACCCAGGCGCTGTCGGGAGGCGAAATTCCGGGCTACGACAGCACCGGCCGCAGCCCGTACTCGCAGGCGGAAATCTTCTCGCTGTTCGCCGAGAACAACATGGAGCTGACCGACACCACCATGCTGACTCCGGCGCTGCGTTTCGATCATCACAGCATCGTCGGCAATAACTGGAGCCCGTCCCTCAACCTGTCGCAGGGCCTGTGGGATGACTTCACGCTGAAGATGGGCATCGCCCGCGCCTATAAAGCGCCGAGCCTGTATCAGACCAACCCGAACTACATTCTCTACAGTAAAGGCCAGGGCTGCTACGCCAGTAAAGACGGCTGCTATCTGCAGGGTAACGACGACTTAAAAGCCGAGACCAGCATCAACAAAGAGATTGGCCTCGAGTTTAAACGCGACGGCTGGCTGGCGGGCGTCACCTGGTTCCGCAACGACTACCGCAACAAGATTGAAGCGGGCTATGCTCCGGTCTATCAAAACAATAAAGGTACCGATCTCTACCAGTGGGAAAACGTGCCGAAAGCGGTGGTGGAAGGTCTGGAGGGGACGTTGAACGTTCCGGTGAGCGAGACCGTCAACTGGACCAACAACATCACCTATATGCTGCAGAGTAAGAACAAAAAGACCGGCGATCGTCTGTCGATTATCCCGGAATACACGCTGAACTCCACCCTGAGCTGGCAGGTTCGCGATGACGTTTCGCTGCAGTCGACCTTCACCTGGTACGGCAAGCAGGAGCCGAAGAAGTACAACTACAAGGGTCAACCGGTCTCCGGCAGCGAGAAGAACGAGGTTAGCCCCTACAGCATCCTCGGCCTGAGCGCGACCTGGGACGTCACCAAATACGTCAGTCTGACCGGCGGCGTGGATAACGTCTTCGATAAGCGCCACTGGCGCGCGGGCAACGCCCAGACCACCGGGGGCGCCACCGGCACGATGTACGGCGCCGGCGCCGAGACCTATAACGAATCGGGCCGCACCTGGTACCTGAGCGTCAACACCCACTTCTGATAGCGGGTTCTCCCTCCCCCGCCCTTGCTGGACAAAGGGCGGGGGCAACCGCGGTAACCTTATCCTATGCGCCACCATCGCACCGTTTTGCCTCTGGCCGGCTATACCATCCAGCAGATCGACTTCGACCCGGCGACTTTCCAGCCTGAAGATCTGTTCTGGCTGCCCTATCACGCCAGCCTGACCGGGTGGGGCCGCAAGCGGCAGGCGGAGCACCTGGCCGGACGCATCGCCGCGGCATACGCCCTGCGCGAGGTGGGGGAGAAACGGCTTCCCGCCATCGGCGATCGGCGCCAGCCGCTGTGGCCCACGCCCTGGTTCGGCAGCATAAGTCATTGCGGCCAGCGCGCGCTGGCGGTGATCGCCGATCGGCCGGTGGGCGTCGATATCGAGCGCCGGTTTACCCCCCAGCTGGCGGCGGAACTGGAGAGCAGCATTATCGGTCCGGCGGAAAAAACGGCGCTGCTGCGCAGCGGCCTGCCCTTCCCGCTGGCGCTGACGCTGGCGTTTTCGGCGAAAGAGAGTGGGTTTAAGGCCTGCCATCCCGACGTACAGGCGGGCGTCGGTTTTAACGATTTTACGCTGGCTGCAATAAAGGAAGGAAATCTGCGTCTTCGGCTCTCCACCGTGGAGTATCGGCTGCAATGGATTCAGGCAGGGGAATACATCATCACGCTCTGCGCGCCGTAAAAAAACCCGCGCGGCATTCCGCACGGGTTATCGGTTTTAGACGGCGAAAAATCAGCGCATTTTCTGCGCCAGCTCCGCGACGGAAGCGGCATCGAAACCGTGGTGTTTACGCAGCCAGCCGCGATCTGCCGCCGCCGCATACTCACCATCCGGGATCCCCAGACGTTTGAGCGGGATACCTACCCCAGCCTCAGCCAATACTTCCGCCACCAGGCTTCCCACCCCGCCGTTGACGTTATGCTCCTCCACCGTAATCACCGCTTTGCACGGCTTCAGCGCCGCCAGCAGCGCGGCGGTATCGCAGGGGCGAAGAGATGGCACGCTCACCACTTTGGCCTGAATCCCCGCGTCGGCCAGCATCTGCGCCGCATCGACGATCTCATGCACCGTCGAGCCGGTGGCCACCAGCGCGATATCATCGCCTTCCCTCAGCGTGACGATCGCGCCCGGTACAAAGCGATAGCTTTCATCGTGCAGTTCCGGCAGCGCCTTGCCATCGAGGCGAATATAGACCGGCCCCTGATAACCGATGGCGTAATCAATAATCTGCCGACATTCGCGCGGCGAGGACGGGGCGAAAATCTGGATATTGCCGAAGCCGCGCATCACCGCCAGATCGTCAATGGCATGGTGGGTGCTGGCCAGCGGGCCGTAGCTGGCTCCGGCGTTAAGGCCAAACAGCTTGACGTTGGTGTTGTTGTAACAGACATCCACTTTGATTTGCTCATTGGCCCGCGAGATAAGAAACGGCGCGGCGTTACAGGTCACAGCCACTTTTCCGCCCAGCGCCAGACCGGCGGCGGTGCCGACCATGCTCTGCTCGGCGATGCCGACGTTCACCAGCCGGCCGGGGAACTGTTTAATAAACGGCGCGATTTTGGCCGTTGACGTGGAGTCGGCTACCACCGGCACCAGATCGACGCCGCGCTCCACGGCGGCGATAAAGGCTTCGACCATGACGTTAGCCAGGTGTTCTGCATTACTCATCTTTCAGTTCCTCCAGTGCCAGTGCAATTTCTTCGCCTTTCGGCACCCGGTGGTGCCACTCCGGGCGCCCCTGGATAAAGGAAATACCGGCACCTTTCGTGGTGTTGGCAATAATAACGTTGGGTTTACCTTCCTGCTTCAACCCCTCGATGACCGAGACCACCGAGGCCATGTCGTTACCCTGGCATTCGCTGACTTCCATACCGAAGGCGCGCCATTTATCGGCCAGCGGATCGGTATTCATGATTTCGCGCGTCGGCCCGGCCAGCTGGAGGTTGTTCTTATCATTAATAATGACCAGATTATCCAGGCCGTAATGTGCAGCCGCCAGGGCGGCTTCCCAGTTACTGCCTTCCGCCAGTTCGCCGTCGCCGGTGATCAAAAAAATGCGGCGGGTGCTGTTGCTTTTCTTCGCGGCCAGCGCCAGCCCCACCGCAACAGGCAAACCGTGGCCCAGCGCGCCGGTGTTGAGCTCGATGCCCGGCGTTTTTTGCCGCACCGGGTGGCCGGGGAGATGGGAATTGGCATGCTGGTAGGTCTCCAGCCACTCGACCGGGAAGAAGCCGGCTTCCGCCAGGACGCAGTAGTAGCAGCCCACGGCGTGGCCTTTCGACTGGATGTAGATATCGCGCTGCGGGTCGTCGAGCCGGTCCGGCGCGACGTTAAGGACGCGGAAATAGAGCGCGGTTAACAGTTCGACCTGCGAAAGGTCAGCCCCGGTGTGGCCGCCGGCCGGACTATTGGCGTTTAAGCGCACAATATGGCGCCGCACCGCGCGGGCTTTACGCTCCAGCGTCTGAATATCATATCTGTAGGGATTCATTTCACACCTCTGAATTTATTTTCAGCATGGAATATTTATTCCAGCAAGGACTAAAAAAACCAGATATCCCTATGCCGGGTGGTAAGCCTTCTGCCACAGCGCCCTACTCAGGAACATTCTGCCTCCCGCTCCAGGCGAAGCCCGGATAAACACATTGACTCGAAATCGCCTTGAATATATATTCAATAATGATTCTTTATTCGATTATGGCCTGGCTGTTTTGTTTTTGTCCATAGTCGATTTTGAGGATTGGCAAAAGTTAGACGCCTGTCACACTTAAGTCTGATTTTTTTTCGCGTATGATAAAAGTCACTACGATAATGGCTGCAGCTAACCGCCTGAAGAAAGGCGATAAATGATTTTCGAGGATTAATATGGCTAAGCAGGATGAACAACGGCTATTGGTTAAGATTGCCACGCTTTACTATCTGGAAGGACGAAAGCAGTCTGATATCGCCCAACTTCTCTCGCTGTCTCAGTCATTTGTCTCCCGCGCCATTACCCGCTGCCAGAAAGAAGGCGTCGTCAAGATCAGCGTCGTTCAGCCGTCCAACATCTTTCTGAAGCTCGAAAAAGGGCTTGAGGATCGCTACGGCCTTAAGCAGGCGGTGGTGGTGGATACCGAGGAAGAGGCCAGCGATCATACCATCAAGCGGGCGATTGGCTCCGCCGCCGCCCACTATCTGGAAACCCGGCTGCGGCCAAAAGATCTGATTGGCGTCTCCTCGTGGAGCTCAACCATTCGCGCGATGGTCGATGAAGTTCATGCGCAAAACCTGAAAGCCAGCGGCGTGATCCAACTGCTCGGCGGCGTCGGGCCAAACGGTAACGTGCAGGCGACGATTCTTACCCAGACCCTCGCCCAGCGCCTGAATTGCGACGCCTGGCTGCTGCCGTCACAGAGCATCGAAGGATCCATGGAGGAGCGCAACCGGCTGCTGGCCAGCAAAGACGTCGCTGACGTGGTGTCGCGCTTTGATGAAGTGGATATCGCCATCGTCGGCATCGGCATTCTCGAACCCTCTCAACTGCTGAAAACCTCCGGTAACTACTATCACGAAGATATGCTGCAGGTGCTGGCGGCGCGCGGCGCGGTGGGTGATATCTGCCTGCACTACTACGACAAAAACGGCCATCCGGTGTTACGCGATGATGAAGATCCGGTGATCGGTATGGCGCTGGAGAAGGTCAAAAAATGCCCGAACGTGGTCGCGCTGGCCGGCGGTACCGACAAAGTCGCGGCCATCAAAGGCGCCCTCACCGGCGGCTACATTGATGTTTTAATCACCGATTACCCTACCGCTCGCATGCTGGTTAGCGACTAACCTGCCGCGCTGCTTTTCCTCTCTGCCGCCCTGACGTGCTTTTTTAGCTTCAGGGCTGGCTCTGTTAATACATTTAAATTCAATCAGTTAATCAACCACTCCAGCCGCCTATCGCCGCTTTCGCCGATCGGCGAAATGTGATTGCCAGCACAATTGATGATTTTTCCGGTAGCCCGTCACCGGGTTTGTGGCTTAAGGTATCAAATAAATAATCACTATCGAATATATATTCAGTGATTAAAAAGATGATAATGAAATGTCACAACATGGCCTGCACAGACGCAGGAGACGGTGGGAGATATTCCTCGTCTTCGCGGTTCCAGGACACCGAGTGACCGAGGAGAGCACGATGCAGGCGACAGCAAAAGAGTTCATCATTGCCCTGGATGAAGGCACCACCAACGCCAAAGCGGTGGTGCTGGATAGCCGGGGCAAAGTTATCGTCAAATTCTCGCAGCCGCTGGCGATCCAAACGCCGCGCGACGGCTGGGTGGAGCAATCGGGCGAAGCGCTGGTTACCGCCTCACTGACGGTGATCGCCAGCGCGGTGGCCCACGTTGGCGCGGAAAACGTCGCCGCGCTGGCTATCAGCAACCAGCGGGAAACCGCCATCGGCTGGTATCGCGACAGCGGCGAACCGATTAACGCGGCCATTACCTGGCAATGCACCCGCAGCGCCGCGTTCTGCGACACGCTGCGTCACGATCGTCAGGAACAGCACATTAAGCGTGCCACCGGCCTGCCAATCGCCCCGCTGTTCTCGGCCTCCAAAATGCGCTGGCTGCTGGATGCGACTGTCGATGGCCGCCTGCGCGCCGAACGCGGTGAGATTTGCCTCGGCACCATCGACAGCTGGCTGCTGTGGAATCTGACTGCTGGAGAAGCCTTCTGCTGCGACTACTCCAATGCCTCCCGCACCCAGCTGCTGAACCTGCACCGCGGCGAGTGGGACGACGAGATGCTGGCGCTGTTCGGCATTCCGCGCGCGGCGTTGCCGGAAATTAAACCGTCGAGCGGCCTCTTCGGCCATACCAAAGGACTGGCCGCCATTCCGGACGGTATTCCGATCATGTCGATGATCGGCGACTCCCACGCCGCGCTGTTCGGCCACGCGCTCGGCGAGGCAGGCTGCGTCAAAGCCACCTACGGCACCGGCTCTTCGGTCATGGCCCCGGTCAAATCGGCGCAGTGCGATATCGACGCGCTGGCGACCACCGTCGCCTGGCACGATGGCGACCAGCTGGTGTGGGGCCTGGAAGGGAATATTCCCCACACCGGCGATGCTGTCGCCTGGATGGCGGACAGCACCGGACTGAGCGAACTCTCTGCCGCCGAGCTGGCCCATGAGCTGAATACCCTCCCCGCCTCCGTCGACTCAACCCTCGGGGTCTACTTCGTGCCGGCGCTGACCGGTCTTGGCGCGCCCTGGTGGGATGACAGCGCCCGCGGCGTGATTTGCGGCCTGAGTCGCGGGGTGAAACGCGCGCATCTGATCCGTGCGGCGCTGGAGTCCATCACCTATCAGATAGCCGACGTGGTGGTGGCGATGCGTCAGCATGAGGAGTTCACCCTGACGGCGTTGATGGTGGACGGCGGGCCGACCAACAATGACTGGCTGATGCAATACCAGGCCGATCTGCTCGGCTGCCCGGTGATGCGCAGCGACGTGCCGGAGCTGTCCGCCATCGGCGCGGCGTTGCTGGCACGCAAAGCGCTCCATCCGGGATCGACCGCCGATCTGCAGGCCTTCTTAACCGAACATAGCACCTTTCAGCCCGACATGGCCCGCCACCAGCGCTTACAAACGCGCTGGCAGGAGTGGCGCCATGCGGTCGACCGAACATTATGGAAACCGGACTCGCCAGCCTGACCGCCAGACTGCGCGACGACACGCATTCACTTATCACAGGAGAAACCCGGCCCATAACGATATCGCTATCCCCGAATACATTAGGGGAAATTTCAGACCGTAAAAGCCTGCCCGCTCAGGGGCTCATTTGTTCGAATATAAAAATACAGGAACAGAGTCATGAAATTACGTATAACCCTTTTAACCGCTGCGACCCTGACCGCCTTCTCCTTTGCCGCGCACGCCGCGGAGAAAGGCACCATTATGATCATGGTCAACTCGCTGGATAACCCGTATTACGCCTCGGAAGCCAAAGGCGCCAGCGAAAAAGCGCAAGCTCTCGGCTACAAAACCACCGTGCTGTCCCATGGCGAAGATGTCAAAAAGCAGAATGAGCTTATCGACACCGCGATTGGTAAAAAAGTGCAGGGCATTATTCTCGATAACGCTGACTCCACCGCCAGCGTCGCCGCCGTTGAAAAAGCCAAAAAAGCGGGCATTCCGGTGGTCTTAATTAACCGCGAAATTCCGGTTGATGATGTGGCACTGGAACAAATTACCCACAATAACTTCCAGGCCGGCTCTGAGGTCGCCAACGTCTTCGTCGAGAAAATGGCGGAGAAAGGCAAATACGCCGAGCTGACCTGCAACCTCGCCGATAATAACTGCGTCACCCGTTCTAAATCTTTCCATCAGGTCATTGACCAATATCCGGATATGGTCAGCGTGGCGAAACAGGATGCCAAAGGCACCCTGATCGACGGCAAACGCATCATGGACAGCATCCTGCAGGCGCACCCCGACGTGAAAGGCGTCATCTGTGGCAACGGGCCGGTAGCCCTTGGCGCGATTGCGGCGCTGAAAGCGGCCAACCGTAGCGATGTGATCGTCGTCGGCATCGACGGCAGCAACGATGAGCGCGACGCCGTGAAAGCCGGCACCCTGCAGGCAACCGTGATGCTGCAGGCGCAGGCCATCGCCGCTCAGGGCGTCACCGATCTGGATAACTACCTGCAAAAAGGCGAGAAGCCGGCGAAGCAGCGCGTGATGTTCCGCGGCATTCTGATTACTCAGGATAACGCCGATAAAGTCCAGGATTTCAACATTAAGTCCTGAGTTCGGGTGGTTGCGCCCCTGCGGGGGCGCAGAGGAGAGCATTATGTTTAAGAAAACCTGTCTGACGCTGGCCGTACTGGCGCTAGGGGGCTGTCGCATCGTCTCGCAGCAGGAGCTGGCAGACCTGAAATCCCCGCCCAACCCGCATATGGCGAATATGGATAAAACCTGGCAGCAGAGCATCGTACCGCAGGTGGTGACGAAAGCGCGTCCGGCGGCGGAACTGATGAGCGCGCTCAAGGCGGCAAAAGACATTGATAGCGCCTGTAAAACCCTCGGCTACCGTGCGCAGGATGAAAACCCCTGCATCTTCTACGTCAAGGTTTCAGGTACCGTCAGCAAACTCGATACCGCCTCGCGCAGCGGCAAAATGACCTTGACCGACGCCAGCGTCGGGAAGGTGACGGTGCAGATTGGCCCTACCCTGCGCGGCACCCAGCTGCGCGACGGCTACAGCGGCGCCAGCTATCAGGACTTTAATGACCAGGTGCTGTTCGGCGAGTACAGCAAGAATATCAACAGTCAGGCGGTCAAAATGATTCAGACAGCCAACGTCAAAACCGGCGACAGCGTGGAGGTGTACGGCGTCTTCTCGGCCTGGGATATTCCACAAACTCTCCCGGAAATTACCCCGGCGAAAATCATTCATGCAGGGGGACAATAATATGGCGCCGCACGATCTCGTCGCTCCCCAGCCCGTTGAGTCCGAAGTGATTATCGAAACCCGCGGCCTGTCGCGCGTCTATCCCGGCGTAACCGCCCTGGATAATGTCAATTACCGGGTCTATCGAAATAAGGTCAACGTGCTAATCGGAGAAAATGGTGCGGGTAAATCCACCATGATGAAAATGCTTGCCGGTGTGGAAACGCCCTCCTCCGGGCAAATTATCCTCGATGGTGAAGCAGTTTCATTACAGTCGACGCATCAGGCAGAAAAACTGGGCATCAGTATTATTTTTCAGGAACTGAATTTATTTCCCAATATGAATGTGATGGACAACATCTTCATGGCGAATGAATTCTTTCAGAAAGGACGCATTAACGAAAAATACCAGTACGCGCTGGCCAAATCACTGCTGGAACGGCTGGAGCTGGATGTCGATCCTTACGCTCCGCTGGGTGAACTCGGTATCGGCCACCAGCAGTTAGTCGAGATTGCCCGCGCCCTGTCGAAAGACACCCGCGTGCTGATCATGGACGAGCCCACCTCGGCGCTGAGCCAGTCTGAGGTCAAAGTGCTGTTCAAGGTGATCGCGCAGCTTAAGCGGCGCGGCGTGACCATCATCTATATCTCGCATCGCCTCGAAGAGCTGATGGAGATTGGCGACAACATCACCATTTTCCGCGACGGTCGCTTTATCAGCGAGCGTCACGTCAGCGACGCCAGCGTACCGTGGATCATCGAGCAGATGGTCGGTGATAAGAAAAAACACTTTGATTATCAACCGGCGCCAAAAGGCGACGCAGTGCTTGACGTCAAAGGGCTGACCGCGCTGCATCCCAGCGGCGGTTACAAGCTCAATGACGTCACCTTCACCCTCAGCAAAGGCGAAGTGATCGGTATTTACGGCCTGCTGGGCGCCGGGCGCACCGAGCTGTTTAAAGGCCTGGTCGGCTTGATGCCCTGCCAGCGCGGCGAGGTGCATCTTAACGGCGAAAGCATCGGCAAATCTCGCTTTCAACAGCGCCTGAAAAAGGGGCTGGCGCTGGTGCCGGAGGACCGTCAGGGCGAAGGCGTGGTGCAGATGATGTCGATTCAGGCCAACATGACGCTCTCTGATTTCAGCCTGCAGGGGTTCCGCCGCGCCTGGCGCTGGTTGAACCCGCAAAAAGAAGAGACCTGCGTGAAAGAGATGATCCAGCAGCTGGCGATCAAGGTCAGCGACGCCACATTGCCCATCACCTCGCTGAGCGGCGGCAATCAACAAAAAGTGGTGCTGGGTAAAGCGCTGATGACCCAGCCGCAGGTGGTGTTCCTCGACGAACCGACGCGCGGCATCGACGTCGGCGCGAAAACCGACGTCTATCACCTGATCGGCAAAATGGCTCAGCAGGGGCTGGCGGTGATGTTCTCATCTTCGGAACTGGATGAGGTGATGGCCCTGGCCGACCGCATCCTGGTGATGGCCGATGGCCGCATTACCGCCGATTTACCGCGCCATGCGGTGACCCGCGAACAGTTAATCGCGGCTTCAACACCTCAAGATTAATCAGGCTGGAATCCATCATGAACCAGAAATATATGATTTATATGTACCTGCTGAAGGCCCGCACCTTTATCGCCCTCCTGCTGGTGATCGCGTTCTTCAGCGTGATGGTACCCAACTTCCTGACCGCCTCTAACCTGCTGATCATGACCCAGCACGTGGCGATCACCGGCCTGCTGGCCATCGGCATGACGCTGGTCATTCTCACCGGCGGCATTGATTTGTCCGTCGGCGCGGTGGCGGGGATCTGCGGCATGGTCGCGGGCGCGCTGCTGACCAACGGCCTGCCGCTGTGGAACGGCGATATCCTCTTCTTTAATGTCCCGGAGGTGATCCTCTGCGTGGCGATCTTCGGTGTGCTGGTCGGTCTGGTCAACGGCGCGGTGATCACCCGCTTCGGCGTGGCGCCGTTTATCTGCACCTTAGGCATGATGTACGTCGCCCGCGGCTCCGCGCTGCTGTTTAACGACGGGAGCACCTACCCGAATCTCAACGGCATGGAAGCGCTGGGCAACACCGGTTTCGCCACCCTCGGATCCGGCACCCTGCTCGGCGTCTATCTGCCGATCTGGCTGATGATCGGCTTCCTCGTGCTGGGCTACTGGCTGACCACTAAAACGCCGCTTGGCCGCTACATCTACGCCATCGGCGGCAATGAGTCTGCCGCCCGCCTCGCCGGCGTGCCAATCGTGAAAGCGAAAATATTCGTCTATGCCTTCTCCGGCCTGTGCGCGGCGTTTGTCGGCCTGATCGTCGCATCACAGCTGCAAACCGCGCACCCGATGACCGGCAACATGTTTGAGATGGACGCCATCGGCGCCACCGTGCTCGGCGGTACCGCGCTGGCCGGCGGCCGCGGCCGGGTGACCGGGTCAATTATCGGCGCCTTCGTCATCGTCTTCCTTGCCGACGGCATGGTGATGATGGGCGTCAGCGACTTCTGGCAGATGGTGATTAAAGGCGTGGTGATTGTCACCGCTGTGGTCGTCGACCAGTTCCAGCAGAAGCTGCAGAGCAAGGTCATCCTGATGCGCCGCCACGAGGAAAAACTGGCCGCCATCCCCCCCAACGGCGCCACCTCCAGCTAACCGGCAACGATTCACATCTTCCGCCGGGCCTGGTGCCCGGCTCAGCGAAAGGGAAAAAATATGCAACGAGATTTCCAGAACAAAACGGTGGTGATCACCGGCGCCTGCCGCGGCATCGGCGCAGGCATTGCCGAGCGCTTTGCCCGCGACGGCGCAAACCTGGTGATGGTCTCCAACGCCGAGCGCGTTCACGAGACCGCCGAAACGCTGCGTCAGCGCTATCAGGCGGATATTTTATCGCTGCAGGTCGATGTGACCGACGAAGCGCAGGTGCAGTCGCTGTATGAGCAGGCCGCCGCCCGCTTCGGCACCATCGACGTCTCCATTCAGAACGCCGGGGTGATCACCATCGATTACTACGACCGGATGCCAAAAGCCGATTTCGAAAAAGTGCTGGCGGTCAACACCACCGGCGTGTGGCTGTGCTGCCGCGAGGCGGCCAAATATATGGTGAAACAGAATCACGGCAGCCTGATCAACACCTCTTCCGGCCAGGGGCGACAGGGGTTTATCTACACGCCGCACTACGCCGCCAGCAAAATGGGCGTGATCGGCATTACCCAAAGCCTGGCGCACGAGCTGGCGCCGTGGAACATCACCGTCAACGCCTTCTGCCCCGGCATCATTGAGAGCGAGATGTGGGATTACAACGACCGCGTGTGGGGCGAAATTCTCAGCACCGAGCAGAAGCGCTACGGCAAGGGCGAACTGATGGCGGAATGGGTCGAAGGGATCCCAATGAAACGCGCCGGTAAGCCGGAAGACGTGGCCGGGCTGGTGGCCTTCCTCGCCTCCGACGACGCGCGCTATCTCACCGGGCAGACCATCAATATCGATGGCGGTTTGATTATGTCGTAATCCCCGCGGGTTAGCGGGCCCCATCGCCCGAATAAGGCGTCCCGAATTGGCGCTACCACGCCGGGACGGCCCCCCGGTGGCGCTACGCTTACCGGGGCTACGTAACACCGCCGAAAGGTAGCCCGGATAAGGCGCGGCGCACCACCATCCGGGAAGCCAGGCTCCCGACGTTCGACACTATATTGAAGAGAATAATCATTATGATCGGTAAAGACTTTGCACAACACCTATTTAGCCTGCGGGATCGCGTCGCCTTCGTCACCGGCGCCGGCAGCGGCATCGGCCAGACCATCGCCTGCAGCCTCGCCAGCGCGGGTGCACGGGTAGTCTGTTTTGATCTTCGCGACGACGGCGGGCTGGCGGAAACGGTCAGCCATATTGAATCCATCGGCGGTCAGGCTTGCTCTTATAACGGCGATGTCCGCCAGATTGCCGACCTGCGCGCCGCCGTCGCGCTGGCCAAAAGCCGCTATGGCCGCCTCGATATCGCCGTTAACGCCGCCGGGATCGCCAACGCCAATCCGGCGCTGGAGATGGAGAGCGAGCAATGGCAGCGGGTGATCGATATCAATCTCACCGGCGTATGGAACTCCTGCAAAGCGGAAGCGGAACTGATGCTGGAGTCCGGCGGCGGGTCGATTATCAATATCGCCTCGATGTCGGGGATTATTGTTAACCGCGGCCTCGACCAGGCGCATTACAACTGCTCCAAAGCCGGCGTGATCCATCTGTCGAAAAGCCTGGCGATGGAGTGGGTGGGCAAAGGGATCCGCGTCAATTCCATCAGTCCGGGATATACCGCCACGCCGATGAATACCCGTCCGGAGATGGTGCACCAGACCCGCGAGTTTGAAAGCCAGACGCCGATGCAGCGGATGGCGAAGGTGGAAGAAATAGCCGGCCCGGCGCTGTTCCTCGCCAGCGACGCCGCCTCGTTCTGCACCGGCGTAGACCTGGTGGTCGACGGCGGGTTTGTCTGCTGGTGATCCTCTCCTGCTTCAGGGCGCCACGCTGCGGCGCCCCTCTCCACCCCTGCCGTTAACCCAGCGGATACTGTTGAAACGCCGGCAGCGCCTCCCCCTTCTCCGCCAGCGCGCGAATATGCGGAAACGCCGCGGCCGACACCACCGCCGGGATCATCAACTGGATAAAGGACCAGACCACCGTGCTGGTGACCATCACCTGATCCGGCTGCGCGGCGGCGGCGCGGTCTGCCAGCCGGGCGTCCCACTCCCGACAGGCGGCCAGCAGCTGGCCGGTCACCCGGGCTATCCACGGCTGATGCTGCTTCTCTTCCGGCCGCAGACGGTGCTCATAAACATGCTGGACCGCTTTTTCACAGGCGGCGAGGATCACCCCCAGCAGGTGCAGATCGCGGGCCAGCGCCTCGGGATGCACGGGAAGCAGCCGGCGCCCGGCCGGATTGGTCGTTTCGAAATAGTGGAGGATCAGCGTGGAGTCCATCAGCTGCGTCCCGTTATCGAGCACCACCGTCGGCGCCTTGACCACCGGATTAATGCGGGAAAATTCGTCAAAGCCGCTAAAGACCGATAGCGGCAGGCTCTCGAATTCCACGCCATAGAGCGCCAGAGAAACCGCCACGCGTCTTACATAAGGTGAATCCATCATACCAATGAGTTTCATCGTCACTCCTGCCTGCGATAAAGAGGTTGCGGCTTTACCTTACTGGAAAACCGATGCCGCGAATATCACCAGATACTTACCGCAACGGTTAGTAAAACTAACAGATTGGCGACTCGCTGTAGCCCTCCAGCCCCCCTTGTGCTATACCGACTGAGGCAGCATTTAGCCCCTTTTTCAGCCTATTCGCGGCGGCTATAAAACCCGCTAACCCGGTAGTAACGTTAACGTATCGACTCACTGACTGAGAGATCACCATGGCAGATTTTCCCCCTGTCGCCAGCCTGCGCAGCTTTGAGGCGGTGGCGCGCCTCGGCAGCGTAACGCAGGCCGCCCACGAGATGAGCGTGACCCATTCGGCGGTCAGCCAGCACATCAAACAGCTGGAAGCCCTGGTCGGCGTCACGCTCTTTATCCGCCACGGCCGCGGAGTGCGCATCACGGAAGAAGGACGGCTCTATGCCCTGCAAATCCGCGAGGCGTTACAGCACATCGCCGACGCCACGCGCATGGTGCAGATCAAACCCCGCACCCTGGAAGTGTCCCTGGCGACGCTCCCCTCCTTTGGCTGTCACTGGCTGCTGCCGCGGCTGGCGCGCTTTCAGGCGCGGCATCCGCAGATCGCGGTGCGCCTGCTGACCAGCCTGGCAGTGGTTAACCTGCAACAGGAGGGTATCGATCTGGCCATACGCATGGGGCAAGGCGACTGGGAGGGGATGGAAAGCCGGCATCTGTTTGCCGATGAACAGCTGGTGGTCGCCGCCCCCGGCTATCGCGGCGGTAACCTGCCGACCACCCCGCAGGCGATCGCCGCCAGCGATATTATTTTTTCCATGGAGTCCTGGCATGCCTGGTGCAGCCAGGCGGGGCTGGAAAAGCCGATCGTCCCCTCAGGCCTGCGCCTGAACGACTCCAATCTGGTGCTGGAGGCGGTTCGTCTGGGGGCCGGCGTGGCGCTGGAGCGGCGCTCCCTGGTGGCGGGGGCGATAGCCCGCGGCGAGCTGGTGCAGCTCACCGCCGTCACCGTCCCCTACCCCTGGCACTACTGGCTAACCGTCTCCCCGCAGGCGGAGAACCGGCCGGAAGTCGCCCGGTTCATCGCCTGGCTGGAGGAGGAGATCGCCCTCTGGCGCCAGCAGATCAGCGCTTAGCCTTCGGCCGACGGCGGCAGGCCCGCCCGGGCGGCGTGCTCCTGGGAGAGACGCCAGAAATCGTGCCCGGCGGGATACTGATAGAGGCGCAGGGAAAACTGTCCGGCCACCGCAGTAATGTACTCAAATATCGCCGACTGGGTGTTTTCGTAGTCTTTCCACAGCGTTGAGGAGGTGAAGCAGTAAATCTCCAACGGAATGCCCGAGGGCGACGGTTTCAGCGTTCTCGCCACAATGTACATCTCTTTAATAATATCCGGCCGCTCGGCGAGATAGTGCATCAGATAGTGGCGAAACAGGGTCAGGTTGGTCAGCCCGTTATCGACAAACCAGCGGTCGGCCACGCCGCCGGGATCCCGGCCGTCAAGCAGCGTCGCCAGAGGCTCACTCACCCCGCGGATGGTCAGCATCGAGGAGAGCATCTCCTGGTCGAGAAAACGCACCGAGTGCTGATCGATGGCGATACTGCGCATGATCCGCCGCGCCCCGGAGGAGAACATCGCCTGCCAGTTGGTATAGGTCTCGGTGAGGAAATTCTTGGTCGGGATACGGGAGATGGTATTGTCCCAGTTGCGGATGGTAATGGTGTGCAGCGCGATATCCGTCACCTCACCGCTGAGATTCTTGTCAGGCATTTCAATCCAGTCCCCCAGCTGGAGCACGTCGTTGGACGACAGCTGAACGTTCGCCACCAGCGACAGCAGAGTATGCTGGAACACGATCATCAGTACCGCCGCCACGGCCCCCAGACTGGAGATGATAATGATCGGCGATTTGTTCGACATCACGGCGAGGATCATGATCGCCGCCAGGATGTGGACTAAGATTTTGCCTATCTGGATATAGCCCTTAATGGAATGATTTTTACGTTTGGTCTTTCGCAGATAGGAGCTGTTGACAATATCCAGCATCTCGTTGAAAAACACCGACATAAAAATAAAAAACAAGATCCCGCAGATAGTATTAATCGCCGTCACCAGCGATGCCGGCATCGCCGGCATAAACTGCAGAACGTAATAGACAATAATAACCGGAATGAAATTGGACAGCTTTTCGGCGATGCGTCGATCCTTCTCCAGCGGCACATCCTGTTTGTGGCTACTAAAGAAGACCTTACGCACCACTTTAATCAGCAAGAACTTGCATAAAAGATGGGCAAATATGCCGGAGAGCAGCAGCAGAATAAGATTAAACCCCACCGCCAGCGCCGGATTACTCTCAATAAACGTCAGTAGATGATTCACATACGCCATGCTTTATCGCCTGAATAACTATGCCACTTCGCTAACTGCTTTATCCCAAGGGCAAATATTTGGAAAATAAATCAATCCGCATCATGGCATATCGCTTAGCGTAACGTCCATGCGCGCACCGTTTCTAATCATTCACAGAAAATATGTCAGAGTTTGCATTAATCATTCTCTACGCTCACTATAAAGAGGCTTGTTATGAGGACGGAATAAGTCCAGGAGGAAACATGTTTAAAGCTCTTACCGCTATCGTCGCCTTAGCCGCCTCCGCCAGCGTTATGGCGCAAAGCGATGTCACGCTGAACAGTCTGGCTCACGATGCCGCCACCCGGGCGTCGTTTAACCAGATGGTCAAAGGCCATCAGCTGCCCGCCTGGGTGACCACCGGCGGCACCGGTTCGCCCGCGCAGACGGTGAAACTGGGTAGCGAATCCTGGCAGGTGTTAAGCGCCTGCAAACCCCACGACTGCGGCCATGAACGTATCGCGGTGATCTGGTCGGAAAAAAGCAAACAGATGTCCGGCGTTTACTCAGTGGTCGATGAAAAAACCGACCAGGAGAAGCTGACCTGGCTTAACGTCAGCGATGCCCTGTCCATCGATGGCAAAACCGTGCTGTTTGCCGCCCTCAGCGGCAGCCTCGACAACCATCCGGACGCCTTTAACTACCAGTAACGACCATCGCCCCCGTCAGCCTTTCCCCGACGGGGGCTTCCCTGATTAGCCATCCGGGAACATCACGCTGTTCCCCGGCGCTTCCCGATGCAGATGGATAAAGTTCAGGTGCCGCTCGTACTGGTCGAGAATATCGGTGATCACCTGCTCTTTGCTGTAGTCCATCAGGTCGTTACCCTGACTGCCCTCCAGCAGGAAGGTCTCCAGCCGGTAATAGGTGGATTTCCCGCTGCGCGCCCGATAGGTAAAGCCCGGCACCGAGTACTGCTGCGGCCAGATCTTGTAGATAAAGTTCTGCTCGTCGCCCATGTGCACCAGCAGATCGAGGTGGCCAAGGTTCTCACCCTCTTCCGGCGGCAGGCTCTTCAGTTCCACCGCCGCGCCGCGCAGCCGCAGCTCCTGGGCCACCTCCTCCATCGCCGGGTAGCACACCGTCTCCATCATCAGTTTGGTATAGCGCGTGCCGGGGTAATTCATCAGCCGCGACAGGCGCTTCTTCCAGCTCAGACGATCCTGGAGGCCCATCGGGCGCGGGGCGGTGTCGCGGCTGGCGCTGACCCGGCGGTAATCTTCCACTTTCAGAGATTTATACAGTCCGGCCATCACGAAGAAAATCACAAAGCTGAACGGCAGCCCCATGATCACCGTGGTGTTCTGCAGCGCCGAGATGCCGTTGGTCATCAGCATCCCGAGGGTCAGCAGACCGATGGCCACCGACCAGAAGATGCGCAGCCAGTTCGGGGCGTCGCTGTTGATGTCCTTCAGCTTCGAGGTGAAGTTCCCCAGCACCAGCGCGCCGGAGTCGGCGGAGGTAACGTAAAACAGCAGACCGGTGATGGTCGCCACCGACGCGCTAAAGGTAAACGCCGGATACTGCGCCAGCAGGCTATAGAAACCGCGCTCCGGGTGGGCCATCGCCTCCTGGGCAAAGGCCGCGTCGCCGTGGATGATCTCATACAGCGCGCTGTTGCCGAACACCGACAGCCACAGCAGCGTAAAGGTGAAGGGAATAATCAGGGTGCCCATCACAAACTGGCGGATGGTGCGCCCGCGCGAAATGCGCGCCAGGAACAGGCCCACAAACGGCGACCAGGCCACCCACCACGCCCAGAAAAAGAGCGTCCAGTTATTCATCCATTCTACCGGCCGGTCGAAGGCGAAGCTGTTCAGCGTCATGCCCATAAAGCGATTGACGTAGTCGCCGACGTTGAGCACTAACGCATTGAGCAGGAAGGAGGTATCCCCCATGAACAGCACGAACAGGATCAGCCCCAGCGCGAGGGCGACGTTCAGTTCGGAGAGCACGCGGATGCCCTTGTCCACCCCGGAGGTGACCGAGATGGTGGCGATGATCACCGACAGCGCAATCAGGGCCGCTTTCGCCGCCAGCGAGTCCGGAATATCGAACAGCACGCTCAGACCGTAGTTGAGCTGCACGACGCCGATACCGAGGGTGGTGGCGATGCCGAAGATGGTGCCGATCACCGCCGCAATATCGACGCTGTGGCCGATGGGCCCATTGATCCGTTTGCCAAAAATCGGGTACAGCGCCGAGCGGATGGTGAGCGGCAAATTATAACGATAGCTAAAGTATCCCAGCGCCATGCCCATCAGGGCATACATTGACCATCCGGTTAAGCCATAGTGAAACAGGGTCCAGACCATCGCCTGGCGCGCCGCCTCGATGGTCTGCCCCGCCCCTTCCGGCGGCTGCATATATTGCGTCACCGGCTCGGCGACCGAGAAGAACATCAGGTCGATGCCGATGCCGGCGGCGAACAGCATCGCCGCCCAGCTCAGCAGGCTGAACTCGGGCTTTGACTGCTCCGGCCCGAGCTTCACCGAGCCGAAGCGCGAGCAGGCAATGCAGACGACGAAGACGATATACAGCGTCGCCGCCAGCAGATAGTACCAGCCGAAGGTTTTCGACACCCAGTCCAGGGTGCGCCCAATCCACTCGGCAGAAAAATCGCGAAAAAAGATCGTCATCAGGGAAAACAACAAAATCAGTCCGGCCGAGGTATAAAAAACCACCGGATTGATTTTGTCCTTTTCTCTGCTTTGCGAAAGATCTGTCATCCAGTATCCCCACTGTTTTTGTAACTATTAAAATCCAAATCCGCAACAATTAAGACACATTTTATATTGAACGTCCAATCAAAAACCGCTTTAATAGTTAACCAACGCTGATGAATGGAGTGGCAAAAATGCCCAAACTGGGGATGCAGCCGATCCGGCGCAGGCAGCTGATCGACGCCACGCTGGACGCAATAAATGAAGTCGGTATGCACGACGCGACCATCGCGCAGATTGCCCGGCGGGCGGGCGTATCGACGGGGATCATCAGTCACTATTTCAAAGACAAAAATGGTCTGCTGGAGGCGACCATGCGCGACATCACCAGCCAGCTGCGCGACGCGGTGCTCAACCGTCTGCACGCTCTGCCGGACGGCAGCGCCAGCCAGCGCCTGCAGGCGATTGTCGGCGGCAACTTTGATGAGACGCAGATCAGCAGCGCGGCGATGAAGGCCTGGCTGGCCTTTTGGGCCAGCAGCATGCACCAGCCGATGCTTTATCGGTTACAGCAGGTCAGCAGCCGTCGCCTGCTGTCGAACCTGGTGTACGAATTCCGCCGCGAGCTGCCGCGCGAGCAGGCGCAGGAGGCCGGCTACGGGCTGGCGGCGCTGATAGACGGCCTGTGGCTGCGGGCGGCGCTCAGCGGCAAACCGCTGGATAAAACGCTGGCGCAGTCGCTGACCAGCCACTTTATTCGTCAGCATTTACCGAACCCATAACCGAGGAGGCGTTATGTCCCGAATGGCAGAACAGCAGCTTTATATTAATGGTGGTTATACATCGGCCACCAGCGGTCGCACCTTCGAGACCATCAACCCTGCCACTGGCGAGGTGCTGGCGACCGTTCAGGCTGCCGGACGCGAGGATGTCGACCGCGCCGTCGAGAGCGCGCAGCGTGGGCAAAAAATCTGGGCGGCGATGACCGCCATGGAACGCTCGCGCATCCTGCGTCGCGCCGTCGACCTTCTGCGTCAGCGCAACGACGAGCTGGCGCGACTGGAGACGCTGGATACCGGGAAACCCCTCAGCGAAACCGCCGCCGTTGATATCGTCACCGGCGCCGACGTGCTGGAGTATTACGCCGGCTTGATCCCGGCGCTGGAAGGCAGCCAGATCCCGCTGCGCGACAGTTCCTTCGTCTACACCCGTCGCGAACCGCTGGGGGTGGTAGCCGGGATCGGCGCGTGGAACTACCCGATCCAGATCGCCCTGTGGAAATCGGCGCCAGCGC
This sequence comes from Klebsiella sp. K47, assembly GCF_051858335.1. Classification (NCBI taxonomy): domain Bacteria; kingdom Pseudomonadati; phylum Pseudomonadota; class Gammaproteobacteria; order Enterobacterales; family Enterobacteriaceae; genus Klebsiella; species Klebsiella sp. K47. Next base: position 60,565 of record NZ_JBPYUI010000028.1, read on the forward strand.
TGGCCGCTGGCAATGCGATGATTTTCAAACCGAGCGAAGTCACCCCGCTGACCGCCCTCAAGCTGGCGGAAATTTACAGCGAAGCGGGCCTGCCGGACGGGGTGTTTAACGTCCTGCCAGGGATCGGCGCGAAAACCGGCCAGTATCTGACCGAGCATCCGGACATCGCCAAAATCTCCTTCACCGGCGGCGTCGCCAGCGGCAAAAAAGTGATGGCCAACTCGGCCGCTTCATCACTGAAAGAGGTCACCATGGAGCTGGGCGGCAAATCGCCGCTGATTATCGCCGATGATGCCGACCTCGACCTCGCCGCCGATATTGCCATGATGGCCAACTTCTACAGCTCCGGTCAGGTCTGCACCAACGGCACCCGGGTGTTTGTCCCGGCGAAACAGAAGGCGGAATTCGAGCACAAGATCCTCGAGCGGGTGGCCCGCATCCGCGCCGGCGATCTGTTTGCCGACGACACCAACTTCGGCCCGCTGGTCAGCTTCCCCCATCGCGACAACGTTCTGCGCTATATCGAGAGCGGCAAACGCGAAGGCGCGCGCCTGCTGTGCGGCGGCGAGGCGCTGAAAGGCGACGGTTTCGATAACGGCGCGTGGGTCGCCCCGACGGTGTTTACCGATTGCAGCGACGAGATGACCATCGTGCGCGAAGAGATCTTCGGCCCGGTGATGTCGATCCTCAGCTATGCCGACGAAGCGGAGGTCATTCGCCGCGCCAACGCCACCGAATACGGCCTCGCCGCCGGCGTGGTGACGCCCAACCTCAACCGCGCTCACCGAATTATCCACCAGCTGGAAGCCGGCATCTGCTGGATCAACAGCTGGGGGGAATCCCCGGCGGAAATGCCGGTTGGCGGCTACAAACACTCCGGCATTGGCCGCGAGAACGGCGTCATGACGCTGCAGAGTTACACCCAGGTGAAGTCCATCCAGGTTGAGATGGGTAAATTCCAGTCCATATTTTAACCGGGAGGTTTTTTTGCAATTTGACTACATCATTATTGGTGCCGGCTCCGCCGGCAACGTTCTGGCAACACGACTGACTGAAGATCCAAACACCACCGTCCTGCTGCTGGAAGCCGGCGGCCCTGACTACCGGTTCGATTTCCGCACCCAGATGCCCGCCGCGCTGGCTTATCCGCTGCAGGGCAAGCGCTACAACTGGGCCTACGAAACCGAACCGGAGCCGTACATGAACAATCGCCGCATGGAGTGCGGACGCGGCAAAGGGCTCGGCGGCTCCTCGCTGATCAACGGCATGTGCTACATTCGCGGTAACGCGATGGATCTGGACAACTGGGCCAAAGAGCCGGGTCTGGAACACTGGAGCTATCTCGACTGCCTGCCCTACTACCGGAAAGCGGAAACCCGCGATATCGGGCCTAACGACTACCACGGCGGCGATGGCCCGGTGAGCGTGACGACGCCGAAGCCGGGCAATAATCCGCTCTTCGAGGCGATGGTTGAAGCCGGGGTGCAGGCGGGCTATCCGCGTACCGACGATCTCAACGGCTACCAGCAGGAAGGCTTTGGCCCGATGGACCGCACCGTGACGCCGCAGGGCCGTCGCGCCAGCACCGCCCGCGGCTATCTCGACCAGGCGCGCGGTCGCCCGAACCTGACCATCCGCACCCATGCGCTGACCGATCACATTATTTTTGCCGGCAAGCGCGCGGTGGGCGTCGAGTGGCTGGAGGGAGAGAGCACGATCCCGTCAAAAGCGACGGCCAACAAAGAGGTGCTGCTGTGCGCCGGGGCGATTGCCTCGCCGCAGATCCTGCAGCGCTCCGGCGTGGGTAACCCGGAGCTGCTCAGGCAGTTCGATATCCCGGTGGTGCACGATCTCCCCGGCGTGGGTGAGAACCTGCAGGACCATCTGGAGATGTATCTGCAGTACGAGTGCAAAGAGCCGGTATCGCTCTACCCGGCGCTACAGTGGTGGAACCAGCCGAAGATCGGCGCCGAGTGGCTGTTCGGCGGCACCGGCATCGGCGCCAGCAACCAGTTCGAAGCGGGCGGTTTTATCCGCAGCCGCGCAGAGTTCGCCTGGCCGAACATTCAGTACCACTTCCTGCCGGTGGCGATTAACTACAATGGCTCCAACGCGGTGAAAGAGCACGGCTTCCAGTGCCACGTCGGCTCGATGCGTTCGCCCAGCCGCGGCCACGTGCGCCTGAAGTCGCGCGACCCGCACGCCCATCCGGCGATCCTGTTTAACTATATGTCCCATGAGCAGGACTGGCAGGAGTTCCGCGACGCCATCCGCATTACCCGGGAGATCATGAACCAGCCGGCGCTGGATAAGTATCGCGGCCGCGAAATCAGTCCGGGAATAGAATGCCAGAGCGATGCCGAACTGGATGAGTTTGTGCGCAACCACGCCGAGACCGCGTTCCACCCGTGCGGGACCTGTAAGATGGGTTACGACGAGATGGCGGTGGTCGATGGCGAGGGCCGCGTCCACGGTCTGGAAGGATTGCGGGTGATCGACGCCTCGATCATGCCGCAGATCATCACCGGCAATCTCAACGCCACCACCATTATGATCGGCGAGAAGATGGCCGACGCCATTCGCGGCCGCCAGCCGCTGCCGCGCAGCACCGCGACGTATTATGTCGCTGGCGACGCGCCGGTTCGCCGTTAACAGGTCAATGCCGGGCGGCGACTACGCCTTGCCCGGCCTACCCTGAGGCGATGTAACGTAGCCCCGGTAAGCGCAGCGCGACCGGGGTGCCGTTCCGGGTTTTGACCCCATAGGTTGATGTTAGCGAAACGCCTCCAGGCGCTTAATCTGCTGACCGTCGGCAGTAAAGTTCTCCGCCGCCAGCCACGCCCGCAGCGCCGCATCGCGCGCAGGCCACTCGCCGTCGATGATGGACAGCATATCGCTGTCGCGCGTCCGCCCTTTACGCACCAGCCTCTGCCGCAGACGTCCTTCCCAGCTAAAGCCCAGCCGCTCGGCGGCGCGGCGCGAGGCGACATTCATCGAATCGCATTTCCACTCCAGCCGACGATAGCCATGGTCAAAGCCGTTTTTGAGCAGCAGCCAGACCGCTTCGGTACCCAGCGGGGTGTTTTTCATCCGTCGCGACCAGGTGACATGGCCGATCTCAACCGTACCCATTTCCCGCTCGATCGCCATATAGCTGACGATGCCTACCGCCTGCTCGCTACGCAGATCAACCACCGCATACGGCACCAGGGCATCATCATTCACCTTGCCCGCGATCCAGTGGGCGGTCGCCGCCACGCTCTCCGGCCGCGTAGACGCCAGCCACGTCCAGTCGCTGTTGTCGCCGAGCGCATAGGCGGCAAACAGATCCGCCGCATGACGGTCAACGTCCAGCGGCTCCAGGCGGCAAAAACGGCCATTTAACGCCGTCCGCCGCAGGACTTGCGCCCCCTGCCAGCCAGGGACCAGGTCGTTCACCTGCTGGCCATACTCATTGATTTCCGGCACACCCACCTCCTCGCAATAGACAATGCGTTATAGCAAGAACCCCGCAGCGGAGAAAGGCGCTTCTGCGCGACCGGCAATAACCTGTCGTTCTTGAATATGCGTTTTTAGCATAAGGATATCCTTATTTTGACTTTACGCCTTATGGCAAGCGGCCTAACGTAGCGAGGCATAAAACAATAAAATAACCATTCTTCAGGGATTGCACATGACCAAAAAACTGTTGCCTTTACTGCTACTGTCGGCGCTCTCCGCCGCCGCGCATGCCGCCACGCCGCCCAACACGCTGGTGGTCGCCCAGGGTCTCGACGATATCGTCAGCCTCGACCCGGCGGAAGCGAACGAACTCTCCAGCATTCAGACGGTCCCCAGCCTCTATCAGCGTCTGGTGCAGCCCGACCGCAACAACCCTGAAAAAATCGTACCGATCCTCGCCGAAAGCTGGCAGGCCGATCCGGCGGCGAAAACCCTGACCATTAAACTGAAGCCGGATGCCAAATTCGCCTCCGGTAATCCGCTGCGCCCGGAAGATGTGATTTTCTCTTACACCCGCGCGGTGACGCTGAATAAATCGCCGGCGTTTATTCTCAACGTGCTCGGCTGGCAGCCGGACAACATCGCCAGCCAGCTGAAAAAGGTTGATGACCATACCCTGACGCTGCACTGGACCGCCGACGTCAGCCCGGCGGTGGCGCTGAATATTCTCTCTACCCCCATCGCCTCTATCGTGGATGAAAAACAGGTGGCGCCGAACGCGAAAAATAACGACTTCGGCAACGACTGGCTGAAGATGCACTCGGCGGGCAGCGGGGCCTATAAAATGCGCGTCTACCAGCCGCATCAGGCCATCGTGCTGGAGGCCAACGCCAGCTCCCCCACCGGCGCGCCGAAGATCAAGAGCATCATTATTAAAAACGTCCCCGACCCGGCTTCCCGCCGCCTGCTGATCCAGCAGGGGGATGCCGACGTGGCGCGCGATCTCGGCGCTGACCAGATTGCCGCCCTGCAGGATAAACCCGGCGTGAAGGTGCTGAGCATCCCGTCCGCCGAGCAGAACTACCTGGTGTTTAATACCGCCAACAGCGCCAACCCGCTGCTCAATAATCCGGCATTCTGGGAGGCGGCGCGCTGGCTGGTTGATTATGAGGGCATCACCAAAAATCTGCTGAAAGGCCAGTACTTTATTCACCAAAGCTTCCTGCCTGCCGGCCTGCCGGGGGCGCTGGAGACCAATCCGTTCACCTTTGACCCGCAAAAAGCTAAGGCTATCCTCGATAAAGCGGGCATTAAGGATGCCCACTTCACCCTCGATGTGGAGAACAAACCGCCGTTTATCACCATCGCCCAATCGCTGCAGGCCAGCTTTGCCCAGGGCGGGGTGAAGGTGGATCTGCTACCCGCCGCCGGCAGCCAGGTCTATGCCCGGGTGCGCGCGAAGCAGCATCAGGCGGCGATCCGCCTGTGGATCCCGGACTACTTTGATGCCCACTCCAATGCCAGCGCCTTTGCCTGGAACGATGGTAAATCCAGCACCGTGGCCGGGCTCAACGGCTGGCAGATCCCTGAGCTGAATAAAGCCACCCTCGCCGCGGTGGCGGAGCCGGACCCGGCGAAACGCCTCGGCCTGTACAAAACGATGCAGGAAACCCTGCTCCAGCATTCGCCGTACGTCTTTATTGACCAGGGGAAAACCCAGATCGTGGTGCGTGACAACGTGAAGGGCTATCAGCAGGGACTGAACGCCGACATGGTCTGGTACGATAACGTGACCAAGTAAGCGGGTTTTGTCACCGGGTATGGCGGCCTTGTCTGCCCGGATGACCGACTCCTCACCCGGGCCCGGTCGGCATCGCGCCGCCGGGTACAATGCTGATATACCAGGAATTTCCATTTTCCATGCCATCGTTTTCCACTCACCTTACCCGCCTGCTGCAGGGGCTGTTTACGCTGCTGCTCACGCTGTTCGGGCTGTTGCTGGTCACCTTCTCGCTCTCCGCGCTGTCGCCCGTCGACCGCGTACTGCAGATCGTCGGCGACCATGCCAGCCAGTCGACCTATGACCAGGTTCGCCATCAGCTGGGTCTCGACCAGCCGCTGCCGGTGCAGTTCTGGCACTACCTGGTCAACCTGGCCCATGGCGATCTTGGCATCGCCAGCGCCACCGGCCAGCCGGTGCTCCACGACCTGCTGGCAGTCTTCCCGGCGACCCTTGAGCTGGCGACCCTGGCGCTGATCGTCGGCGCGGTACTGGGCATCGTCGCCGGGGTGCTGTGCGCCCGTTACGCCGGTTCGCCGTGGGATCTGGCGGTTCGCACCTTTACCCTGTTGGGCAACTCGGTGCCCATTTTCTGGCTCGGCCTGCTGATGCTGGCCCTGTTCTACGCCCGGCTGCAGTGGGCGCCGGGCCCGGGTCGCCTCGACGATATTTATCAGTACACCGTCGAGCCACGCAGCGGTTTTGCGCTGATCGACACCTGGCTCTCCGGCGATACCGCGGCGTTTAAAAATGCGATCGGCCATCTGGCGCTGCCGGTGCTGGTGCTGGCCTATTACTCGCTGGCCAGCATCACCCGCCTGACCCGCTCCGCCTGCCTGAGCGAGATGAACAAAGAGTACATTCTGCTGGCGCGGGCCAAAGGGGCCGGAGAGATGACGATTCTGCTGCGCCATGTCCTGCCCAATATCCGCGGCACTCTGCTGACGGTGACCGCCCTCGCCTGGACCTCCATGCTCGAAGGGGCGGTGCTCACCGAAACCGTCTTCTCGTGGCCGGGGATCGGCCGCTATCTCACCACGGCGCTGTTCGCCGGGGATACCACGGCGATCATGGGCGGCACGCTGCTGATCGGCGTGAGTTTTGTGCTGATCAATAACCTGACCGATCTGCTGGTACGGTTAACCGATCCGAGGGTGCGCTGATGCCGACTTATCTGTTTTTACGCCGTCTGCGCCGCTCACCCGCCGCCTTCAGCGGCCTGACCCTGGTGATCCTGCTGGTGCTGACCGCGCTGTTCGCCCCGTGGCTGGCGCCGCACGATCCCAACTGGCAGGATGCCGCCGCTCGTCTGCAGGGGCCCGGGGCGGGACACTGGCTCGGCACAGACAGCTACGGCCGCGACCTGCTGTCGCGCTTGCTCTACGGCGCCCGCCCGGCGCTGGGTCTGGTGGCGCTGGTGACCGCCATTACCCTGCCCGTCGGGCTGCTGGTAGGTATCCTCTCCGGCTACTATGGCGGGTGGCTGGAGCGGATACTGATGCGCTTTACCGACGTGGTGATGTCGATGCCGCGCCTGATCCTCGCCTTCGCGTTCGTGGCGATGCTTGGCCCGGGGCTGGTCAACGGCGCGCTGGCGTTAGCCCTGACCACCTGGCCGGCCTACGCCCGTCAGGCGCGCAGCGAAATTCAGCGCCTGCGCCATAGCGACTACCTCGCCGCGGCGGAGATGCTGGGCATTCGCGGCGGGCGGCTGCTGGTCGGCCATATTCTGCCGCTGTGTCTGCCGTCGGCGATTGTCCGGCTGGCGCTCGATCTGGCGGGCATTATCCTCGCCGCCGCCGGGCTCGGCTTTCTCGGCCTGGGCGCCCGCCCGCCGATGGCGGAGTGGGGAGCGATGATTGCCGACGGGATGCAGGTGATTTTCGACCAGTGGTGGATCGCCGCCATCCCCGGCGCGGCGATCCTGCTTGCCAGCCTGGCGTTTAACCTGCTGGGCGATGGCCTGCGCGATATTCTGGAGCCGCAACATGACTGACATCCGACTGACCGTCCAGGGACTCGCCGTCGACTATCCCACCGCCCGGGTGGTGGACAACGTCAGCTTCACCCTCGGCAACGAGCGGCTGGCGCTGGTGGGCGAATCCGGCTCCGGCAAATCGATGACCGCCCGGGCGCTGATGGGCCTGGTGCGCAAGCCCGGGGTGGTGAGCGCTGAACGGCTGGAGGTGCTGGGGCGCGATGTGCTGACCCTCAGCGCCCGCGGCTGGCGCGCGCTGCGCGGCAACGATATCGCCATGGTGCTGCAGGACCCGCGCTATGCGCTGAATCCGGTGCAGTCCATTCAGACGCAGCTGGAGGAGGCGTTAACCCTGCATCAGCGTCTCAGCCGCCGCGCGCGCGCCGAGGCGGTCAAAGACGCCATCGCCGCCGTCGGTCTGGATCTGCCGGTCCTCAGCCGCTATCCCGGCGAACTCTCCGGCGGGATGGGACAGCGGGTGATGATCGCCCTCGCGCTGCTCAATAACCCGAAGGTGCTGATAGCCGACGAGCCGACCTCGGCCCTCGACGCCCGCCTGCGCAACCAGATCCTCGAGCTGCTGGTGGAGCAGAGCGCGCAGCGGCAGATGGCCATGTTACTGATCAGCCACGATCTACTGCTGGTAGCCGCGCATTGCGATCGCGTGCTGGTGATGTACCAGGGGAGACAGGTCGACGAGATGCCGGCGCGGGCGCTGCCGAGCGCGACGCACCCTTACACCCGCACCCTGTGGACCTGCCGGCCAAATGCCCACACCTACGGCCAGATGCTGCCGACCCTCGACAGAACCCAGGACTTTACGGAGACAGCCCATGGCGATCGTTAATCTTCAGGATTTACAGGTTACATTCGGCGCGAAGACGGCGGTCTCCGCCGCCAGTTTCCGTGTCGACGCCGGGGAAACCTTCAGCCTGATCGGCGCCTCGGGCTGCGGCAAATCGACGATTTTGCGCGTGCTGGCCGGATTGCAGCGTGAATGGCGCGGCAGCGTGGATCTGCTCGGCCAGGCCATTATGCCGGGCGCCCGCTTTCAGGGCGATCTGCGGCGCAACGTGCAGATGGTGTTTCAGGATCCGTACGCCTCGCTGCATCCCAACCATACCCTGTGGCGCACCCTGGCGGAGCCGCTGCAGATCCACGGCATCCGCGACGTTGCCCCGCGAGTAACCACCGCCCTTGAGCAGGTGGGTCTGGCCGCCGACGCCGTGCGCCGCTATCCGCATCAGCTCTCCGGCGGCCAACGGCAGCGCGTGGCCATTGCCCGCGCCCTGCTGCTGCGCCCGCAGATCCTGCTGCTGGATGAGCCGACCTCAGCGCTGGATATGTCGGTACAGGCGGAAATCCTTAATCTACTTAATCGTCTGAAACAGGAGCACGGCATGACCTATCTGCTGGTCAGCCATGATGCCGACGTCATCGCCCATATGTCCGATCGGGCGGCGTTTATGGCGGAGGGCGTGATCCAGCGCTTTTTCGATCGCGAAGCGTTGGTCAATGGAGAGCACCGGATGAGGTGAGGTCAGCGTATGTGCGGTTGTTTTGTCGGGTGGCGCTTCGCTTACCCGACCTACAGGATCCACTCACAGGCTCACACCCCGTAGGCCCGTGCAAGCGCATGGACTGACCCCATAAAGTTGGATGGTTCATATTAAGCGGCTCTCAGAGCCTGGG
>NZ_JBPYUI010000029.1:0-58628 GCF_051858335.1 Klebsiella sp. K47
CATGAGAGAACGCATTCATCATTAAATGACATGACTCCGGCTGAATTCATCCGAAATCTCCGGAAAGACGAAGATCTCTGATTTAGCACTGCACTGATTTTGGGCCAGGGTCAGGTTCTATGTACCTAATTCATATTATTCTTATGCACAAAAAATAATAAATTCGGGCTCGAGAGAAGCAGCGATTTCTAATATTGCAGAGTTGCGTGAAAGCCTTGGAGCCAATCTACTCTCGAAAGAGGATGGAAGAACAAGGTGATAAAAAAATTTAATACTGGAGGTGATGTGAAGTATTATTATGTTTTAGCATTGTTACTTGGTTACAGCTCATGTGTACTGGCAGAAGAGTGTATGGATAACTCAAATATAGATTCTCTAAGAGAGGTTTTCAAAAAAAATAATAAGAAGTTGTTGATTGAAATGTCTTCAAAAGAAATGAGGCGTTATGTTGAAAGTGATTTACTTATCAAAAATAAATACAGTACACATTGTCAATGTATCTGAGGTTTACTATGGCTGGGGAGTGGACAAAAAATCAAAGTATCCTGTTAACACATCGGCAGTTTTCCCAAATGAAAAAGTGTGTGTATGGAATGTATCTTTTGCACTACCAGAGTCTATTAGAAAAAAATGTGATGATGATGGTGCTTATGGGTATTTTATTGAATTTAAGAAAGTTAATGGGAAAACAGTTCTATATAACTTTACCTCTTTGTTTGATTCTCTTCCCGACGGAACTTTAGCTTGCAAAGCTGCCAATAAATTTATGCTGCAAAAATAGCTTGTGAGTATTGATGTAAGCATCTCGCCCTAAATTAAGGGTGTTGTTGATTAATCATTATTCAGCGCTCTTGCTGCTTTTTAGGTTGTGTTGCATATTGTTTTGTAGCCAATAAACTCTATTTTTACTAAAAATCCAATCTTTTCTACAAAGTGGGAAGGTAATTCTGGTAAGCATTTACTGGTGATGAAAAAGGAAATCAACCAGAATAATACTGCAGAGTATTTATCTGTAAAACAGGTGACAAAGGGTAAGGATGATTGCATTTCAAATGATTATATTATTGACTGTGAAATGGATATTAATCTGAATGGGGGGGGTAAAAGAATCAGTTGAAATAAACAGTAGCTTTACCAATGACGAAGGCACTGTTTTATTTGCTTATAAATTGGATGTATTGGTGGGATAGACCCAGTTACTGTCAACTATTTCGCGTATAAAATGGATTGAAATATGCCCTACGAGGGGAAGAGAATATCATAGTTGAAAACGGTAGGTGGGGTGGGGAAAACCCTCCGATTCCTGATTGTAATTAAAAAAGACAAGTCTCTGTTAAATTACATGCTGAAAAAAATGGAAGGCCACTTCAACGACAAAAGTAAACTAGCACGTTGATTTCTGTTTTTTACCAAAAAGGATGGTCGTATGTTTAAGTGTGAGTTTGCTAATGAAAGAAATATAATGTGGTGAGTTTTTGTTTCGCCTGCATATCGAGCTAATTTAGCCATCCTGTAATATGAGGAAATTAATGCCATATACACTTAAACATTTGCCAGAACGCTACCCCAGACCTAAGCCTCTGAAATTTTCTCGTTGGCTTGTTGCTCTGGTTGTCATGCTTTCAGTCTGTATTATCATAATGCGTATATTTGGGCATTATGTTGAAAATCTGTACTTCTGGAGATTAGCTTTAGGTTTTCCTGTTGCTTTGTGGAGTGTCTTGCTTTCTTCTCGTCTGCTTGTTTGGTCTTTACAGGATAGCAAAGCAAACGCTTTTGACAAACAGCGAGAACAGTGGATTCTTCGAGAAACCCGTAAGGCACGGCGTGCATTACAAGTGCTGAGTGCAACATTTATTACCGGCCACTCATCAGTTGCTCAGAAAGATACCGCTATTGCTATGCAAAATAACGACAGCATTATTGTTTCACAGGTCGGCCGGGATGGTAATGAAAGCGCCAGAATGAGCCAAATTTCTTCCAGCCCGCAGGATTCTATGGAATTCGTGATAATGAATATTTTTTCGCAGATGATTGCAGACATTCCTTTTACACAAATCCCTGATAAATGCCCACTAGTAGTAGTTTTTGATGTAACAACATCGCTGCCTTTGGAGAACATTCGCCATTACTGGGATGAGGCATGGCAAAAGAACAATATCACTTTTCCTGTTGAACACGTTGAAGGGCGTGGTCTTAGTGTAATTGACCGCTGGTTAAATGAACGTATTAAAGATAAAGCAATGTTATTGATCGTTGGCCTCCAGATTGATCCGGTTGTTACAAACAATACTGCTGAAGCGGCTGTTGCTCTACTTCTTGGCAACCGCCTAACGCAAGTGGCGCTTGACCCCCTCGCATTACTACACCGGCCAGATGCTGCTCCCTCAGGTGAACTTAGCGAAGGGATGAGGATGGCCGCCTGGAACGTCCCGCTAAAAGAAAGTATGGTGAAAAATTTATGGCTCGCTGGAATGACAGGTGAGCAACGTGCAGAAGCGATTGGATGTCAGAATGCACATCCTGCGCAGTGCGTAAAAGATGAGGCTGTCATTTCACTCGATATATCCATGGGGAATGCTGGAGCCGCTGCACCCTGGCTGGCTATTGCTGCCGCCACTGAAATCGCCCGACAAACACAATCCCCGCAGATGATTATCTGCGGGGATACCACTCAGAAAGTGCTATGGAGCACGCTTATTACCCCGATAGCTTCAAGACAGGAGATGGATCTGTGAAGTTACTTTTAGCACCGAAAACTACGGAAGGTCGCTATCTTTCAGTCGTATTCATTCTCTTTTTACTCTTGGCTGCAATGACATTTATCGTCTGGAAACATCCTGACATGGCCGGACTTGAGGGCGATAGTCAGCAGCAGAATTACTGGCTTATTGGTGGGTGCTGCATTACCGGATGTATCTTTATCATGTTAGTTATGCTCCTGTGGACAGCTCGCAGTGCCGGTAAAAAGGAGTTTGAGGCGCTCCTGGATGTCACTCGTGGTGATGACAATAAGAGAAAAGATGAGAGTGAAAACATCTCTGTTTCTCCAGCAGTGGTGATGTGTGCCAGGATTCGTGACCATCTGCGAACCCGAATTGGAATTCACTGGCGGCGCAAAGTCCGCCTGCTTTTAGTCACCGGCGACGAGGCGGCAATCGAACAACTGGTGCCTGGCCTGCGTCAGCAGCACTGGCTTGAAGGCAACCGCACCGTGCTGATTTACGGCGGCAGCCTTGCATCGGAGCCTGACCGAGAAAAATACATCGCGCTGCGCAAGCTGCGCCGCGGTCGTCCTCTGGATGGGATTGTGCGGGTGATGCCGTCGTCTCTCACCCTGACGCCGCAGATAAGCGAGAGCGACCTGCGCGGGCTGGAAAAAATCAGCGAACTGCTGGGCTATGCCGCCCCGGTCTGGTTATGGAAACTGTGCGACAGTGAGTGGCCGCAGGCTGACCGCGCGGTGCAGGCGGTAGGGGTTAGCTTCCCGTTGCGCGCCACTGAGGAAGATGTCGCCCGTCAGCTTGCGCAGATGTTGCCGACGCTACGGGAGCAGGGGATGCACCAGATCGCAGCAGATACCCGCCACGACTTTCTGCTGCGTCTGGGGCAGCAGCTTATCGACGGGGGGATCGCGCAATGGCGCTGGCAGCTGGCGCCGTGGCTGACCGCCTCGCGGCAGCGGCTTGCGCTGCGAGGCCTGATGTTTAGCCTGCCAGAGCCTCGTACCGTAGATCCGTATCAGGAGGCGGATACCTCGCCTGCGGGCCAGCCTCATCTCCTGACGCTGCCCGCCACCTGGCTGGGGATCGTCGATGACTGCCGCCGTTTACGCGGGCATCACGTGGGAATGGCGTGGGAGCGGGGCCTGGCGTGCGGTCTGCTGGCCATCCTCGGCCTGTGGGCGGCGGGACTGCTGCTCTCCTTTGCCCTCAATTACAGTCAGATTGCTTCGGTAGCGGGAAAAGCCCGCGACCTGGTGGCCCACCCCTCCGTTTCTGACTATCAACTGACGGCCCTCCATGCCCTGCGCAATGAGGCCGGCCGTCTCGTGCACGATGGGCAGAAGGGAGCGCCCTGGTATCGGCGCTTTGGTCTGGACCATCATCAGCAACTATTAAACGCCGTCCTGCCCTGGTACGGTGTGGCAAATCATCGCCTGATACGTGACCCGGCCAATGCCGCGTTGCAGCAGGCGCTCAGCGCGCTGGTCAACTCCGCCCCCAATAGCGACCAACGAGCCAGGCTGGCGAAACCGGGCTATGACCAGCTGAAAGCCTGGCTGATGATGGCTCGTCCGGATAAAGCCGATGGCGCATTTTTCGCGCAGACCATGAAAACGGTCCAGCCGACGCGAATGGGGATCTCGACCGGTCTGTGGCAAAGTCTGGCGCCGGATTTGTGGGCCTTTTATCTCTCCCTGCTGCCCGAGCGGCCAGAGTGGAAGATCATCCCGGATGCGCAACGGGTGAGTCAGAGCCGTCAGGTTCTGTTGCAGCAGCTAGGTCGCCGCAATGCCGAAAGCACCTTATATGAGAACATGCTCAAATCCGTGCGTCGTAATTTTGCCGATGTATCGCTGGAAGACATGACCAGTGGCACCGACGCGCGCCGGCTGTTTACCACCAATGAAGTGGTCCCGGGGATGTTTACCCGCCAGGCATGGGAAGGCGGCATTCAGCAGGCCATTGATAAGGCAGCCAGCTCGCGCCGGGAGGAAATCGACTGGGTGCTGAGCGATTCGCGCAAAACGATGTCGACAGACCTGTCGCCGGAGGCGCTGAAAGCGCGTCTGACCCGACGCTACTTCACCGATTTCGCCGGCAGCTGGCTGAATTTTCTCAACAGTCTGCGACTCAACCCAGCGACCACCATTGCCGATGTTACCGACCAGCTCACGCTGATAAGCGATGTCCGCCAGTCGCCGCTGATTGCCCTGATGAATACCCTTGCCTGGCAGGGGCAGGCGGGGCAACAAAGGGAGGGGCTGTCGGACAGCCTTATTAAATCGGCCAAAGATCTGGTGGGTGGGAAAGACAAGCCGGTCATCGACCAGTCGGCAGCCGGCCCGCAGGGGCCTCTGGATGACACGTTCGGCCCACTGCTCCAGCTGATGGGGAAAAACACGGGCAGCAACGTCATGTCGGCCGATAGCACCCTGAGCCTGCAAACCTATCTGACCCGTATCACCCGCGTGCGCCTGCGCCTGCAGCAGGTTGCGAATGCCTCCGATCCGCAGGAAATGATGCAGGTCCTGGCGCAGACCGTCTTCCAGGGAAAAAGCGTCGACCTGACCGACACGCAACAGTACGGTAGCCTGATTTCGGCAAGCCTTGGCGAAGAGTGGAGTGGCTTCGGTAATACTCTGTTTGTGCAGCCGCTGACTCAGGCCTGGGAAACCGTGCTTCTGCCGTCGGCGGCCAGTCTGAATGATAAATGGCGCCGCTCGGTGGTCACCAACTGGCACACCGCCTTTGACGGACGCTTTCCGTTTGCCGCCAGCAAAAGCGATGCCTCCCTGCCGATGCTGGCTGAGTTTGTGCGCAAAGACAGCGGGCGAATCGAACGTTTTCTCACGACGGAGCTGAACGGTGTCCTGCATAAAGAAGGCAGCCAATGGGTGCCGGATAAGGTCAACAGTCACGGCCTGGTCTTTAATCCGGCCTTTCTGCGCGCGATCAACCAGCTAAGCCAGCTGTCCGACATTCTTTTCACCGACGGCAGCCAGGGGATCAGCTTTGAGTTACAGGCCAGGCCTGCCCCGGAGGTTGTCGAGACACAGCTGACGATAGACGGCCAAAAGCTGCGCTATTTCAATCAGATGGCCGACTGGCAGACTTTCCGCTGGCCGGGGGAGACGTATAAACCCGGCACTCTGCTGACCTGGACCACCGTCAATGCGGGCACGCGCCTGTTCGGTGACTACAGCGGTACCTGGGGTTTTATTCGCTGGCTGGAGCAGGGTAAACGCCATCCGCTGGATCGCAGCCAGTGGATGATGAGCTTCTCCGCTCCGGATGGCCGCACCCTGCAGTGGGTATTGCGCTCCCAGCTTGGGAGTGGCCCGCTGGCGCTTCTGGCGCTGCGCGGATTGACCCTGCCGGATCAGATTTTCACTGTCGATGCGGCTGAGAGCGCACAGGCCCTGACGACGGGGGTAGGGAATAGTGACATGGATGAGATGGAATTATGAGTATTTTACAAAATTTGGTTGCCGCCAGTCAGTTGGATGAAAGCGTACTGCGCCAGCAGGCCCGGTCACGTCAGGCGCAGTGGCAATCCTGGCTTGCGCCAGTCAGTGACGCCCAACCAACCGGGGACGATCCGGGCTATGACGATGATTTTCAGCGTATCCGCGAGGAGGTCAATAAGATCTCCGGTGTCGATACCGTACTGATTTGCCAGTTGGCTGGACAGTTACTGGCAACAACAAAAGATATCCGGATTGTTACCTATTACTGCTGGGCCCGTTTGCACCAGGACGGGGAAGCTGGCTTGGCCGATGGGCTGGAGCTGCTGGCAGGCTTGCTGCAACGATATGGTATGCAGCTTTATCCGCAGCGCGACCGTAGCCGCAAAGCAGCCCTCGAGTGGCTGGCGGGTACTCGTATCTTAGACAGTCTTTCACTTTTTCCAGAAGTTGTGCGGGAGGACGCAAGGCGTACCGTCGGCGCGCTGCTTCTCATTGATGATTGTCTGACGACAGAACCAGAAACATCACGGCCAGATCTGCAAGCACTCTGGGGTGCTCTGGAGTCTCGTTTGATAAAGGGCGGGGGAGTCGATGCGGTGGTGCCGCAGAACGTCGGAAACCGGGGGCTGGCTCAAACCGCTTCACGCATGGCTGAATACGAAGCGCCGGTTCTCAGTAACATCACCTCCGGTCAGGATCTGCTGGCCCAGGCGCGAACCCTGACAGCATATCTACGTGTTCAACCCGATGGCTGGCTTGCCGCACATCGGCTAATGAAAAGCCTTCGTCATGACACCTTGACAATCATCCCTGCGCCTGATGCTGAAGGAAAAACACGTATCGAGCCTCCCAGAGCAGATCAGCGTGCCATGCTCAAGCGGCTGTACCTGCAACAGAGCTGGTCGGAGATACTGGAACAGGCGGACAGTACCTTCTCACGTGGCGCTAACCACCTCTGGCTTGACCTGCAATGGTATATCCATCAGGCGCTGGTGAGGTCGGGTCAGGATGTGCTGGCCGATATTATAATTGCCGATCTGAAAGGATTGCTGCGCCGTCTCACCGGGCTTGAAACATTAGCTTTTAACGACGGCACACCCTTTGCCGATGAGGTCACGCTGAACTGGATAAATCAGAGTGTACTCGACGATATGTCCGTCTGGCAGGATGAGCCAGTATCGGCTGCCAGCGGCGCTGATAACGACATTCTGGCCCTTGAACCTGAAGCGCTCGAGAAGGCTGACACTGACGGTCTCGATGCTGCACTCCACTGGATTCAGACGCGCCCGGGCACTGAATCCACTAAAGAAAAATGGCTGTTGCGCCTGCTGATGGCCCGCGTGGCCGAACAAAAGGGGAAGAATGACCTCGCGCTCTATCTTCTGCGAGAACTCGACGATGCGGCGGGATCAATCACCCTCACGCAGTGGATCCCAGCCCTGTTGTTCGAGATTAAATCGCGACGGCTCAGGCTACTGCGCATGAAAGCCACGCGCAGCGAGAGTGAAAAGTTACGATTGCAACCGGAGATGGATCAATTGCTGGCAGGTCTGATTGCGCTCGATCCAGCCAGTAGCGCGGTGCTTTGCGGCTAACAGAACGGAAACTGACACTAAGGAGAACATATGGCAGCAAAAGGTTTTTATCTGGTACAGGGAGACAGAACGACCTGCGGCGGAAGAATCACTACAGGCGCAGAAGATCACACTCTGTTTGATAAACCTGTTGCCCGGGAGCAGGACAGCGTCACTTGCGGAAAGCACGCAGGGCTATACAAGATTGCCGGTGGCATCGACAACGATACCATTCATGGCCGGCGAATGGCCGGAACCCTCGACAGCTGTAGTACTTGCCCCTGTAAGGCGAAGTTTATTCCATCAATGATGAATGATACTTATGAGAAAGGAGGTGAATGCATAACTACTTTATTTTCACTCGATGGGCTTATGGCATCTTTACAGGAACCCTATAAGAATCTTCATCCAGAAAATAAGACTGAACGACAGTGTACTCACACAGATGGGGCGATTAAAGTTGCAGAATATATACTAAGTGAAATAAAGGCGAATGTCAGAAGCGATACGGCAGAAACAATACGATATTTAATCGACGAAGATTTTATAATAAAAAGACTTACTGAATGGAATAAACTTCCCTTTTATGCAAGGCTGGGGCCGCCCCCTAAAGCAGATTTACTTGCTGCAATGGCTATTTGGTATCAGACCGTGAAAACAGGTTCAATCTGGGATCATAAACCGAAGATCCGCGATTTTTTTTCATCCGTTGCAGTAGCACGACCACTTCCCAGGAAAGGAAAAACATCAAAGTCTTATTATCATAAGTTTAAACAGCATGATTATTTTTATGATGTTTGGTCAAACATACATTATGGTTATGTTGGACGTAGTGTCGGT
This sequence comes from Klebsiella sp. K47, assembly GCF_051858335.1. Lineage (NCBI taxonomy): Bacteria > Pseudomonadati > Pseudomonadota > Gammaproteobacteria > Enterobacterales > Enterobacteriaceae > Klebsiella > Klebsiella sp. K47. The sequence continues at coordinate 8,608 of NZ_JBPYUI010000029.1, forward strand.
TTTTCTGAAGCAATTCTCTTGAAAGGGTCCACTTGGGAACAAAACATGACGCCAGGTGCCATGGGGGATGATACCATGGATGACATTACTAGCATGAAAATAGGGTTTAATCTATTTTATGAACATGGGAAATTTGCTGAGACGTTGACGGCAGATAATATTCTTTGCGTTTTAGAAACAACACCTGGCGCGCACCTTCCTCACTCAAGAGAAAATCATTGGTGCTGGAATACAGATAACCCAGAAAAAAGTGACGAATCATTTTGAAAAAAACAAAAACGTTAACGGGTATTGCATTATTTATAGCGGTGTTAGTCCTTGTCGCTCATTTTATTCCGATAAGGACAGTCGTTGTTATTATAAATAACACTAACGAAACTATATTCGTATATGCAGGTGAGAGTATATATAATGTCGAACCTGAGCCTGACGAAGTCGCGCGTATAGTACGATCAAAGCCTGAAATTATAGCACCTGGAAAAAGAGTTAAGATTAAAGCTTCGTTTACATCTCTGATTAGGAAAGATGCAGCGCTCGACATTGGTTGGAGGGTAGGTGGTCAATACGAATATAACGCTGCAGGTAGCGGTGGTCAAAATTTTATTCTTTCTTCAAAAGAGGGCGTGTGCTACGCATCGATTTATATAAAAGATGATTTTTTTAAGGGCGCGATTAAAAATGGTTCAAGCAATAAATGTTTAAAAAAAATAAAGGCATTTAATTATAAGTATTAATTCAGGTGTTATAAAGGTTATTTTTTTAGTTGCCAGTTTCAAAATCTGATGATTGAAAGGAAATCAATATTAATTTATGGACGATTTAACCCTGCGTTATTACGACGCTGAAATGCGCTACCTGCTGGAAGCGGGTGAAGAGTTTGCCCGCGCTCATCCTGAGCAGGCGGCAATGCTCAATCTCGACAAAGCGGGCGCTCGCGACCCCTTTGTCGAGCGCCTGTTTGAAGGTTTTGCCTTCCTGATGGGCCGCATGCGCGAGAAACTCGATGACGATCTGCCTGAGCTGACCGAAGGCGTGGTCAGTCTGCTGTGGCCACATTATTTACGTACCATTCCCTCGATGTCGGTCGTGGAGTTCACCCCCGACTGGCCGGAAATGAAAGAGCCGATGACGATGGCCAAAGGCTTTGAAGTGCTTTCCCGGCCGATCGGTGAAAAGGGCACGCGCTGCCGGTACACCACCACCAAAGCGATCGCTCTGCAGCCGTTATCCCTGGAGCGCGTCCAGCTGGCCACCGATACGGATGGCCGGTCGGTGATCACGCTGCGCTTTACCTGCAGCCAGCTGACGGACTGGCGCCGGGTCGATCTCAGTCATATCCCGCTCTACTGCAACGCCGATGCGCCGCTGGCCTGCGCCATGCACGAGGCCTTTACCCTCAATGTGGCCCGGATGTGGCTGCACATGCCCGATGAGGTGGACAGAAGGCCGCTGGACGGGTATTTCAGCGCGCTGGGATTTGGCGAGGATGACGGCCTCTGGCCTGAAGATGGCCGCAGTTTTCGCGGTTACCAGCTGCTGCTGGAGTATTTTACCTTCCGCGAAAAGTTCATGTTCATCGATCTGCGCGGGCTGGAGACGGTGGCTTTTCCGGCCGGACTGGCGTGGTTTGAAATCGACGTCGTGCTGGCGGAACGCTGGGAACATGACTTCCGCTTCAGCGAAAAGCACCTGCGCCTGCACTGCGTGCCAGTGATCAACCTGTTTCCGCTGGAGTCCGATCCGCTGACCATCAATTCCCTGCAGACCGAATACCCGCTGCGCCCGATGCGCGTGCAGGACGGCCACACCGAAATTTACACCGTCGATTCCGTGATCTCCTCACACCAGCAGGTTTACGCGCCGTTCTCAAGTTTTCGCCACAAAGGCGGCATGATGCGTCATGACGCGGCGGACTATTACTATCATACCCGGGTGCGCTGTGGCCCCTCCGGGCTGTACAACACCTGGCTTATCGTCGGCGGAGAAGCCTTTGATAATCATACCGTACCGGAAGATGAAAGCCTGTCGCTGACCCTCACCGGAACCAACGGCCAGCTGCCGCGTCGCGCGCTGCAGAGCACCGTGCTCGATACGGTGATGAAAACCACTTCCGCCAGTATTGCAGTGCGTAACCTCTGCGCGCCGACGCTGCCGTGCTATCCCCCCGCCCAGGACCGTTTTCACTGGCGGGTGCTGAGCCATCTGGGCAGCAGTTTTCTTTCCCTGATGGATAACGCGGAGGTCCTGCGCGGCACCCTGGCGCTGTATGAATGGACCGACAGCGAGATGAATCGTCGGCGTCTGGAAGCCATCCTCGACGTGAAGCACCGCGCAACAGAGCGCTTTGCACAGGGCCATCTGGTGCGCGGCGTACAGATTGAAGTCACCCTCGACAGTCACGGCTTTGCCGGACGAGGCGATATATGCCTGTTTGGCGAGATGCTTAGCCGCTTCTTCGCGCTCTACACCGACATCTACTTGTTCAACCGCCTGATTATCATTCTGCAACCAACCGGAGAACGACTGGAATGGGAAGAGAAGCACAGCCGCCGCATTCCCGGCTGACCCCGCGGCTGGAGGCCGACCTGCCGCGGATCAATTTTTACCGCTTCTGCCAGCTTCTGGAAAAACGGCGTCCCGGCCAACCGCTGATGGGGGGAACCAGCCATCCGGCTGACGATCCGGTGCGTTTTTACCCGCATCCGGGAATGGGATTTCCCGCCAGCGAACTGAAAGCCGTGGAATACGATGAGGCCGATGACAGCAGGCCGCCGGTCATTCGCACCACCTTTATGGGGTTGTACGGTGTCGATTCGCCGCTCCCGACGGCATATCTCGATGATATCGCCCAGCACAGGGAAGGGCATGAAGCGCTGCAGGGCTTACTGGATATCTTCAGCCACCGGATCATGACGCAGTTTTACCGCATCTGGCGGAAATACTCCTGGCCCGCCACCTTTGAGCCCGGCGGCACCGATCGTCTCTCGCAGTCGCTACTGGGCCTGGCGGGGCTGGGCATCCCCGGCACGACGCAGCATATCGCCTCGCCGGCGTCGCGCTTTCTGGCGCTAACCGGCGTGCTGCGTCAGCCGGGCAAAACCCAGCAGGGGATCCAGGCGCTGGTCACCCTGCTGGCCCCGGAGACCACCGTCAGGGTGAGCCCGTACAGCCTGCGTCCGGTGGCGATCAGCCAGCCGCTGGGGTTTTACGGCGATGACGACTTCTTCCTGGACGGCAATACGCCGCTGGGTGACGAAGCGATGGATGCCAGCAGCCAGCTCCTCGTCGCCCTTACCACCGACAATCCCGCGGAGGCGCAGGGCTGGAAGCCTGACGGCCCGCTGTTTCGGGACTTTCTCATCCTGCTGCGGGTATACCTCGGCTGGCGATTCCGGGCCAACATCACCCTGACCGCGCCGACCCGACTGCTGGCTGTCCCGCCGCTGGGGGACGAGCCGTTCTGGCTCGGTATGAACGGCGTGCTGGGCGTGGGTGAGGGCGAGAGTGAGGACGATATTCCTCAGACCTTTACCACCGAGCTGGGTACCTATACGGGCCTGCAGCCTGCCACCTTTCTACAAGGAAACCGACGTGTTACGTATAAGTTTGACTAAAACCGCCTGTCTGCTGCCCCTGCTTGCGCTTTGCCTGAGCGGATGCGGACTCACCCAGCGCGTCTCGGAGGGAACAAAGTCTGCCTTCAACGCCGTTTTTTATAAGAAAATTAATACGCTGCATCTGGACTTTACCGCGCGCGAAGCGCTCAACACCGATGCCAGAGAGAATCACTCGCTCTCTGAACCGGTGGTGGTGCGCATCTATCAGCTTAAAGATCGCCAGACCTTTGACCGGCTGGTTTACCAGCAGCTGCTGGAGGAGGGGGATATTCTGCTCGCCGCCGATCTCCTCGCCAGTCGCGATGTGGTGATCGGTCCCGGAGGGGACGCCAGTCTGAATATGCCGCTGGAAGCGGAGGCGACGTTCGTGGCGGTTGTCGGCCTGTTCCGCCATCCGGACACACAAAGAAATACCTGGAAGCAGGTGCTGGCGCGTGAGGAATTGGATCCGGACAAGCCGCGCATTTTCACCGCCGAACACAACCAGCTACGGCTCAGGCCTGAAGCGGCGAAGTAACGTAAAAAAAACAAACACTTGCGGCGGGGCCATCGCGCCAGTTCGCCCTCAATCTTCGTAACCAGCGAACGGGCTATAACCATCTTCATCCAGCCCAACCGGTTTCATCACAGCACAGGGAGATAACGTGACAGCGAGGGAACGTTTTTTTAAGAAACTGCAGCAACAGCAAAATCCGCGGCGGACAGCGGCCCTCGACGGGTCGGCCGCCGCGGATATCGCCAGGTTTCGTCAGCAGATGGCGGAGCTGGCTCAGCAGATAAGTCAGTGGTTTGATGGAACCGGTATTGAGGTGGTGATTTCGACCCGCCATCTCCACGACCTGAGTACCCTTGGCTACAGCCTCAACAGCGGCATCTGCCGCTACGATATCCCGGCCATTCGTCTGCAAAACGGCGAGCGCAGCGTCAATATCGTGCCGCAGCAGCTGTTGGATGGCGTGGAAAAGGGGATCGTGACCCTGAGTCTTGAGGCGCCCGACGGCGCGGGATCCCGGGAGGTGTTTTATCTGAGCCTGGCCCCGGAGGAGGGCTGGATGATCCGCAAGGCGCACCAGTCCCCGGAAGCGCGGCTTATGCTTACCGAAGATCGCTTTTTTATGGCGGTCGATAGCCTGGCCTGATGATCCCTGACAGGCGATGACGTCCCCGCGGCGGCGGTGCAAAGCGCGCATCGCCGCCCTGAGGTATCAGGCGCCAAACGCTCCGTCGATGGTGTGCATGGCGCCAGTGACAAACGATGCCTCCGGACCGGCCAGCCACGCCACCATTCCCGCCACCTCTTCCGGACGGCCATGGCGCTTAATGGCCATAAAGTTGTGCATCAGCTCTTTCATCGGGCCGTTCTCCGGGTTGGCGTCGGTATCAATTGGGCCGGGCTGGACGACGTTGACCGTGATGCCGCGCGGGCCAAAATCCCGCGCCAGGCCGCGCGCCAGCCCCTGCAGGGCCGATTTACTGAGCGCATAGGCCGCCATTCCCGGCACTGGCATGCGATCGCCATTGACCGAGCCGATGACAATAATGCGCCCGCCTTCCGGCATGCGGCGCGCCGCTTCGACGGAGGCATGGTAGGGGGCGTGAATATTGATGCGGAACAGGCGATCGATGGCATCGCTGTCCTGCTCGAGAGCGTCACCGAAAAGCGCGATCCCGGCATTGACCACTAACACGTCCAGCGGGCCGCTGTCGCGGACCAGGCTTATCACCGCATCGCGATCGGCGCTGTCCGCCTGCACCGCCGTGCTGCCGGTCTCTGCCGCCAGCCGCTCGGCCGCTTCCGGCGAACCGGAATAGCTAAACACCACCGACGCGCCATCGGCGACAAAACGCCTGACGATCGCCGCGCCAATTCCCCGACTCCCGCCTAAAACCAGCACTGATTTGTTGTGAAACGCTGTCATATCCCACACCTCATGATATTGTAGTGATGATTACAATATGCTGCGGCTAAACAGGCTGTCAAGGATTAATATAGTGACCACTACAAAACCAGGGCGTACTCCGGGACGTCCCCGCCAGTTTGATGCGGAACAGGCCATTGAAACGGCGCAACGCCTCTTCCACGCGCGAGGCTACGACGCGGTGAGCGTGGCCGATCTGACCCAGGCTTTCGGCATCAACCCCCCGAGCTTTTATGCCGCTTTTGGCAGCAAGCTCGGGCTGTATACCCGCGTCCTGCAGCGCTACAGCCAGACCGGGGCCATTCCCATTGATGCCCTGCTGCGAGACGACCAGCCGGTGGCGGCGTCGCTCATCGCCGTACTGCAGGAGGCGGCTCGCCGCTATGTGGCCGATCCGGCCGCCGCCGGCTGCCTGGTGCTGGAGGGGGTACATTGTCAGGATGCTGATGCCCGGGTGGCGGCAGGCGAATGGCATGCTGCGGCAAGAGCCAAAATCCAGCAGTATATCGCCCGCCATCGCCCGCAGGACGCGCTGCGGGTGACTGACTATATGGATACGTTGATGCTTGGCCTGTCGGCGAAAGCGCGGGAAGGGGATAGTCTGCCGCGTCTTCTGGAGACCGTGCGGCTGGCAGGCCTGGCGCTGGAGCGCATCCTGCCAGCCTGAGTCGTCAGATGGTTTGTCCGCCCGACACCTCGATCCGCTGGGCGGTCACCCAGCGGTTATCGTCGCGTAGCAGGCTGGCGATCATCGGCCCAATATCCTCGGGAACGCCCACCCGTCCCAGCGCCGTCATGGCGGCAAACTGCGCGTTTACCTCTGCGTCGTCCCGCACCAGCCCACCGCCAAAATCGGTGGCGATAGCGCCGGGGGCGATGGTATTGACGGTTATGCCGCGCCCGCCCAGCTCGCGGGCCATGTACACGCTCAGCATCTCCACAGCCGCTTTGGCGGCGGCGTAGGCGGAGAAGCCAGGATAGGAGACGCGGGTCAGCCCGGAGGAAAAGTTAACGATCCGCCCGCCGTCTGCCAGCAGCGGCAGCAGGGTTTGTACGAGAAAAAATACCCCCTTAACGTGGACGTTAAACAGCCCGTCGAACTGCGCTTCGCGCGTTTCGGCCAGCGGGGCGAATTCGCCGTGCCCTGCGTTATTGATCAGGTGGTCGAAAGTGGCCCGCCCCCAGACGCTGGCCAGCGCGCTGCCGAGGCTGTCGGCGAAGGCCGGGAAGCTGGCGGTTTGCGCCATATCCAGCGGCAGGGCGATGGCCTTGCGGCCCAGGGCGCGGATGTCGGCGACCACCGCTTCCGCCTGTTCGAGATTGCCGCGGTAGGTGACGATGACATCCCCACCCTGGCGGGCGATATCCAGTGCGGTCTGACGGCCAAGGCCGCGGTTGGCGCCGGTAATAAGTGCAATTTTAGTCATGTTCGGTCCTCTCTGGTATGTGGAGTCCTTACAATAGGAGAGGCTCACCGGGCCGGGTTGCCCAATCCTTGTTATTTTTTGCCCATTTCTCTCCGTTCACTCCCTTTTGCCGGGAAATAGCGCATACTCAGGCTTTAAAACTTGCCTGAAAGGATCTTATGCGCGACGCTCTGTTCGATCTCTGCCGCCGGTTTGCCGATGCTCATGTCGATAGCAGCGGGGTGGCAGTTACCCCGGTTCCCGGTATTACTCTGGTGCGGGCCCTGCATCCTGGTGACCTGCAGGCGGCTATCGCCAGGCCGCTGGTGGCCATGCTGCTCCAGGGGCGTAAGAGCGTGACCACCGGCCTGGCAAGCTTTGACTATGGTCCGGGCGAGGCGATGGTGATTGCCGCGGATGTTCCCACTACCAGCCAGATCACCGAGGCCAGTCAGCGTTTTCCCTATTACGCGCTGGTGCTGGAGCTGGACCTGGCTATCCTGCGCGAGCTGCAGGAGGCCGGGCCGTCAGGGCCGGATGAGGCGCCCCGCGTTGGTATCGAACCGATGAACGCCGATGTGACGGATGCCGCTTACCGGCTGGCAAGGCTGTTTGATCAACCGGGGGCGCTGGCGGTGCTGGGGGAAGGTCTGCGGCGGGAGCTACATTACTGGCTGTTGCAGAGTGTCCATGGGCCGGCCATCCGGGCGCTGGGCGCCGTAGACAGCCATTCGGCGCGGATCCGTCGGGCGGTGGCGATGCTGCGCCGGGATTTTATGCAGCCAGTCAGCGTCGACGCGCTGGCCGACGCCGCCGGGATGAGCGTCTCTGTCTTTCACCGTCATTTCCGCGCCATGACCACGCTGTCGCCGCTGCAGTTTCAGAAGCAGTTGCGCCTGATCCACGCCCGCCGCCTGATGCTGGCGGAAGGGATGAGTATTGCGCAGGCTGCCGGGGAGGTGGGCTATATCAGCGTGTCGCAGTTCACCCGGGAATACGCTCGCCTGTATGGCGCGCCGCCGGGCCGCGATCGTCGACGGGAAAAAATGAGCGCCTGACCTGGCGCGCGGGCTGCCGGCAGCTCATCCCTGAGCCTGACGCCGGTGCTTTAGTCCGCGATTTTCGCCGTGATATGCACTTTGTTGCCCATTCGCGCTTCAGTGATGCGATAGGTAGTCGCGCCCTCGCGGGCGGCCTGCTGGCGGATTTTGCTCTCCGCATGGTCCAGGGTATCGCCGGTGGCGGTGATGGTTCTGGCATTTGCCGCCAGGGGCAGCAGACAACTCAATACGATCAGTGGAATTAACTTGTTCATCGTCATTCTGTCCTGTGAGAGAAAATCAGCGCGCGGTCTGCAGCCAGCCGGCAATGTCCTGGGTCGGCAGCTGGTGGCGGGCATTCCAGGTGTCGCCCATCGGCCACCACACGCCATCCCCCCGGGCGAAGGCGGCGCGATAGCGCAGCATGGCGTCATCCGGGTTTGTCCGCAGCTGCTCCAGCAGGGCGGGCAGGGTGTGGACGGCTTTGCTGAACGTCTGCTGCGTTACGCGCTCGACGGTATCCGCCAACTGCCGGTAAGAGGTCGTTTCGCCGGCAACAAACACCACCTCGTTGACGATCCGCGGCTGATGCAGATAAATCGCCGTGGTCAGGCGGCCAATATCCGCCGGTGAGGTGACGGTCACCTGGGTATCCCAGCTGCCAAGGGCGTGAAGGGTTCGGTTGGATAAATTCACTACATCGAAGTCTGGTTCGAAGAGAAAGCTGGTAAACATCCCGGTGGAGACAATGACCCACTCCGTGGCCCGCTGCGCGCGCAGCAGGGTCCGGACATCGTACTGCTCGTCCCAGACCGGCTGACCGCTGCCTTTGCCTACCACATCGTAATTGACGCCAAACTGCCAGGGAAAATAGCGGGGTACCCCGGCCGCCAGCACCGCGCGGGTAATTTTCAGCTGTGTCCCCGGACCGGCGACAAACCCCATGCAGTTAATCACGGTGGTGAATCCGCGAAACTGATCGGCCAGCGTCTCCATGGCGCTACCGGCGATGTCGACGGCGAGGAAGGTGGCTCCGGCGTCGGCCAGCGCCTGATGGTTTGACGACCGCAGCTGGCCGGCTTCATCCCAGGCCGCCGGCGAGACGATGACCGAGACCGTGCCCTGGCGCTCGATTACCGCAGGCACCAGCGCATCAAGAACGGCGGCGCCCAGTTGTCCCGCTCCCAGCACCAATACCTTTTCCGCATGATTAAAATTATCAGTTTTCATTTTAACTCCTTGCTCAGTTAAGCCTTGTGTTGACGGGCTACAGGCTCAGTGTAGGGGGACGGTCGTCATTCGATAAGTACAGCGTTTCGGGTTAGACTGTTCGTAATAATGGGATAATGAGCGCCGGGGGGGTAACGAAATGGACAAACTGGATGCCATGCAGGTCTATGTTGCGGTCGTGGATGCCCACAGCTTCGCCCGCGCGGCGGAGGTGCTCGGGCAGCCGCGCTCCACGGTATCGCGGGTGGTGAAGGAGCTGGAAGCCTGGCTCGGGGCGCAGCTTCTCCAGCGCACCACCCGCAAGCTCAGCGTGACGGCGGAGGGTCGCCGGTATTATGAGGAGTGTAAAAGGCTGCTGGCCGAGATGGCGGCGATGGAAGCCTCCTTTCCCGGGCGCTCGGCTCAGCCCGCCGGGCGGTTCAAGGTAGGGATGCCGCAATCCCTTGCCCGCCACTGCATTCTGCCGAGGATCGGCGAGTTTTTGCAGCAGTATCCCGACCTGGAGCTGATCCTCTGCTCAAGCGACAACGTGGAAGATATTATTCAGGAGGGATTCGACTGCGTGATCCGTACCGGGCGGATCGAAGATTCCACCACCCTGGTGGCGCGTCCTCTGGCCCGCTACCGCTGGATGGTCCTCGCCTCGCCGGCCTGGCTCGCGGCCCACGGCCGGCCGCAGAGCATCGACGAACTGCACCAGCATTGGGCGGTGGGCTACCTGAATCACCGTACCGGGCGGACCATCGACTGGCTTTTCTCCCTCGATGAAGGCGACTGCGCGATCCGCATGCGGGAGACGCTGGTGGTCGACGATACCGATGCCTACATTCAGGCTGGCATTCAGGGGCTGGGCCTGATCCGCGTCGCCAGCTATCTGGCGCAACCTTATCTGCAGAGCGGGGCGCTGGTCGCCTGTCTGGAGCAGGCCGCTTCTGATCTTCCCTTGTCGCTGGTCTATCCGCAAAACCGCTATCTGCCGCCGGCGGTGCGCGCGTTTTATGACTGGAGCAGGCGTGTGCTGCAACCCCCGCACAGCGAGGCCTGATGCCGGGGCATCGGCCCGGTTATTGGCCGCGCATGGCCTGTTTTAACTTCGTCACCAGCCAGTTCAGCGCCGGATCCTGCGCCCGCCGTTTGTGCCGCAAAATGCACAGCGTAAATTCCGGATACGCTACCGGCGGAGCGTCCGCGCGCAGCGCATACTGCGCCTGCCAGCGCTGCGCCAGCCCCTGCGGGACGGTGGCGAACAGCGGCAGGGTGGTCAGCAGCAGGGGAAAGGTGGAGAAATTCTGCGTGGCAAAGCGCACGCGCCGCGCGAGTCCCTGGCTGGCGAGCTGGCGGTCAATTTCACCGTGGCCGGTTTCGCGATAGGCCACCATCACGTGTTCCCAGGCGACAAAGTCGCTCACCGACAGCGGCCCGCGGCAGGGGATCTGCTGCGGCGACCACAGGGTGGTGACTCCCATGGTCATCACTGGCTCGCTGACCACCTCCCCGCGGCTCTGTTTGTTGACAGACACCGCGACATCAATGCGCTCCTCCTCCAGCAACTGGCGAACCTGGAAGGGGTCGGCGGCTATCGACTGCAGTGACACTCCGGGCGCCTCCTGCATCAGCCCGGGTAACAGCGGGGGCATCAGCCAGTGTTCGCTCCAGTCGCTGAGGCCGATGCGAAAAAGCTGCTGCGCGCGCGCCGGGACGAACTCTCCGGCGCCAAACATCGCCGAATGAAGGTTTTCCATCAGCGGCTGCAGGTCGGTCATCAGCGCTTGCGCCCGCGGCGTCGGCAGCATGCCTCTGGCGCTGCGGACGAACAGCGGGTCGTCAAACATCTCGCGCAGCCGTTTCAGCGCCCCGCTGATAGCCGGCTGGCCAAGATGCAGTACCTCTGCGGTGCGGGTGACGCTACCTTCGCGGTACAGCACCATCAAGACTGTCAACAGATTCAGATCGATACGACTAAAATCATTTTCAATGATTTTGTTCATTATGATAATCAATTTGAATGTGGGTTATCCCGGCAGCATAGTGAATATCACCCCGATAAATCAACCAGCGCAATGCGCGCGGAGGGAGTGATGCAAACTTACCAGACAGGCGATAGCCTGATTTTCAAAGTGCCGGAGCGCGAGATTTCCCTGCAGCCGGCAGCGCTCTATCCAGAGGCGTTCCCGGTAGCGGAGGCGGAGGCCGTTATTCAGCCGATTGCGCTGTCAATCCACAGCTGGGTGGTGCAGACCCCCCACGATCTGATTGTTATCGATACCGCCACCGGCAATGGTCGGGAGCGCGGCGGCAATCCGCTCTATCATCAACTTAACACGCCGTATCTGGAGAATCTCCGCGCCGCGGGGGTGAACCCGGAGGACGTGACCCTGGTGCTACTGACTCACCTGCATACCGACCATGTCGGATGGAATACCGTCTGGCAGGACGATCGCTGGGTGCCGCTGTTTCCCAACGCCCGCTATCTGTGCTCGGCAAAAGAGCTGTCGCGGGTGAAAAACAGCGAACGCTACCGGGCGCTGTGGCTTGACAGCCTGCTGCCGGTGATTGAGGCCGGCCAGCTGGAGACCGTCGATGTGGCGACCCGGCCGCGGGTCGGCGGACGGATCGACTTTATTCCCACCCCCGGCCACAGTCCGGACCATGCCGCGCTGGTCCTCGCCGCCGGAGATGACTACGCCTGTTTCTCCGGCGATCTTCTGCATTCCCCGATCCAGTTTGCCCATCCGCAGTGGAATTCAGCGTTCTGCGGCGATCCCCGGCAGGCGGAAGTCTCGCGACGGGAGATGATGGCGTGGGGGGCAAGCCATCATGCTCAATGGTTCACCGGGCATTTTGCCGGGCCTTCCTGCGGCTGGCTGGAGAAGGATAAGCAAGGTGACTATCGCTGGCGAGAGGCCGGGAAACAGGCTGCAGATAAGGGGAACAGTGATGAATAATGCGCAAACCGTGTTGGTTTTTGGCGCCACCGGTCAGCAGGGCGGCTCGGTGGCGCGGGCGCTGCTGCACCGCGGCTGGCGGGTTCGGGCGCTGGTCAGGGATCCTTTCTCCGCCGGGGCCGCTGCGCTGGCGGCGCGGGGAGCCGAGCTGGTCGTGGGTACCTTTGAAGACCGGGCGGCAATGCGGTCGGCGATGGCAGGGGTCGACGGCGTCTTCAGCGTCCAGCCCAGTTCGCCGGGAGGGACGGTGACCGATGAGCAGGAGGTACGCTACGGGATAACCATCGCCGATCTCGCCGTCGAGTGCGGGGTGAAGCATCTGGTGTACAGCTCCGGCAGCGCGACGGGGGAGACGCCGACCGGCGTAGCGCATTATGACACCAAAGCGGAAATTGAACGGCATATTCGCCGCCTGCCGCTGGCGGCGACCATCGTGCGGCCCGCCACCTTTATGGAGCTGCTGGTGATGCCTGGTTTTGGCCTTGATGAAGGTCGTTTTCAATTTTTTATGTTGCCGGAGGGGAGAATGCAGGTGCTGGCGGTGGAGGATATCGGCCATCTTGTCGCGGCGGTTTTTGCCGCGCCGGCGCGGTTTGCCGGCAAGACGTTCGAGATCGCCAGCGACAGCGTGACCGGTCGTCAGCTGGAGGTGTTATTCTCCGCGGCGGCGGGACGGCCGATCCCCTATTCGCGATTTTCCGACGAGGTGCTGGCCGCCAGTCCTTTTCTGCACAAGCTGACCGGGCTGGTGGACGACGGGCGGCTGGCCGGGCACGCCGACCTCGACGCCCTGCGCCAGCTGCACCCGCAGCTGCACACCTTCGCCGGCTGGCTGGCAGGCCCCGGCCGTCCCGCCTTCAAGCGGGCGCTGACCAGCGGGGCTCGCTGGGCGTTTGATCGTTAAAGGCTGGTGTTCTGGTTACCCGCCAGGCGCGCTGTCTCGTCGGTGACCGGCCGCCGCTAGCCGGCAGTCAGGATCGCGTCGGCCAGCACCGCTAAAATCCGCTCTGCGCGCGGGGCATGGGACGGTTGCTCCCGCAGCCAGGCAAGCGCGGCGATCAGATCGAACAGCTCCTCTCCGCTGAGATCTGGCCGTGCCAGCCCGGCCTGCTGCGCGCGGGTAAGCAGCGACGTACCGGCGGCGCGCAGGGCAACGCAGGCGCTGTGCAGGGCGGACTCAGGATCGTCGATGGCGCTCATCAGCGGGGCGATGATCCCGCGATGCTGATGGGTAAACGCCACGCTCTCGGCCAGCCACTCCAGCAGCGCCGCGGCAGGATCGGCGGCGAGCAGAAGCGACTCAGCCCGGGCGGTTAGCGCCGCAAAGCGGCTGCGGAGCAGGGCTTCCAGCAGGCTGTCGCGGTTGGGAAAGTGGCGATAGAGGGTTCCCATTCCGACGCCCGCCCGGCGGGCGATATCGCGCAGCGAGGCCTCAGCGCCTTGCTCCACAAAGACGTCCCGGGCCACCTCGATCAACAGGTCATAATTTTTTCTGGCATCAGCTCTCATTGGCGTTCCTTGACAATCGGAGCACTGCTCCATATATTCGGAACAGTGCTCCGTTAAATATAACGCATTTCCATATGAGGAGAAAGCGATGTCGACGCAGATGATGAAGGCTGTTCAACAGCACGCCTTTGGCGGGCCGGAAGTCCTGAGCTATGAGGATGCGCCCATGCCGGTCCTGCAGGCCGGTGAAGTACTGGTACAGGTGCACGCGGTGGGCGTGAACCCGCCGGACAGCTATCTGCGCGATGGCTATCAACAGCTGCCCCCGGAGTGGCGGCCCGAGGTCCGCTTTCCCTTGATCCTCGGGACCGATCTCTCCGGGGTGGTGGTGGCGCGGGCGGATGACGTCCGGGAGGTGGCGGTCGGCGACGAAGTGTATGCTATGGCGCGTTTTCCCGAAGGGGCGGCAGGGGGCAGTCGCGCTTACGCCGAGTACGTTAGCGTGCCGGTCAGCGACCTCGCTCGCAAACCCCTAACCCTGAGCCATCAGCAGGCTGCCGCGGTGCCGATGTCGCTCCTGACCGCCTGGCAGTTCATGATCGATCCCGGGCATGAGGTGGCGAATCCGCTGCAGCCGGGGCCGCATCGGCCGGTGCCGCTGGCGGGTAAACGCGTCCTGGTCAACGGCGCGGCAGGGGGAGTCGGTCATTTCGCCGTGCAGTTGGCGAAGTGGCAGGGCGCCGAGGTGATTGCCGTCGCCGCGGGCCGCCATGAAGCCTTTTTACGTCAGCTCGGCGCGGATAGCGTTATCGACTATACAACCACCGCAGTGGAAGAGACGGTGCGTGACCTGGACCTGGTCATTGATGCGCCGGGCGGGCCGGCCAGCGGCCGTTTTTTGCGTACCCTGCGACCCGGCGGCGCGCTGTACCCGATCTTTCCGCTCGGCTTTGCCGGGGCGGAAGAGGCGCGACAGCGCGGAGTGACGGTCTCCACCACCCAGGTACGCTCCAGCGGCGCGCAGCTCGCCCGGCTTGCCGACCTGCTGGACGCCGGGGTCATCCGGGTTGCAATTGACAGCGTTTTCCCCCTTGCGCAGGCGCAGATGGCGCATGAGCGAGCAGCGCAGGGGCATCTTGAGGGCAAAATCGTGCTGTCGGTGATGGACTCGTCAGCCGGGTAATCCCCGACGGCCAGGGTTGCGTTTTTGCTTCTCCCGGCGGCGGACTAAAACAGCGCCAGCCGGGCAAGACGGTCCAGCGCGTTGCTCAGCGCCTCGTCCCCTGCGGTCAGGCTGATGCGAATAAATCCTTCTCCCCCTGCGCCAAAACCCGTGCCCGGCGCCACCAGAATATGCGCTTCCTGCAGCAGCAGGCGGGCAAACTCCTGCGAACGGTAGCCGGGCGGCACGCCGAGCCAGAGGAAGAAAGTGCCTTGTGCGTCACGCGCCGGCCAGCGCAGCGCGGCTAGTCGACGCAGAACCCACTCCCGACGTTGATGATAGACCGCCGTCAGCTGCGCAATCCGTTCGGCCGGCAGGTTGAGCGCGGCGATCGCCGCATCCTGAATCGCGCCAAACACCGTGCTGTAGCTATGGGTGTGCAGCTTTTTAAACGCCCGGATAATCGAGGCGTTGCCGACCGCGAAGCCGAAGCGCCAGCCGGCCATATGAAAGGTCTTGGAAAAAGTATAGGTTTCCACTCCCCATGCTTTCGCGTCGGGCTGGGAGAAGAGGCTCAGCGGCGCATCGCTGGCCGCGCTGCCGATGGCCGCATAGGCAAAATCATGGAGGATCGGCACCTGGTGACGACGAGCAAACTGCAGCGCGCTGGCGAACAGCGCCGGCGTGGCGAGGGCGCCGGTTGGATTATGCGGATAGTTAAGCACCACCAGCCCGGCCTTGTCAGCGACTTCCCGGGGAAGATCGTTAAAATCCGGCAGGAAATGGTTCTCCGCCCTGAGCGGCAGGCCATAAAACGCCGCCTGGGACTGCAGCGCCGCCGAGCGGTAAATCGGATAGCAGGGATCGGTGGAGATGAGGTATTGCCCGGGGCTGAGCAGCGCCCGCGGGATGCCGCCTATACCGATATGCGACCCCTGAAACACGGCGATTTCGCTGTGCGGATCGAGTTCCACATCATACTGCCGGCGATAGAACCGGGCGATCGCCTCGCGGACCTGTGGTTTGCCCCAGAACGACGGGTAGCCATGGTTTTCACGACGATGAATAGCGCTCTGCAGCGAGTCGATTACTTCCGGCGGGGTGGGTTGATCCGGACTGCCGCTGGAAAGATCGATCAGCGGCAGCGCTTCGGTGTTGACCTCCGCGGCCAGTTTTTCCAGCAGGCTGAACAAATTCTCTTCCAGGGCGTCCACCAGCGGCGAAGCAGTAAAATCAGGCATAACATTCCCGGTTTAAATCATGAATAATTAACCATCTTTAAGGGATTTATAGCGGCTGGCTAAATAACAATATACGCAAAAGATTCTTGTTTTTAAGATATGTCGGTATAGCAAAAGTTAATGAGGAATTAGCAAAAGGAAATTCGGCGTTTTGGCTTACAACCCACAATCGGCTGTGATTTAATCGTTCAATATCGCCAACCCTCCAGGAAAATACCTTATGAACAAGTCAGTTGCGCGCGGGATCGCTCTCGCCCTGTTGTCGGCCACCTCTTTTTATGCCGCCGCCGACGCTCATCTTATCCGCGTCGGCTTTAACCCCGGGCCGTATAAAGAACAATTTGAGAAAGGCGTCGCGCCCTATTTATTGAGTAAAGGGTATAAAATCGAATATAAGGATTTCAGCGACGGTATTCAGGTGAATGACGCGGTAGCCCGCGGCGATATCGAAGCGAATATTATGCAGCATCCGGTATATCTGAAAGCAATTAATGAGCGGCTGGGGATCGATAACGTGGGCATTGTGCAGGTCCCCACGCCGCCGATGGGGCTGTATGGTGGGAAACTGACCACCCTGGGGACCCCGGCGGCGGGCACCGTCGTGTCGGTACCAAACCAGCCGTCAAATGAATATCGCGCGGTACTGGTGCTGGAGAGCCTTGGCTGGGTGAAAATTAAACCAGACAGCGATCCGGCCACTTTTTCGCAGCGTAACATCGTAGATAATCCTTACAAAATTGTCCTAAAAGAGATGGATAATGCCCAGCAGGTTCGCGCTCTGCCGGACGTCGACTATGGCCTGATTCAGGGTAATTTTGCCGTCTCCAGCGGTATGTCCCTGACCTCGGCATTAAAGCTGGAAGCAGCCACCAGCCATTTTATTAATGTCGTGACCGTCACCGGTAAAAATCAGAAGGCGCAGTTTGCCAAAGATATTATCGATGGCTACCACTCGGCCGAGTTCAAAAAATATATTCTCAGCCATCCGCAGTATGATGGTTACCTGCTGCCTGACTATTTAAAATGAATAACGCGATGATAGAATTTCGCCACGTCAGTAAAAGCTTTTCCAGGAAAGGACATCCGATTCTGGCCTTGCAGGATATTAATCTCAGCATTGAGCGAGGCGATATTTTTGGCATTATTGGCTACAGCGGGGCAGGAAAAAGCACCTTATTACGGCTGATTAATCGTCTGGAAACGCCTGGCGAGGGCGAGGTACTGTTAAACGGCGAGCCGCTACAGGACTGCAGCGGCCAGCGCCTGCAGGCCATCAAAAAAGATATCGGCATGATCTTTCAGAATTTTAATCTGCTGAATTCGAAAACCGTTTTTCATAACATCGCCATCCCGCTTATTTTACAGGGGCGCGACAAGGCCTTTATCCAGGCGCGGGTGGCGGAACTGCTGGCGTTCGTCGATCTGAGCGACAAAATCCACAGCTACCCTAATGAGCTGTCGGGCGGACAAAAGCAGCGTGTCGGTATTGCCCGGGCGCTGGCCACCAACCCGTCGGTCCTTCTGTGCGATGAAGCCACCTCGGCGCTCGACCCCCACACTACGGTGCAGATCTTAATGCTTTTGCAGGAGATTAATCGTCGGTATGGCATCACCATCGTACTGATCACCCATGAGATGTCGGTGATCCAGAAAATCTGTCACAAGGTGGCGGTGATGCAGGCGGGCCGTATCGTTGAACAGGGGGCGGTTTTTGATCTCTTTGCTCAGCCGCAGCATCCGGTCACTGCCAGTTTCGTGCAGTCGGTGGTGCACGACCGCCTGCCGCAGCGGGTGGCGTCGTTCCTGCAGCGCGATAACGGCGCCCGGGCTTTACGCCTCGAATTTGTCGGCGCGACGGCGCAGCAGCCGATTATTAACCACCTGATCCGCGAGTATGCTGTCGAGGTGAATATCCTGTTTGCCAGCATGTCTGAAGTTCAGGGTCGGATTCTGGGATTTATGATTGTGCAGCTTCTCGGCGAGCCTGACGAAACCGACCGCGCCATCACCCATCTGGTCGATGCAGGAGTGAAAATCACCCATGTTTGATCTTATTGATACCGCCATCACCGGGGATCAGTTTCTGCTGGCGCTGCATGACACGCTGATTATGGTCGCCGTCTCGCTGGGCTTTGGCGCGCTGATCGGCGTCCCACTGGGGATTGTGCTGGTGGTTTGCCGTCCCGGCGGCATCGTGGCCAACCCGGTGGTGCATCAGGCGCTGAATCCGCTGATTAACGTGCTGCGCTCGCTGCCGTTTATCATTTTGCTGATTGTGATCCTGCCCTTTACCAGACTGCTGGTGGGCACCACTATCGGCACCGCGGGAGCCATCGTGCCGCTGATCGTCTTTGTCGCCCCCTACATTGCCCGATTAGTGGAGAGCTCGTTGCTGGAGGTGGATGAGGGGATCCTCGAGGCCGCGG
The DNA here is from genome assembly GCF_051858335.1 of Klebsiella sp. K47. Taxonomy (NCBI): domain Bacteria; kingdom Pseudomonadati; phylum Pseudomonadota; class Gammaproteobacteria; order Enterobacterales; family Enterobacteriaceae; genus Klebsiella; species Klebsiella sp. K47. Next base: position 27,043 of record NZ_JBPYUI010000029.1, read on the forward strand.
ACGCCATGGGCGCAACCCCCCTGCAGACGGTCTGGCATTTTATGCTGCCGGAGGCGGCAGCGTCGCTGATTCTGGCCCTCACCACGGCGACCATCGGCCTGCTTGGTGCGACCGCCATGGCAGGAACGGTGGGCGGCGGCGGAATTGGCGACCTGGCGATCACCTACGGCTATCAGCGTTTCGACGCCTTTGCCACCCTCACCACCGCCCTGGTGCTGATTGTTATTGTCCAGCTTATTCAGACGCTGGGGACCCGCCTGGCTCGCCGGCTGCGCCGTGAATAACTGCCAATTCGCACCGGGATCCGCGCAATAAAGGTAAGACGATCTCCAACGCCCTCCAGAATGGCAGGGCGATATTAATGCGGCGTAAAGAAATTCTGAGAATATATATAATGGATTATATAATCACGATGTATGCTAATTGCTTATATCAATCTGAAAATAACTAAAGGAGAGGGGGGGGGCACGCTTTTTGATTGATCTTGCCAACGGCTTTGCTACTATCCGGGCGGCATTCGATTTTATTTAATAATGTCTGATAATGGAATAGCAAAATACATAATGGAGTATGAAATGAAGCATGTTCACAAGCTGGCCTGGATAGGCCTGTTCGTCAATATTATTATCTGTTTTGTCGCGCGAAATTTATTACTTGATGAAGGACAGCTGAACTTCCATAGTCGGGCGGACGGCGTATGGTCCTGGCTGGTGCTGGCCCTGTTTATTGCCGTGGTGGTTCAGGCGATCAGCATAATGCTGTCAGGCCGCTACCCTTATCTGGCCATCGTCCTGGCGTTTGTTGGCGGCATCGTGATGGTGCCCGCCAGCGTGATCTTTCTGGTGGGTAGTCTGTTCAGCTTGCAAACGCGGATTAACGCCGGATTTACGCCCTGGCGATCAACCACGGCAGTGGGCGAGGCTGATAACCAGCAGCTATTAACCTTTAATGCCTCAGGCTTTTATCCCCAAGGGGCGCTGGCGCTCATCGCCGGGATCATTATTTTAATGATTGGCATGGGGATAGGCGGAGTATTTATTGCCGCCGGTATTGTTGCGCTGTGCAATGGCTATCGTCTGCAAAATCGGGTGGTGATTGGCGTGAGCGGCGAGTCGATGATATTTACGCCGGGGCTTTATGCCGATACCTACGTTATTCCCTTGCGGGATGTTGCCGTAGTTGAACGCAGCAATAATGATGCGAAAGTCCGGCTGCTGATCCGTTCCAGCGGCAGAAGCTTCACGTTGCGTAAAAAACTGCTCGCCGGCGATAAGGTTAATGACGCCTTCGCCGCCATTCTGGCAAAACTGACTACCGTTTAATGCTGGCAGAATAGAGAAGCCGCCAGGCGGCGCGAGGCGTCCTGGCGGTGAAGGGTGGGGTTAGCCTGCGCGGCTACCGCACCAGCTTGTCTCTTACGAACAGCACTGCCTGTTAATCCACGTTAGTAAAATAATCGCGCGCGGCGGTCTCGACGCGTTTCGCATCCAGCCCGGTCTTCTCAGTGATCTGTTCGATAAACGATTTAAATTTTTCGCTCATCACGTTACCCCCTTCCCAGTGGGCGACGTAAAATTTGCACTGATAGCGATAAAAATGGAGAGTGGTATCTCCTAACGTGTAATACATGCGCTTCTCCTGTCCTGTAGTACGGTTGCCGCGTCCACAGCGTCAGCAACCTTTTTCTCATTACGATCGATCTGCATTCTATCCTCCTCCCAATTGGCTGAAATTTCCAGCGGTGCTTTGCGCCATGTAGCAGGATAAAGCAATGTTAATCTGCGGATAGATAGTGATTTTTTCTAATGTGGAGCAAAAGTAGCGGTTACCTGCGGGCCGCGCAGGTAACCGGAGAATAGGGCGGATTAGCGCAGCGTGTTGCGCTCGTCGTCGGACAGGTCCAGGGTCTGCACCATACCACTTTCAGCAGAGCGCACCGCCGCTTCCAGAACGGCCATCACCGCCAGCGCTTCCACCGGCGGCACCGGATTGGCGATCTGGCCCTTCAGCGCATCGCGGATCAGCATATAGTACTGGCGCTGATCGCCCTGCGGGGTAGCCTGCGCGTGGGCCTGCAGCGAGGCATCATAGATAACCAGCGGGTCGTCATCCTGGCCCCAGCCGGCGCTGCCCGGTACCACGCCCGCCAGCAGCTGGCTCTCCTGTTGGTCGGCCCGCGCTTTGATAACGCTACCTTTATCGCCGTGCACGGTGAAGCGCGACGAGCCGCCCGCGACCAGCATGCTGCAGTGCAGGATCACTTTATGCGCCGGGTAGTTTAATACCACATGCGCCCAGTCGTTGATCTCCGCCCCGTCGCGCAGGGTGGCTATGTTACCTTGCACCGACTGCGGCAAACCAAATAGCTGCAGCGCCTGGTCGATCAGGTGCGGCCCCAGGTCGAACCACAAGCCGCTGCCCGGGACGTTCTGCTCGCGCCAGCGGACGCGGACTTCCGGGCGGAAGCGGTCGAAATGCGACTCGAAATGTTTCACCGCGCCGAGGGTGCCTTGCTCAATCACCTGACGGATCCCGAGATAGTCGCTGTCCCAGCGGCGGTTATGGAAGACGGAGAGCAGACGCTGTTTCTCCTCCGCCAGGGCGATCAGCTCCCGGGCCTCCTGCATATCGAGGGTAAAGGGCTTATCCACCACCACATGTTTGCCGGCGTTCAGCGCCAGACGTGCCAGCGGGGCGTGCGTGGCGTTAGGAGAGGCGATGACCACCAGGTCAACGTCCGGATGCTGGACCGCAGCTTCCGGGGAGGCGATCACCGTGACGTCCGGCAGGTCGCGTTTGACCTTCTCTTCATCGCGGGAAGCGACGAACGCCAGGTTCAGCCCCGGCACCGAACGGATAAGCGGCGCGTGGAAGGTCTTACCGACGAATCCGTAGCCAATCAGGGCGATATTTATCGTGTTGTTACTCATCAGGTTCTCCACGTTGTTAAGCGTCAGCAATATGTACAGAGAGGGCGGGGTCATCCCCCAGCTCAGCCCAGGGACGATCAAGAAAAAGATGGTGAATGTCGCTGAGTCCGGCCACCCGCCACGGTTCGCAGCGGTTGAGTTTGGTATGGTCCGCCACCAGCCAGTGCTCGGCGCTGGCGGCCAGCATGGCGCGTTTAACGTCGGCATCAGCTTCCTGGCTGGCGCTCAGCCCCAGCCCGGCATGGAGCGCGCAGGCGCCGAGAATGGCGATATCGGCCCGGTAGCGGGTGACCAGCGCCAGGGTGGCGCTGCCGGCGAACAGCCGTTGTTTACTATCCCACTGGCCGCCAAGCAGGATCAGCTGGATATCGGCACGGTCGCTGAACAGCTGAGCGATATCCAGAGATGCCGTGATCACGGTCAACGGCCCTTTCAGCTGGGCTGCCACCGCCAACAGCGTGCTTCCGGCGTCGAGAAACAGCGTCGAGCCAGAGGGAATGCGCGCGGCGACCTGCTGACCCAGGCGCTGCTTGGTCTGGGTGAGAAGAGCGTTTCTGCCCTGGCGCGTCATGGCCGGGACGTTAAGGGCGATGGCCCCGCCGTGGCTTTTCTGCAGCACGCCCTGTTGTTCCAGGTCGCTCAGATCGCGGCGAATGGTATCGGCCGACACCTGCAGCTCTGCAACCAGTTCGCTAATGCTCAGCTGACCGGTTTCGCTAAGCCTGTCGAGAATATGTTTTTGCCTGGCGAGCTTATGCATGGCCATTGACTCCGCAAATTAACGCAATAAACAGCATAATACAGCAAGAAGTTGCAAAATAAACGGCAAAACGTCGCTCTGTATGTGTTGAATCGTGAAGAACTTGATTTCACTAAGTTTTAACGTTAAATGAGGGGAGCGCCGCGACCGGGGCGAAAGCGCTTTTCAATGAAGCGACTAGGCCTGTATTTCCGGGTCATTAAAAGCAAGAATGCGCGCTTTCGCGTACCTTATAGAGAAGGCGCGTAATTTAGCAGATATGGATTAACGGAGGTTGAGTGGACGCGATTAAAGGCTCGGAGTTGCAGATACCGGACGCGATCTTCGCGTGGGTGCTCGACGGGCAGGGGGGCGTTAAGCCGCTCGCCGATGACGATATTATCGACAAAGACAAGCCTTGCTGGCTGCATCTCAACTATACCCATAGCGACAGCGCCGACTGGCTGGCGGCCACCCCGTTGCTGCCCAATAACGTACGCGATGCCCTGGCGGGGGAGAGCACCCGGCCGCGGGTGACGCGGATCGGTGACGGGGCGCTGATCACCCTGCGCTGTATCAACGGCAGTACCGATGAGCGGCCCGACCAGCTGGTGGCGATGCGCCTGTATATGGATGAGCGGCTGATCGTCTCCACTCGTCAGCGCAAAGTGCTGGCGCTGGACGATGTGCTGGGCGACCTGAAGGAAGGTAATGGCCCGACGGACGGCGGCAGCTGGCTGGTGGAGGTCTGCGATGCGTTGACCGATCATGCCAGCGAGTTTATCGAACAACTGCACGATCGCATTATCGACCTGGAAGACGACCTGCTCGATCAGCAGGTGCCGCCGCGCGGATTTCTCGCGCTGCTGCGTAAGCAGCTGATTGTGATGCGCCGCTATATGGCGCCGCAGCGCGACGTTTATGCCCGGCTGGCCAGCGAGCGGCTGCCGTGGATGAGTGACGATCAGCGGCGGCGAATGCAGGATATCGCCGAGCGGCTGGGGCGCGGTCTGGATGAGATCGACAGCTGTATCGCGCGGACGGCGATCATGAGCGACGAGATCGCCCAGATTATGCAGGAGTCGCTGGCGCGGCGGACCTATACCATGTCATTGATGGCGATGGTGTTTCTACCCAGCACCTTTTTAACCGGCCTGTTCGGCGTCAACCTCGGCGGGATCCCTGGCAACAGCTGGCATCTGGGGTTTAGCCTTTTCTGCTTGATGTTAGTCATTGTCATCGGTGGTGTTGCGTGGTGGTTACATCGCAGTAAATGGCTGTAAAGAATCGCCTTTTAGCGGCTGTAGTGCCGGGAAAACCCGGCAATGTTTGAGCGAAATCAATAAACCATCTACCCATTCAGGGCAATATCTCTCTCGCAGGTGAATGCAACGTCAAGCGATGGGCGTTGCGCTCCATATTGTCTTACTTCCTTTTTTGAATTACTGCATAGCACAATTGATTCGTACGACGCCGGCTTTGTTGAGTCGGCTTTTTTTTTGCGCTCTCCGGACCAGCTTCTACCCTTACTAAGACACCCGACGGTTTCTGGCCGTTGACGCCTGCGGGTACGCCCGTATCACTCTCCGGGAGGCCTCTATGTATTACGCTTCAGAGCTGACAGCCCAGTCTATCCCTATCTCGCCCGAGCCGAACGATCCGGCTCCTTTACCCGATCCACGACCGCGTCCGCAGCCCCAGCCCGATCCGCCGCCTGACGAAGAGCCGATTAAATTGTCGCATCAGGCGCGGAGATCTGCGAGGATACGCGCCTGCAGATTGTCTGCCTTTTAATACGAGAATACATTGTGACCGCTTTTTCTACCCTGACTGTTTTACCTGCCGCCCAATTAGCCAACCTTAACGAGCTGGGTTATCTGTCGATGACCCCGGTTCAGGCCGCCGCCCTGCCGGCGATCCTCGCGGGGAAAGATGTGCGCGTGCAGGCAAAAACCGGCAGCGGAAAAACGGCCGCATTTGGGCTGGGTCTGCTGCAGCATATCGATCCGGCGCGCTTCGAGACCCAGTCGCTGGTGTTATGCCCGACCCGCGAGCTGGCCGATCAGGTCGCCGGCGAGCTGCGCCGCCTGGCGCGCTGCCTGCCGAACATCAAGATTCTGATGCTCTGCGGCGGGCAGCCCTTTGGTGCCCAGCGAGATTCCCTGCAGCATGCCCCGCATATTATCGTCGCCACCCCGGGCCGTCTGCTCGATCATCTGCAGAAGGGAACGGTCTCCCTTGACGCGCTGCAGACCCTGGTGATGGACGAAGCGGACCGCATGCTCGATATGGGCTTTAGCGATGCCATTGATGAGGTGATCCGCTTCGCACCGGCTGACCGGCAGACGCTGCTGTTTTCTGCTACCTGGCCGGCGGCAATCGCGGCGATCAGCGGCCGGGTGCAGCGCAATCCGCAGACAATTGAGATCGACACTGTCGATGCGCTCCCGGCGATTGAGCAGCAGTTCTTTGAAGTTTCCCGCCACGGTAAGATTGCCCTGCTGCAGCGCCTGCTCAGCCAGCATCAGCCCGCATCCTGCGTGGTGTTCTGCAATACCAAACGCGATTGCCAGGCGGTCTGCGATGCGCTCAACGCCGCCGGGCAGAGCGCCTTGTCGCTGCATGGTGACCTTGAGCAGCGCGATCGCGATCAGACGCTGGTGCGCTTCGCTAACGGCAGCGTCCGGGTTCTGGTGGCGACCGACGTCGCTGCCCGCGGTCTGGACATCAAATCCCTGGCGCTGGTGGTGAATTTCGAGCTGGCCTGGGATCCGGAGGTGCATGTTCACCGCATCGGCCGTACCGCCCGCGCCGGTGAACAAGGGCTGGCCATCAGCTTCTGTGCGCCGGAAGAGGCGCAGCGCGCCACTATTCTGGCCGACATGCTGCAGCTTTCCCTGAACTGGCTGCCGGCGCCGACGGGCAACACCATCGCGCCGCTGACGGCGGAGATGGCGACGCTGTGTATCGACGGCGGGAAAAAGGCGAAAATGCGCCCGGGAGATGTGCTGGGAGCCCTGACCGGGGATATGGGCTTTGATGGTGCCGATATCGGCAAAATTACCGTCCACCCGGCCCACGTCTATGTGGCGATCCGCCAGAATATGGCGCAGAAGGCGTATAAGCAGTTACAAAATGGCAAGATCAAAGGTAAATCCTGCCGCGTACGACTGCTGAAGTAAGGGCAGGAGAGTGCGTCTCAGGCGGCTGCCTGAGACGCGTGAGGGTTATTTTACTTCCACCACGTTCAGACGCAGCTCATCGAGACGGGCGTCTTCTTCTTCCGGCTGCCAGCCGGCGGGCTGCAGGGGAATATCTTCCCGGTCAAACGCCAGATCGCCACCATCCACCACCTCTGAGCCGTGGGTGATGCCTTTAAAATCAAACAGATTGACGTCGCTCAGGTGCGAAGGCACCACGTTCTGCAGCGCGCTGAACATGGTTTCAATGCGCCCAGGATAACGCTTGTCCCAGTCGCGGAGCATATCGGCGATCACCTGGCGCTGCAGGTTTGGCTGCGAACCGCACAGGTTGCACGGAATAATCGGGAAGCCTTTGGCCTGGGAGAAGCGCTCGATGTCCTTTTCGCGGCAGTAGGCCAGCGGGCGGATGACGATGTGTTTGCCGTCGTCGCTCATCAGCTTCGGCGGCATCCCTTTCATTTTGCCGCCGTAGAACATATTCAAAAACAGCGTCTGCAGGATATCGTCGCGATGATGGCCGAGGGCGATCTTGGTCGCCCCGAGCTCGGTGGCGGTACGATAGAGGATGCCGCGACGCAGGCGAGAGCACAGCGAGCAGGTGGTTTTTCCTTCCGGGATCTTCTCTTTGACGATGCCGTAGGTGTTCTCTTCGACAATCTTGTATTCAACCCCCAGCTGCTCCAGATACGCCGGCAGAATATGCTCCGGGAACCCTGGCTGCTTCTGATCGAGGTTCACCGCCACCAGCGAGAAGGAGATGGGCGCGCTTTTCTGCAGATTGCGCAGGATCTCCAGCATGGTATAGCTGTCCTTGCCGCCTGAAAGACAAACCATAATGCGGTCGCCCTCTTCAATCATATTGAAGTCGGCAATCGCCTCACCGACGTTGCGGCGCAGACGTTTCTGCAGCTTATCGATGTTGTACTTTTCTTTTTTACTGATTTCTTGGTTTTGCAGCATGTAATAGTGGCTCAATTCATAGTGTGGCATCAGAAGAGCACGCATTCTGCCAGCCGCTGAACAACGTGGCGCTGGCGCGTAGCAATTATTGAGGTTTGACAGGCAACCGTGGCGTGTATGGTACGGATTCAGGGGCGGAATGTCAGCATCTTTCCGGCACTTTCGGCAGCGAGCAGCCAGGCGGGGGCGGCTGATGCGGAAATAAAAAGCCCGCCGGGCGGCGGGCTGCGGCGTTAGCGGACCACCAGTACCGAGCACTCGGCGTGACGAACCACCGCGGCGGCGTTGGAGCCCAGCAGATAAGTTGTGATATCCGGTCGGTGCGAAGCGATGATCACCAGGTCGGCTGGCAGCGACTTAGCCAGCGCAAGGATTTTATCTTTTGGCGATCCTTCCGCGACGTGAAAATGCATCCGGTCTTCCGGGATGGAGAACTGCTTCGCGATCTCTTTCAATTGCGTTTCAGAACCCTCACGCAGCTCATCCATGCCGGGAAGCTCAGCGGTATAGGCCATTCCCAGTGAGGCATAATAGGGCAGAGAAGGGATCACGGTGAGGAAATGCACCTCGGCGTCGTCAATCCGCGCTTCCGATTCAACGTGACTGATAATGCGTTCAGTAAATTCTTTATCAGAGATATCGATAGGGACAAGAATCATTCTGCTCATAAAACCTCCTGTTTAAGTATCCCTTCATATTGTACGGTATTAGGGCACGTTTTGTATCATGACCGCAGTCACACTTTGACATTAACGTAGCTTGCGTTCGGGAAATTTTCCTTTGATCACCCCGTCATAATACCGGCCTTTTGACACCACCTGTAAAAAATCATGAAAAATACGCGGTGGGACCCCGGTATATTGTAATGGCGGCTGGTGATAGAAATAGATTTCCAGTGTGGCGGAGGCGTCATCGTAGGCGACGGAGATAATTCGGGAAGATTTAACCGGATGGTGGTGCATGATGGACGTCCTCGGGCAAGCACTGACTGGCCATGACTATATCATTAAACGGACGGCTATTTTAGTCCGCGAGATATAGCGTTTTGTTTTATCTGCAGCGAGGCGGGTGGGGGAAAGCCCGCCGGAACCGGCGGGCAGGCGCATCAGAACTGGTAAACCAGGCCCAGGGCGACGATGTTATCGGTAGAGATACCGTTGTCTTCGTAGAATTTGTCGTTACCATCCAGCAGGTTGATTTTGTAATCAACATAGGTGGACATATTACGGTTGAAGTAATAGGTCGCGCCAACGTCCATATATTTGACCAGATCTTTATCGGCATAGCGGCCGTTATTGTACAGATCTTTGCCTTTGGACTGCAGGTAGGAGATGGCCGGACGCAGGCCGAAGTCGAACTGATACTGCGCGGTGACTTCGAAGTTTTGCGTTTTATTGGCCACGCCGTCATTGCCGTACGGGGTCATATTGCGGGTTTCAGAGTACATGGTCGCCAGGTAGATATCGTTGGCGTCGTACTTCAGGCCGGCGGTCCAGGCTTCCGCTTTATCGCCGCGCGCGTTGGTCTGGGTCATCTGATCGTTAGTACGGTCAGACGAGGTGTAAGCTGCCGCCGCGCTGATGCCCATGCCGAAGTCGTAGGAAGTGGAGAGGCCGAAACCATCGCCATTGTCGAAGCGAACATCGCTGTCGCTGCTGCGGTTATTGGTGCCGACGTTGATATCCTGCGCGTTCTGGCCTTCGTTTTTGCCCTGATACTGCAGGGCGAAGTTCAGACCCTCCACCAGACCGAAGAAATCGCTGTTACGGTAGGTTGCGACGCCGTTGGCGCGGCCTGCCATAAAGTTATCCGCATAGGTGTAGGAGTCGCCGCCGAACTCCGGCAGCATATCGGTCCAGCCTTCAACGTCGTACAGCACGCCGTAGTTACGACCGTAGTCGAAGGAGCCATAATCGCCCACTTTGATACCGGCGAATGCCAGACGGGTCCACGCCTGATCGCTGGAGGTCTCGGTGTTGTTGGCCTGAACGTTATATTCCCACTGGCCATAGCCGGTAAGCATATCGTTGATCTGGGTTTCGCCTTTAAAGCCAAAACGTAAATAAGTTTGATCGCCGTCTTTTTTCGAGTCGCTGGAGAAATAATGCAGACCATCTACCTTGCCATAGAGATCTAATTTATTCCCGTCTTTATTATAAATTTCCGCCGCATGCGCGGCACCGGCGGCTAATAAAGCCGGAATAACGAGGGCCAGTACTTTTCTTTTCATGAAGAAATTCCTTTAACTGTTTTTATGTTTTAACTTCCGGGTGGGAAGTGAACTCATGCTAAAGGAGCGGTCTGAGATCCGGTAAGACTCAATTGTTACGATATAAGTAAAATCTAAAATAAATAATACCAATGAAATGGTGATAATTATGCTGAATGCATTTATAGATAATATACAAAATAAAAATTATACATGCCCGGGCTAATCACGTATTATTTGCGCGTTATATGCCTTTATTGTCATGCCAATAATTTATTGTTGCCGTCTCATTCTGCGGAATGATGTTGTTTATCGGTAAAACGACAAGCCCGAACGTTGTGTTCGGGCTTTTTTTATGGACAAAGGTGACGGGGCGGTTAACCTTCGCTTGGCGATTTCTCCGCTTTGCCAGCCAGCTGGGCGAGGAAGTCATAGCGCTTCTGCAGATCGGCGGCGGCGTCTTTCCATAGCTGCTCCGCCACTTCAGGCTGCTGGGCGTTCAGGCGGCGGAAACGTTGCTCATTAAGCAGCGTCTCGGCCAGCGCGTCTGATGGCGGACGGGAATCTAGCGCCAGCGGGATCTTGCCTTCGTCTGCCCGACGCGGGTCGAAGCGGTAGAGCGGCCAGAAGCCGGTGGCGGTCAGCTGACGCATCTGGTCGTGGCTGAGCGCCAGATCGTAGCCATGCTCTTCGCAAGGGCTATAGGCGATGATCAGCGATGGCCCCGGATAGGCTTCCGCTTCCTGAATCGCTTTTACCGTCTGGTTCAGCTGCGCGCCCAGCGAAATTTGCGCCACATAAACATGACCGTACATCATCATGCTGACGCCCAGATCTTTACGCGCCTTGCGTTTGCCGTGCTCGCCAAACTTAGTCACTGCTCCCAGCGGGGTGGCTTTTGACGCCTGCCCGCCGGTGTTGGAGTAACACTGGGTGTCCAGCACCAGAATATTGACGTTTTCCGTCAGGCTCAGTACATGGTCCAGGCCGCCGAAGCCGATATCGTAAGCCCAGCCGTCGCCGCCGATCAGCCAGACGGATTTCTCCACCAGCGCGTCGGCATCGGTCAGCAGCTCTTCAGCTCCCGCCACGCCGGCCAGCGCCTGACGCAGGGCTGCCACCTGTTCGCGGCGAACTTCCGGCGTCGCCTCGGCGTGCAGCGCCGCGTTCAGCTCTGCCGGCAGCTTGTCGGCGAATTCGCTCAGCAGGCGCATCACGCGCTGGCGATGCTGGTCGACGGTCAAGCGGAAGCCGAGCCCGAATTCGGCGTTATCCTCAAACAGCGAGTTGGCCCACGCCGGGCCGCGGCCGTTGGCGTCGGTAGTGTACGGTGTCGAGGGCAGGTTGCCGCCGTAAATGGAGGAGCAGCCGGTGGCATTGGCAATCAGCATTCGGTCGCCGTAGAGCTGGGTCAGCAGTTTGATATACGGCGTTTCGCCACAGCCCGAGCAGGCGCCGGAGTATTCAAACAGCGGGCTAATCAGCTGCGAGGTGCGAATATCAATGCGCTCAAGTTTGCTGCGGTCGATTTCCGGCAGGTTGAGGAAGTACTCGTAATTGACCTTCTCCTCTTCCACATGCTCCAGGCGGGACATCATATTGATGGCCTTGATCTCCGGGTTCTGGCGGTCTTTTGCCGGGCACACTTCGACGCACAGGTTGCAGCCGGTGCAGTCTTCCGGGGCGACCTGCAGAACGTATTTCTGCCCGCGCATATCGCGGGATTTCACATCCAGCGAATGCAGGCTGGCAGGGGCGTTCTCCATCTCTTCCGGGGCGACCACTTTGGCGCGGATCGCCGAGTGCGGGCAGGCGGCGACGCAGTGGTTGCACTGAGTACACAGCGCTTCCTTCCAGATGGGGATCTTTTCGGCGATGTTGCGTTTCTCCCAGCGGGTGGTGCCCATGGGCCAGGTGCCGTCCGGCGGCAGGGCAGAGACCGGCAGCGCATCGCCGAGCCCGGCCAGCATCGCGGCGGTGACCGTTTTGACGAAATCCGGCGCGGCGTCGGAGACCACCGGCGGGCGGTTCGGACTGCTGGCGTTCACTGGCTGGAGCGGTACTTCTGCCAGTGATTCACGGGCCAGGGCCAGCGCCTGCCAGTTGCGCTCCACCAGCTCCTGACCTTTGCTGCTGTAGCTTTTGGCGATGGCTGCCTGCAGTTCCGCCAGCGCGCTATCACCCGGCAGGATCTGGGTTAAATGGAAAAAGGCCATCTGCATCACGGTATTAATGCGCGCCCCGAGGCTGCATTCGCGGGCGATCTTTGCCGCGTTGACCACGTAAAAACGCGCTTTTTTCTGATTCAGGGTGGCCTGGACTTCCTGGGGCAGGCGGGACCAGACCTCATCGGCGCTGTACGGCGTGTTGAGCAGGAAAATGCCGCCGGGCTTCAGCCGCTCGGCCATCTGGTATTTATCGATAAACTGCAGCTGGTGGCAGCCGACGAAATCAGCCTGCGAAATCAGATACGATGAACGAATCGGTTTTTCGCTGACCCGCAGATGCGAGACGGTGAGGCCGCCCGCTTTCTTCGAGTCATAGACAAAATAGCCCTGGGAGAACCATGGGGTCGAGTTGCCGATGATTTTGATGTTGTTTTTGGTAGCTGACACGCTGCCGTCGCTGCCGAGGCCGTAGAACAGGGCCTCGAGCTTGGCCTCTGCCGGCAGGGTATTTTCGCCCAGCGGCAGCGACAGGTTGGTCACGTCATCATAGATCCCGACGGTAAAGCGCGGCTTCGGCTGGGCGGCCTGCAATTCACTGAATATCGCCAGCACGCATTCCGGACCAAACTCCTTGGAGGAGAGACCGTAGCGGCCGCCGATAGTGCGCGGTAGCGTCTCGCGCTCGCCGCGGTTAAAGGCTTCCGCCAGGGCGGTCATCACGTCGAGGTAAAGCGGTTCGGCAAGCGCGCCGGGTTCTTTGGTGCGATCCAGTACGGCAACCGCGCGGGCGCTTTCCGGCAGCGCCGCCAGCAGGTGGGCGGCGGAGAACGGGCGATAGAGGCGGACTTTTAGCACGCCGACTTTCTCGCCGCGACTCAGCAACTCATCGACCACCTCTTCGCAGGTGCCGATGGCTGAGCCCATAATGACGATCACGCGCTCTGCCTGCGGGTGGCCGTAAAACTCAAACGGTTTGTACTGACGGCCGGTGGCGGCAGCGAAATCGTCCATCGCTTTCTCGACATGGTCATACACCGCGTCGTACCACGGATTGGTGGCCTCCCGGGACTGGAAATAAGTGTCGGGGTTGGCCGAGGTTCCGCGGATCACCGGGTGTTCCGGGTTGAGCGCGCGCTGGCGATGCTCAGCGATCTTATCCTGCGGCAGCAGGGCGCGAATGGTGTCATCCGCCAGCGGGGCGATTTTGTTGATTTCGTGCGAAGTACGGAAACCATCAAAGAAATGAATAAACGGCACCCGGCTTTGCAGGGTGGCGATATGCGAGATCAGCGCGAAATCCTGCGCTTCCTGGACGCTGCTGGCGCACAGCATGGCGCACCCGGTCTGGCGGACGGCCATGACATCGGAATGGTCGCCGAAGATCGACAACGCATGGGTAGCGACAGTGCGGGCGGCGACGTGCAGCACAAACGGCATCAGCTGGCCGGCCAGTTTGTACAGGGTGGGGATCATCAGCAGCAGGCCCTGCGATGAGGTAAAGGAGGTGGAGAGGGCGCCGGTCTGCAGCGCGCCATGTACGGCGCCAATGGCGCCCGCCTCCGACTGCATTTCGACCACGCGGGGAACATCGCCCCAGACGTTTTTCAGCCCATTGCCGGCCCAGGCGTCAGCCTGTTCCGCCATCGTTGAACTGGGCGTGATCGGGTAGATGGCGATAACTTCACTGGTGCGAAACGCGACGGAAGCGACCGCGCCATTACCATCAATCGTAATCATATGAAGACACCCTTACATTGCGCAAAAGAATGGACGCGTGAAACCGCGACGCGCCCTGTAATTATATAAGGGGTAGTTTAGCAAACCGCTGACCCCGCCATTTTTGCATTTGTGTCCTCAATGCGCCGGGTACCCGTGACCAGATCAATATTTTGCGTGGTTCGCGGAGAAAATGGCTGCCTGCCGGGAGATGAACCACCTGCGCCGGGCGACATGGCCGAGGCAGATCAAGCTTTAGGCGAAAATTTGCTAGAAAATGTTAATGAGGCGCATAAATACGTACTTCCCCTCTCGACGCCGCCCGCCACGCTGCCTATTATTCTGGGGTTTGCTTTTTTAAGACGTTTCCGAGGGGAGAGAGAATGCGAGCTGCGATGTTAGTAGGATGTGCGGCGCTGTTGCTGTCCGCGTGCAGTAGTGAACCCGTTCAGCAGGCCACGGCGGCGCACGTCACGCCGGGAATGCGGGCGGCGATGAGCGACGCCGGTCAGGCCAACTGCGCCATGATAGGCGGCTCGTTATCGGTGGCTCGTCAGCTCGATGGTTCGGCGATTGGCATGTGCGCGCTGCCGAACGGCAAACGCTGCAGCGAGCAGGCGCTGGCGGGTGGCAGCTGCGGCTACTAACAGCGGCCCCGTCGCGGGGCAGCGTCAGCGGCACCTCAACGCCGGCTAGTGCATCAGGTCGGCGAGCTTATAGACCAGCGTCTGGTCGGCGGTCGCCAGCGTCAACTGGTTTTCCGTCAGATCGACCTGCGCACCCTCGCGCAGCATCTTGTCGATCGTCGCATCCAGGGTATTGAGCTGGGCGTCGTGGCACAGCATCCGGGTCATCGCCAGCGATTTGACCTTCAGCTCGCCGTCCGACACTTTACCTTCCCCGCTAAAGCCGTTGCACATATTGCCGGATACATACATCTTGCCGGTAATAGCCATCTTCTCACCGAAGCTCAGCTCCAGCGGCCGGTCGCTGGCGTTGACCGCCTGGCCGTTGACGCTGGTCAGCACGAAACGATGATGCTGCAGCTGTTCCGCACCGGTGGACACCTTACTGTTATAGACACAGCCGGACAGCAGCATACCTGCCGCCAGAAGCGCCGCAAATTTGTTCATTTTCACTCCAAAACAATCATATAACTAATAAAACCAAGCCAGTGTAACGGTATCGCAGCAGGGATCTGTGGGGATTATCTGAATGTGCTCCCCCCGGGAGAGGAGCACAAAAGGGAAAGGCGTCAGACGATGGCGTTCGGACAGGTTTCGCCGTTGGCGACCTGCTGCAGGTTACCCAGAGTGGTCTCCGAAATGCTGATCAGCGCCTCGGCGGTGAGGAACGCCTGGTGGCCGGTAAACAGCACGTTATGGCAGGCGGAGAGGCGGCGGAAGACATCGTCCTGGATCACGTCGTTGGATTTGTCTTCAAAGAACAGATCGCGTTCGTTCTCATAAACGTCCAGCCCCAGCGCGCCAATTTTCTGGTGCTTCAGGGCGTCGATGGCCGCCTGAGAGTCGATCAGGGCGCCGCGGCTGGTGTTGATCACCATCACCCCGTCTTTCATCTGATCGAAAGCTTCGCGATTGAGCAGGTGGTAGTTTTCGTCGGTCAGCGGACAGTGCAGGGAGATCACGTCCGATTCCTTGTACAGCGTGGCGAGGTCAACATATTCCACCCCCAGCTCCAGCGCGGCGGCGCTTGGGTACGGGTCGAACGCCAGCAGGCGCATGCCGAAGCCTTTGAGGATCCGCAACATCGCTACGCCAATTTTCCCGGTGCCGATCACCCCGGCGGTTTTGCCGTACATGGTGAAGCCGGTGAGGCCTTCGAGGGAGAAATTGGCATCGCGGGTACGCTGGTAAGCGCGGTGGATGCGGCGGTTAAGCGACATCATCATACCGATCGCATGCTCAGCGACCGCTTCCGGAGAGTAAGCTGGAACGCGCACGACGCGCAGGCCAAGCTCCTTTGCCGCCTCAAGGTCGACGTTGTTAAACCCGGCGCAGCGCAGGGCGATATATTTCACCCCGTGGGCCTTCAGCTCTTCCAGCACCGGGCGGCTGCCGTCGTCATTGACGAAGATACATACCGCTTCGCAACCGTTGGCGGTTTTGGCAGTCTTCGCTGTCAGCAGGAAATCGAAGAATTCCAGTTCAAAGCCGTATGCATCATTAACGTGCTGCAGGTACTTTTTATCGTACTGCTTCGTACTATAAACCGCGATTTTCATAAGACTTTTCTCCAGTGATTATACCGTCACGGTAGCATATTTAAAATAATCGTACAATTATTAAAAAATAGTTTAATGAGAGGGTGCTAATCCTAATTCTAGAGCATATCGCGGACTTGCGGAATCTCTTTGAAAGACAAAGTTTTTTCACCACAAACTGAGGCTGAAAGCGCCGGGGGCGAGCAGCAGAAGCGGCCACAGCAGACCGGAGCTGACGTTAGCCAGCTGAAACGACCACAGCGGCAGACTGCTGGCGCCGCTAACGAAGGGCAGCGTAGCCCTCAGGGGAGAGAGAAAGCGGCTGAAAAAGATAGCCCACGGGCCATAGCGCTGAAAGAAGAGGCGGCTGCGGGCCAGACGCTCGGCGGTCAGCCAGCGTAGATGGGTGAGGCGATGACGGTAGCGAATGCCCAGCCGCCACGATAGCCAGAATCCGCCGATGGCGCCGAGGCTGGCGCTGGACCACATTAACAGGAAATGTCCGAGGCTGGCGGAAGCGAATGTCCCCAGCAGCAGCAGGCCGGAGGTGCCGGGGATTGCCAGCGAGACCAATGCGCAGGATTTAGTGAAGGTAAGCAGAAAAACAATCAGCAATACCCATGGATAGTGGTCCTGTGCGCTCTCTATGAGCGAGATAATTAACGACACCGCCTCTCCCGCAAGCTATTCCCGTCTGGCTGGAGTGTGGCAGGGGCGACTTAAACAACAGTTAAATGATAATGGCCGAACGTCGCGCCGCGAGTCCGGCTGGCAACTATGCTTTAACAGGCCGTAAACTTTCACTCACTGGTCGAACGTGTCACAATGGACGCCTTTCGGCTTTTACTTATGTTGAATCAGGATATTAACTGCCCATGAAGGGTAAATATAAAGCCGCCATCGCGCTGGTGTTAGTTCTGGTGTTATTGCCGCTAACCCTGCTGTTGACGCTAACCCACTGGGTGCCGACGCTGGCGGGCATCTGGCTGCCCGTGGGCACGCGTATCTCTTTGCAGGAGAGCCCGCGCCTGACGCGGTCGGCCCTGCTGATCCCCGATCTGCGTTATCTGGTGGGCGACTGTGAAATCGCCCGGGTGACCGATGCCCGTCTCTCGCGTCCCAGCCGCTGGCGGCTGCATATTGGCCAGCTGGAGATCAACAGCGCCTGCCTGAGCAAACTGCCGGCCAGCGATCCCTCTCCCGGTTCACCGCGCACGCTTGCCGAATGGCAATCGATGTTGCCCTATAGCTGGTTAACCATTGACAATCTGCGGCTGTCGCCGTGGGAGAAATGGCAGGGGCGGCTGGTAATGTCATTAACGCCTGCGCAGCAGGATATCGGCTTTGCCGGGAAGGAACTGAGTCTGCAGGCGCGCCTGCGCGGCCAGGCACTCACCGTCAGCCAGTTCAGCGCCCGGCTGACTGACGATCAGCCGCCGGTGAAGCTGGTGGGGACCTTCCATCTGCCGCTGGTGCCGGATGGTCTGCCGGTCGACGGTCAGATGCAGGGCACCTTCGAATTCCCGCAGACTGCGGAATGGATCGATGCTGAGCTCGAGTGGCAGCACAATCGCGGCCAACTGCTGGTCACCCCGCGGGGTGAGGTAGAGCCTATTCTGGACCTGCCGTGGGAGATCACCCCGGAGCGGATCACTATCAGCGACGGCCGCTGGCGCACCCGTTACGAGGCGTATCCGCTGCGCGGGCGGGTGGCGCTGTCGGTGGGTAACTGGCAGCAGGGCACCGAACAGATGATCGTCAGCGGTCGCCTGAATGTTCTCACCGAGGGGCATGCCGGGAAGGGCAATGCGGTACTGAATATTGGTCCGGGCAAGCTGAGCATGGATAACAGCGATCTGCCGCTGCGGCTCACCGGCGAGGCCAAGCTGGGGGAGATGATACTATACGCGGCGCTGCCGGCTCAGCTCAGCGGGCCGCTGATCAGCCCGCAGCTGGCTTTTCACCCCGGTGCGTTGCTGCGCTCGCGCGGGCGGGTGATCGACGCGCTGAATATTGACGAAATCCGCTGGCCGCTGGCCGGGGTTAAGGTCACTCAGCAGGGCGTCGATGGCCGCCTGCAGGCGATCCTTCGCGCCCATGAGCAGCAGATGGGCGACTTTACGCTGCATCTGGACGGTCAGGCGAGCGATTTTCTGCCCGACAGCGGCCGCTGGCAGTGGCGCTACTGGGGCGAGGGACATTTTACCCCGATGCAGGCGCGCTGGGATGTGAAGGGCAGCGGGGAGTGGCGCGACAATGCTATTACCCTGAGCAGCCTCTCCACCGGCTTCGATAAGCTTGAGTACGGCACAATGCGGGTCAGCACCCCGCGTTTGACCCTCGAGCAGCCGATCCGCTGGCTGCGCGATGCTGAGCATCCGCGCTTGACCGGCGCGCTGTCGCTGGACGCCGCCAAAACCACCTTCTCCGGCGGCAGCTATCTCCCGGCCTCAACGCTGAAATTCGCCCTCGACGGTCGGGACCCGACGTGGTTCCAGTTCACCGGCGCCCTGCATGCCGAGGCTATCGGTCCGGTGCGTCTGTCCGGGCGCTGGGATGGCGAACGGCTGCGCGGCCAGGCGTGGTGGCCAAAACAGTCGCTAACGGTGTTCCAGCCGCTGGTGCCGCCGGACTGGAAGATGAACCTGCGTGAAGGCAGTCTCTACGCGCAGGTGGCCTTCTCGGCGGCAGCCGGGCAGGGATTTGAGGCGGGCGGCCATGGCGTCCTGAAGGGCGGCAGCGCCTGGATGCCGGATAACCAGATCAACGGCGTCGATTTCGTCCTGCCGTTCCGCTTCAGCGACGGTCACTGGCAGCTGGGCATCCGCCGCCCGGTCTCCCTGCGCATTGGCGAAATCGTCAACCAGGTCACCGCGCGTAATCTGACGGCGGACCTGCAGGGCACCTGGCCGTGGAGCGAGGCCAATCCGCTGCAGCTCAGCGACGTCAGCGTCGATCTGTTAGGCGGGAAACTGACGCTGCTGCAGCTGCGTATGCCGCAGCGCGACCCGGCGTTGATCCGCCTGCAGCATATCTCCAGCAGCGAACTGACCAGCGCCGTCAAGGTGAAACAGTTCGCCATGTCCGGCGCGGTGAGCGGCGCGCTGCCGCTGTGGCTGGAGAATAATCAATGGATCATCCACGACGGCTGGCTGCGCAATGACGGACCGATGACCCTACGGCTGGATAAAGACACCGCCGATGCGCTGGTGGCGGATAATGTCTCCGCCGGGGCGGCGATTAACTGGCTGCGCTATATGGAAATCTCCCGCTCGTGGACGCAGATTAACCTCGATAATCTGGGCGTGTTGACGCTTAAGGCCAGCATCAACGGCACCAGCCGGGTGGAAGGGAAAAACAGTACCGTGCATTTAAACTACGCTCATGAAGAGAATATTTTCGACCTGTGGCGCAGTTTGCGCTTCGGCGACAATTTACAGGCGTGGCTCGAGCAGAATGCTACGCTGCCCGTACGGCGCTGTACGGACGGTAAGACATGTAAGGAACCTAAATGAAGAAGCTGTTACTGGCCATGGCGGCGTCGATGCTGCTCGCCGGCTGTACGCCGCGCATCGAAATCGCGGCGTCGAAAGAGCCCATCACCATCAATATGAATGTCAAAATTGAGCATGAGATCCATATCAAGGTCGATAAGGATGTGGAAAACCTGCTCAAATCCCGCAGCGATTTGTTCTGAGGCGACGATGAGAAAACGACTGTTAACCGCGGCGCTGACACTGGCTTTACTCAGCGCGCCCGCGCTGGCGTTGACCCTGAGCGAAGCGCGCCAGCAGGGACGAGTGGGGGAGACGCTGAACGGCTATCTCGCGCCGCTGCGTCAGGATAAAGAGACGCTGGCGCTGGTAAAGCAGATTAACGCCGCGCGCAGCGAAAGCTACCAGCAGCTGGCGGATGACAACAATCTGCCGGTGGATGAAGTGGCGAAAATGGCCGGGCAGAAGCTGGTGGCCCGCGCGCAGCCCGGGGAGTACGTCCAGGGATTGAACGGCCAGTGGCTGCGCAAATAATTAGCGACAGCGCTTGCGGTATTCCCCCGGGGTGACGCCAAAGCGCTGCTTAAAGGCGGTGGAGAAATGGCTGTGGTCGCTGAAGCCCCAGCGGTAGCCGATCCCCGCCAGCTTTTCATCGTCATGGACGTTCTGTAACGCCTGGGCACACAGATCCAACCGCCGGTTCTTAATATACTGCGCCACCACCAGCCCCTGGTCGGCAAACAGCCGGTACAGGCTGCGTACCGACATGCCCGTCTCGCTGGCCAGCCACTCCGGGCGCAGATGCTCCGACTGAATGGACGCATCGATTAACGCAATAATCTTCTGAAACTGCTTTTCCCGCCGGGAAGGGGCAGGATCGCGCTGATGCAGCACCGGGCGCAACAGGCAGGCGATCGCCTCCAGCGCGGCTTCGCTCTCGCTGGCGGAGAGCGTCGTGCCGCCCATGCTTTCCAGCAGCAGTCGCTGGCTGAGCTGGACCATTGGCAGAGATTTGTCCAGCCGGCAGGCGGTAGTGATGTCCCCTGTGGGCGCCACCCGCTGGCGCGGCAGCAGCAGCGAGGCCTGACGCGAGGTCTGCTGCCAGACGATGGAGCATGGGCGGGCGGCGTCGATTAACGTGATATCGCCTGCCGCCAGCGTCACCTGGCGATCGTCCTGTTCGAGGATGGCTTCGCCGGCGAGCTGAAACACGGTATAGAACCAGGCGTCGTTATCGCGTTTTATCTCATTGCGCGTGCGGTAGAGATTGACGCCGGCGGCGGTGACGGTACTGACCTTGAGGCTGCCGGCGTAGCGGGCGTCAATCTCGCCGTGGAAACTCTCCTCCAACGGCCGGGCGGCGAAATGGCCGCAGACCTGATTGATCGTCGCCAGCCAGCGCTGATACGCCAGCCCTCCCTCTGCCGTGGTCATCATTCGCCCTTCTCCTCTAATAACAATGTTTCCGCATTGTTGCATTTGTGTCGCCTCAGGCAAGGGCGCGATGGCGGGTATATGAAAGAACTATTACCCGCGGCACATTTCTGCGAGGGCAGACGACGGAATTGCGGCGACTGTCACAGCGGCGCAAACGAATGTCACAGAGAAAAAAGCGCCAACCGCCAACCAGACATAGACTGAAAGCACTATCCGCGATGAATAAGGAAAGGGTATGTCCACCTCACAGATAGCGCTGCTTGCCAGCGTCCAGCAGTTTTTAGACCGTCAGCATGGCCTGTATATCGACGGCGCCCCCTGCGCCGCGCAGAGCGAAAACCGGTTAACCGTCTGGGATCCGGCCACCGGGCAGGCGATTGCCACCACCGCCGACGCCAG
Source organism: Klebsiella sp. K47 (assembly GCF_051858335.1). Taxonomy (NCBI): domain Bacteria; kingdom Pseudomonadati; phylum Pseudomonadota; class Gammaproteobacteria; order Enterobacterales; family Enterobacteriaceae; genus Klebsiella; species Klebsiella sp. K47. The sequence goes on from NZ_JBPYUI010000029.1 coordinate 48,522, forward strand.
CCCGGCGGATGTCGACCGGGCGGTGATGTCCGCCTGGCGCGCTTTTGTCGATCGCCGCTGGGCCGGGCGCACCCCGGCTGACCGTGAACGCATCCTGCTGCGTTTTGCCGATCTGGTGGAGCAGCACGGCGAAGAGCTGGCGCAACTGGAAACCCTCGAGCAGGGGAAATCCATTGCCATCTCCCGCGCCTTTGAGGTCGGCTGCACCCTGAACTGGATGCGCTACACCGCGGGGCTGACCACCAAGATCAGCGGCCGGACGCTGGACGTTTCGATCCCGTTCCCGCAAGGGGCGCGTTACCAGGCGTGGACCAAAAAAGAGCCGGTCGGGGTGGTGGCGGGCATCGTTCCGTGGAATTTCCCGCTGATGATCGGCATGTGGAAGGTCATGCCGGCCCTGGCGGCGGGCTGTTCGATCGTCATCAAACCCTCGGAAACCACCCCGCTGACCCTGCTGCGGGTGGCGGAGCTGGCGACCCAGGCGGGCATTCCTGACGGGGTGTTCAACGTGGTCACCGGCAGCGGCGCCGGCTGCGGCGCGGCGCTGACCGCCCATCCGCAGGTGGCGAAGGTTAGCTTTACCGGCTCGACGGCGACCGGGAAACAGATTGCCCGCGTGGCTGCCGACCGCCTGACCCGCGTGACGCTGGAGCTGGGTGGCAAGAATCCGGCGATTGTGCTCAAAGACGCCGACCCCCAGTGGGTTATTGAGGGGCTGATGACCGGAAGCTTCCTCAATCAGGGGCAGGTCTGCGCCGCCAGCTCGCGGATCTACATCGAAGCGCCGCTGTTTGACACCCTGGTCAGCGGCTTCGAGCAGGCGGTGAAATCGCTGCAGGTGGGGCCGGGGATGCAGGAGACGGCGCAGATCAACCCGGTGGTCTCCCGGGCCCACTGCGACAAGGTGGCGGCCTACCTCGAAGAGGCTCGCCAGCAGAAGGCAGAACTCATCAGCGGCAGCGCCGGACCAGATGCGGGAGGGTACTATATTCCGCCAACGCTGGTGGTAAACCCCGACGCCGGACTGCGTCTCAGCCGTGAGGAGGTTTTTGGCCCGGTGGTGAACCTGGTGCGAGTGGCCGATGGCGAGGAGGCGCTGCGCCTGGCCAACGACAGCGATTTTGGTCTGACCGCCAGCGTCTGGACCCGCGATCTGACCCAGGCCCTGAACTACACCGACCGTCTGCAGGCGGGAACGGTATGGGTCAACAGCCATACCCTGATTGACGCCAACCTGCCTTTCGGCGGCATGAAGCAGTCTGGTACCGGCCGCGATTTCGGCCCTGACTGGCTCGACGGCTGGTGCGAAACCAAATCCGTCTGCGTGCGCTACTAGCCCTCCGTCGGGGAAGGCGAAAGGCTTTTCCCGACGCGCCCCTTGCCGACTTCCGGTCTTTCTCGCTACTGTGGAGGGCAATCTTTGCCTAATCTGGGCGGTGAATCATCAGGAGGTCTTCGGCATGACAGCATTTCCTAAGGTTGCGCTAATTGGTCCCGGCGCCATCGGCACCACGATTGCCGCCGCCCTGTTTGAGAGGGGGAGGGCGCCGATGGTCTGCGGGCGTACCGCCCATTCGGCGCTGGTGCTGCGCACTGACGAGGGTGAGATCGTGGTGCCCGGCCCGGTGCACACCGACCCGATGGCGATAGCCGCCCCCTTCGACCTGGTCTTTGTCGCGGTGAAAACTACCCAGACGGAGGCCATCGCCCCCTGGCTGACGGCCCTGTGTTCCCCCTGACACCGTGGTGTGCGTGCTGCAAAACGGCGTTGAGCAGCGCCAGCAGTTTGCCCCCTTGACCGGCGGCGCGACGGTGCTGCCGTCGGTGGTCTGGTTCCCGGCGCAGCGCGATGCCGGTGCCTCTGTCTGGTTGCGCGCCACGCCGCGCCTGACGCTGCCGGATCTGCCGGGGGCAGAGCGGGTGCAGCAGGCGCTGGCGGGAACCCGCTGCGCGGTGGACCTGGCGGCTGATTTTACCACCGTGGCCTGGCGCAAACTGTTGCAGAACGCGGTTGCCGGTCTGATGGTGCTGACCGGACGCCGCGCCGGGATGTTCGCCCGGGAGGACATCACTGCCCTCGGACTGGCTTATCTGCGCGAATGCCTACAGGTGGCGCGGGCGGAAGGGGCCGCCCTGAGCGACAACGTGCCGGAGGAGATTATCGCCGGCTTTCACCGGGCGCCTGCCGACTTAAGCACCTCGATTATGATCGATCGCCTGAATGGCCGACCGCTGGAGTGGGATATTCGTAACGGCGTGGTGCAGCGTCGCGGACGTCAGCACGGCATTCCGACGCCGCTCAGCGATATCATCGTGCCGCTGCTGGCGGCGGCCAGCGACGGCCCGGGCTGACCCGGGCTGGCGCGGGGTTAGTCCACCAGCGAGGGATCGAGGTCGATCATCAACTGCTTCATCTCGGCAAAGTGCTGCCTGGAGAAATCGGCAATCTTCTCCCAGTCCTGGGCGGTTTTTTCCGCCACCGCGTCTGACAGCACCTTCAGCGGCTGGCCGGTTGACCAGGCGGTGATCAGGATCTGACAGGCGCGCTCCAGGGTCCAGATATCGTCGAACGCTTCGCCGATGTTCGGGGCGGTCACCAGCACCCCATGGTTGCCCATCAGCAGACGGCGTTTATCTGCCAGCAGCCCCGCCAGCCGGGCGCCTTCTGCCGCGGTGTCCGCCATCCCGCCGTACAGGGTATCGACGGCGACCCGGTTAAAATAGCGGGCCGTGTTCTGGTCGATGGGCAGGATCTGCGGCGTCGCCAGACAGGCGAGGCTGGTGGTGTACACCGGGTGCAGATGCAGCACCACCCGCACGTCGGGCAGTCGCTGATGGATCTGCCCGTGGATGGCCCACGCGGTGGCATCGACGTCAGGGCGCGCGGCGCAACGTTCATCATCGGCGTTCAGCACCAGCAGATCGCTGGCGCGGATGCGCGAAAAGTGTTTCCACTTCGGGTTGAGTAAAAACGTTTTCCCGTCAGCGGAGAGCGCGGCGCTGAAATGGTTGGCCACCGCCTCATGCATGCCGAGATGGGCAATGATGCGAAAGGTGGCCGCCAGGTCGATGCGGATCTGCTCTTCATCGGAATCGCGCATGGGCATTACTCCGCTTTCGGCATCAGGGTCTGCAGATCCTCTTCCGTCGGCGCCTGGAAGTGATATTTCTTCAGCAGGGCGGCATATTCCGGCGTCGCGCTGTATTTTTTCAGCGCCTCTTCGAGGGCGTTTTTCACCTCCATGTTGCCTTTTTTAACGCCAAAGCCGTTCAGCACCGGATAGATCAGCGTGTCAGAGGAGATAACCACCCGGTTGCCCAGCTTTTCCACCACCCCGCGCGCCACGGCGGCGTCGGTGATCTGCGCATCCACTGCGCGCGACAGCAGCGCCTGAGTGGTCTGCGGGTCGGTGGTATAGACGCTCAACGCAATTGGCTTCAGCCCTTTCTTCACGCAGTAGTCGGCGGAAAGCTTCTGCAACTGCGCCAGCCACGAGGTGGCGCCCATCGAGCCGATTTTATGCCCGCAGAAGTCTTCCGGCGTCTTAGGCTGGTAGTCGCTCCCTTTGCGGGCGAGGATCGCCTCCCCGCTTTTCAGGTACGGCACCATGTCGATCACCTTCAGGCGCTCGGCGGTAATGTACATCGACGAGTTGGTGATATCGAAGCGCCCGCCCTGCAGCCCGGGGATCAGGTTGGGGAAGCGGGTATCGATATTCACTGCTTCACGGCCCATGCTCTTCGCCAGGCCGTTGAGCAGTTCAATATCAAACCCCGCCGGCTTATTGTTCTCCATGTACTCGTAAGGGAAAAAGGTCATGTCCGAACCAGCGGTGATCTTACCGCTTTGCTGGAAGGCCAGCGCGTTCAGGGATGTCAGAGCCCCCACTGCGCAGAGCAGCAGAGCCAGCGGGCGTGGTGCGAAAAAGCGTGTCATAAAACCTCCGGAGTGTGGGCGAATTACATGCTGGCGCGATCGGTACCGGCCTGCTGAACAAAAAACGAAGCGCCGCGCGGCTTCTGCGGCAGGCGAAGCTGGTTATCGGTGCTGCGCACCAGACCGCTCTCTTCCCCGGCCACCAGCTGGCCGGCATGGCGGCTCGGCAGCGGGTTTTCGCCGAAGGGCAGCGCATCCTCGGCGGCGTAGACGCTGATGAACAGGGTGCGCGGCAGGGCGGTCTCGTTGGGGCTGGAGGCGTGCAGCAGGCGGGTATGCATAAAGCAGACCGAGCCCGCCGGGCCAAAACAGGCCTGCGGCTGCTGGCAGTGCGTCGCCACCACCTCATCATCCACCGCCCCCGTGAAGCGCCCCTCCTGCCAGTGGGTCCACAGCGGCCCCTGATGGCTGCCCGGCACCACGTTGAGCGGGCCATTCTCCGGCGTCACCTCGCTGACCATCAGCAGAGCGGTGATGATGTCGTCATTGCTGTGTGGGGTGAAGAGGAAATCCTGATGCCATTTCACCTCGGTGGCGGTGTGCGGCAGCTTGGAGTTAATTTTGCTGTGATGAAAGCGGGTGCCGCTGCCGCCGATCAACTGCGCGGCGATGGTAGCCATCCGCGAATTCAGCGCAGTATGGCGATAGGCCTCGGAGATCTCCGTCGGGGAGGCGACCCGGCGCAGCGACGGATGGTCGGGAGCATGGTCGCGTTCGATATCGAAACGTGGCCGCCCGTCGAGGGTTTCTCCCCACGCCGTCGCGTGGCGGCGGCTCTCCTCGACCCAGCCGTCGAAATCGCTCTGCAGGGCGGCGATGTCAGCGCTGGAAAGCACTTCTTCGACCACTAGAAAACCCTGCTGATGAAACTGATCAATTTGCCACTGCGCAATCATAGTTTTTCCTCTTCACGTTCCGATAGTTAAGCCAGAGAAACATCTTTCAGAAAGGCCTCGACCCGCGGGTGATGCCCGCTACGCATCGCCTGCGGCGTGTCATCGCACACCACCCGGCCTTTCTCCATAAACACGATCCGGTCAGACACTTTGAAGGCGAAGTTCATCTCGTGGGTGACGATGACCATCGTGATGCCTTCGTGGGCCAGGGATTCGATAACCTGCAGCACTTCATTCACTTTTTCCGGATCCAGCGCCGAGGTGGGCTCATCGAACAGCATGATCTGCGGACGCATCATCAGGGCGCGGGCGATCGCCACCCGCTGCTGCTGTCCGCCGGAGAGCTGGTGTGGATACTTCCAGGCGTGCTCCAGCATGCCCACTTTGTGCAGCAGTTCGCAGGCGTGCTGGCGCAGCTCCGCGTCACTTGCCAGATGGTGATAGCGCGGGGCCAGCAGCAGATTGCCGAACACGGTCAGATGCGGGAACAGGTTAAAGCTCTGGAACACCATGCCGATGTTCAGGCGATGTTCGGCATTCTCCATAAAGCGCGGCTTCTGCTGCCCCTGGCGGTCGAGGTGAATAAAGGGTTGGCCGTTAATCTGAATTTCGCCGTTATCGATCTGCTCAAGACCGTTCAGCAGGCGAATGAGGGTGGTTTTCCCCGAGCCTGACGGACCGATGACCGAGACCACCTCGCCGGGCTGGATCTGCAGGCTCACCGCCCCCAGCACTTCGACGTTGTTGTAGGCCTTATGCAGCTTAGAGGCCTGCAGTGCCGGCTCATGACTCTGGGTGACGCTGCGCGCCATCGCCGGGCGGCGGGCGCTGGCCAGCCGCTGCATCTCGGCATCTACCGGACGAGCGGTATTGCGCTGGGTTACGTCAAGGTAGTTCTCCAGCCGTTTCAGCAGAAAATCGAACACCGTGACGATAAAGATGTAATAAAACGCCACGGCCGTCATCGTCTCCATGACCAGAAAGTTCTGCGAGTAGAGCTGCTGGCCGACCATCAATATTTCGGTCAGGGAGATCACCGACACCAGTGAACTGAGCTTCACGATGGCGATATATTCATTGGCCAGCGCCGGCAGGGCGACGCGCAGCGCCTGGGGGATGATCACCCGCCACTGGATCCCGGCGTAGCGCAACCCCAGGGCCCGCGCGGCTTCGCTCTGCCCTCGAGGGATGGAGATCAATCCGCCGCGGTGGATCTCGGCGATATAAGCCGCTTCGCTGAGAACCATCGCCAGCAGGCCGGCCCAGAAGGGATCGTTCAGCACCGGGGCGAAGGAGGGCAGCGCCTGCGGCATGTTGTAGACAAAAATCAGCAGGACCAGCAGCGGCATACTGCGAAATAACCAGATATACAGCCGGGCTGGGGTGGATAACCAGCCGCGCGGCGACTGTTTGGCCAGCGCCAGAATAAATCCGAGCACAATACTGCAGCCCCAGGTCAGCAGACTTAATTTAATGACGGTCCAGGTGGCCCACCAAAAATCGGCATCGCTGAGCAGGCTTAACATGTAGTTCCAGTTAAACGTCATGGGCTATTTCACTCGTCATAATTATCAAAAATTAAAGTGGCTCGGCTGTGCCGTAATGGGGAGCCACCGGTATTCATCGTGCGAATACACTATGCTGGCAGGATGCTTTCAGAGGCAATTAGTAAATTTTTGGCCTTTAAGTTTAAAAAAACTATACAACGATATTAACGATATGGAATTTAAAGTGATTGCTGAGATACTTTGTGTAAACAATTTAAAAACAATGACAGTAATTCAATAACGCCATTTTGTGGGGGAAGGGTATTTTGCGCGAAACTGGGGCAGCTGCTGCCTGTCTGGCGTGCAGCGTGGCGCATGATGGTGCAACGGCGGAAATAAACCACGCGGGCGTAGAGCAATAATAAATATTGCCGCCCCTTGTCGGGCAACGCGCCGCTCTTTTCCGGGGGTGGCACGCGGATTGCTTGGGACTTAGAGGAAAACTATTCCCCACGTGCGCCGGACCATATTTTATCAATGGTGATGCTATGAACCGATTTACCCTGAAGCAGCTCAAATATTTCGTCACCGTGGTGGAGACGGAGAGTATCGCCGAGGCCTCCCGCCAGCTGCACATTGCGCAGCCGTCGATTTCGATTGCCATCAAGAATCTGGAGAGCACCTTCGACCAGCAGCTGTTTATTCGCCACCACGCGCAGGGCGTTTCGCTCACCTCCAGCGGTCGGCGGATCTACGATAAAGCGAAAGAGCTGCTGCGCCTGTCCTGGGAGTTCGAACAGAATTCGCGAGCGGATAAAGAGCTGGTTTCTGGCATGATCTCCATCGGTTGCTTTGAATCGGTGGCCCCGCTGTATATGCCGAAGCTGGTGGCCGGGTTTAAGAAATGCTATCCGGAAATCACCCTGCATCTGTACGACGGCGAACAGCATGAGCTGATGCATGGCCTGCACCGCGGCCGCTTCGACCTGGCGCTGGTCTACGATCTGGAGCTCGGCCATTCGATCAATAAAGAACGGCTCAATGCCCCGCATAAACCCTACGCGCTGCTGCCCGCCGCGCATCCGCTGGCGCAGAAGGCGCAGGTGACGCTGCAGGAGCTGAGCCGTGAGCCGATGATCCTCCTCGATGCGGTCCCCAGTAAAAATTATTTTATCTCCATCTTTAAGGAAAAGGGTTATCACCCGGAAGTGGCTTACAGTTCCCCCTCCATTGAAATGGTGCGCTGTATGGTGGGTCAGGGGTTGGGTTTTTCGGTACTGGTCACCCGGCCCTGCTGCGACATGACCTACGATGGTGAAAGAGTGGTGCAGCGGGATATTGCCGACGAGATGCCCGCCTCGACCTTAATTATGGCGCATCTCGCGAATAATGAGCCCACGCGGCCGACGCAACTGTTTATGGATTATTGTCGCAGCATCGAATTAACCCCAACTCACGCCTGAAATAACGCCTGTCGATCCGGCAGGCATTATTTTTTGTCGTCACTCAGCCTCGCAAAATTCTATTCAGTCGATCGTTTTATAATATTTTACCAATTCGTCACAGTTAAATAACCTGAAAGCCGTCAATTCCGGCGACGTCGTCGGCAACTGTGCTTGAAGGATAGCGAAATGACTGAACAGATTACCGAGATCGATACCCTGGTGGTGGGCGCGGGGCAGGCGGGCGTCGCCATGAGCGAGCATCTGACCCGGCTGGATATCCCCCACCTGGTGCTGGAAAAGCAGGGTATTGCCCAGGCCTGGCGCAGCGGACGCTGGGATTCGCTGGTCGCCAACGGCCCGGCCTGGCACGATCGGTTCCCGGGGATGGTGTTCCCGGACTGCCCGGCAGACAGCTTTGTCGGCAAAGAGCAGGTGGCAGACTATTTTGCCGCCTATGCCCGCAGCTTCAATGCGCCGATCCGTACCGGGGTGGAGGTTTTCAGCGCCGAACGCCTCGTCGGACGGCCGGGCTTTCGTATTGACACCTCGCAGGGGGGGATTGAAGCGCAGCGGATCGTAGCGGCCACCGGGCCGTTTCAGCGGCCAGTGATCCCGGCCATCGCCCCACAGAGTCAGGCTATTCAGCAGCTCCACTCCGCGCACTATTTTAACCCGCAGCAGCTACCGGAGGGCGGTGTGCTGGTGATTGGCGCAGGATCCTCCGGCGTGCAGATTGCCGATGAGCTACAGCGAGCCGGACGCGCGGTGTGGCTGTCGGTGGGAGCGCACGACCGCCCGCCGCGTCGCTATCGTCAGCGCGATTTTTGCTGGTGGCTCGGGGTGCTGGGAATGTGGGATGCCGCGGCCAATGCGCCGGGTAAAGAGCATGTCACTATCGCGGTGAGCGGCGCGCGCGGCGGCCATACCGTCGATTTTCGCCAGCTGGCGCATCAGGGGGTCACGTTAGTGGGGCAGACCCGCGGCTTTGACGGTGACAAAGCACTGTTTCACCCCGACCTGGCGGAGAATATCCGCCGCGGCGATGCCTCCTACCTTGCGCTGCTCGACGCCGCGGACGCGTGGGTGGCCCGCAACGGCATGGACCTGCCCGAAGAGCCCTCCGCCCGCGAATTTCTGCCCGATCCGGCCTGCGTTACCGACCCGCTGCTCAGTCTCAATCTGGCCGAGGCCGGGATCTGCACCATCATCTGGGCGACGGGCTACACCACTGACTATCGCTGGCTGAAGGTCAACGCCTTCGATGACGCACAGCGGCCACAGCATCACCGCGGCGTATCGACGGAGCCGGGCGTCTATTTCCTCGGCTTGCCGTGGCTCTCGCGGCGCGGGTCCACCTTTATCTGGGGCGTCTGGCACGATGCCAAATATATTGCCGACCAGATCGCCATTCAGCGCCAGTACCAGCGTTACCAGCCGTCCTGTTAACCGTTTTCCTTAAGGAGTGCTTTGATGCCAACTCATACCCGTATTCGCATGTTTAACACCAAAGAGACCTACCCGAACCAGGCGCTGAACAACGATCTGTGCCAGGCGGTGCGGGCCGGCAATACCGTCTACGTTCGCGGCCAGGTTGGCACCGACTTCGCCGGCAATCTGATTGGCCTCGGCGACCCGCGGGCGCAGGCGGAGCAGGCAATGAAGAATGTTGAACAGTTGCTGAAAGAGGCGGGAAGCGACCTCTCGCATATCGTCAAGACCACTACTTATCTGATCGATCCCCGCTATCGCGAGCCGGTCTATCAGGAGGTGGGCAAATGGTTAAAAGGTGTCTTTCCCATCTCCACCGGGGTGGTGGTGTCGGCCCTCGCGCAGCCGCAGTGGCTGATGGAGATTGACGTTACGGCGGTGATCCCTGACGACTGGCAGGGGGAGGCAGCAGAATGACTCTCTCTATTAGCGCCCGCTGCCCGGAATCAGGTCAGCTCGGCATTGCCATTAGTTCGTCGAGCATGGCCGTGGGATCGCGCTGTCCGTGGCTATTGCCCGGCGTCGGCGCGGTCGCCAGTCAGAACATAACCCTGCCGTCGCTGGGGCCGCAGATCCTCAGCGCGCTCGAAGCGGGGGCCAGCGTTGAGCAGGCCCTGAACCTGGCCCTGGCGGAGGATCGCTTCCGCGAATATCGCCAGGTCGCGGCGATTGACGCCAACGGCGACACGGCGGTGTTCAGCGGGGAGTTCACCCTCGGGATCGGCGGCGCCCTGGCGGGGGATAACTGCGTGGCGGCGGGTAACATGCTGGCCGGTCAGGGGGTAATCGCCGCGATGGTGGGCGCCTTTGAGGCCGCCACCGGAGAGCTGGCCAGCCGGCTGCTGGCCGGGCTG
>NZ_JBPYUI010000030.1:0-53742 GCF_051858335.1 Klebsiella sp. K47
TAAGGCGCAGCCGCCACCCGGCATAAACGCAGCTCCGTGCCTGATGCCATCGCCCGGCGGCGCCGTTGCTTGCCGGGCCTGGAGACAGTCAGAGCCGGACGAGTAGGCCGGACAAGACGAAGCCGCCATCCGGCGCAAAGGCGCGCTAGCGTCCGCCCTGATACAGCGGCACCACGGCGCCGCCGATATAGCGACGGCGCAGCCAGGCGGAAAGGGTGTCCATGATCATTACCACCGCCACCAGCAGCAGGGTGATAAACATCACCACATCCCAGTTCCACAGACGCATATTCTCGGCATAGATAAGCCCGATACCGCCGGCGCCGACGAAGCCCAGCACCGCCGCGGAGCGGGTGTTGGATTCAATCTGATACAGGCTAAGCGCGAGGAAGGTCGGGAACGACTGGGTAAAAATGCCAAAGCGATGCTTTTGCAGGCCGTTCGCGCCCACGGCGGTCAGTCCGCGCCCGGGAGATCGGTCCACGGCTTCGTGTCCTTCCGCGTACAGCCTTCCCAGCAGGCCGGTGTCCTGCATGATGATCGCCAGCACCCCTGCCAGCGGCCCGAGGCCGACCGCACGCACGAAAATCAGCCCCCAGATAGCCATGTCGATCCCGCGCAGCACATCAAACAGGCGGCGCATCAGCAGGGCGAGGGTCCCCAGCACCACGCCGCGCATGATGTTGCGGGCGGCGAAGAAGGAGAGCAGCAGCGCCAGCACCGTGGCGGTCAGCGTCCCGGCGAAGACGATGGCCAGGGTGACGCCGATTTGCGTAAAGTAATAGCCGAACGGCCAGTTCCAGAAGTCGTGCCAGACGAACATCCGCGCCAGGTAGCGGCCAATCTGCTGCAGGCCGGTGGTCAGCTGCTCGCCGCTGATACCAAACTGCAGAAAAAACCAGACGTAATAGAGCACGCAGGCCAGCGCCACCAGCCCGACGTAGCGCAGGTAGCGCCCCTGGACCTGATAGAGCTGCTTATGCTGCCGCCGGCTGGCGGCGAGATCCGGTTGCATGTGCCAGACGCTCATTTCTTATCCTCCAGTACCCACAGGCGCAGACGACCGGACAGCATGTCCAGCGCCGACACCACCAGAATGATCAGCAGCAGGGTGATGCTCACCTGATCGTAGCGGTCGAGTTTGATGTTGGTCATCAGCTCCTGGCCGATGCCGCCCGCGCCCACCAGCCCGAGAATGGTCGACGAGCGGAAGTTGATTTCAAGCCGCATAAAGCCGTAGGAGAGAAACAGCGGTTTCACTTGCGGCCACAGGGCGAAGCGAATTTTCTGCAGCGGGGACGCGCCGCAGGCCGCCAGGCCGCGTACCGGTTTGTTTTGCGCGCTTTCCACCGCCTCGTAGAACAGTTTGGTTAGGCTGCCGACGGTATGCAGCATCAGCGCCAGAAAGCCCGGGATCGCGCCGATGCCGAACGCCATCACAAAGATCACCGCCCACGCCAGCTCGGGCATGGTGCGTAAAAACGCCACCAGCACGCGAATGGCAAAGCGCACCGGCGCCGGGGACCAGGCGTTATTGGCGGCAAGAAACGCGAAAACCGTGGCGATGGCGACCGCCACCAGGGTCGAGGCCAGCGCCAGCTGCAGGGTTTCCCAGATCAGCGGCAGCTGGATCGGCAGGCGATAGCCCCACCAGGCCAGCGACCCTTTGGTCTGCACATCGGCGAACAGGTTGCCGGCGCTCAGGGGCGGAATGGTCTCTGCCATATAGTCAAAGAAGTGGGGCAGCGAGTGCCAGATAGTCAGCAGATTAAATTCCGCGGCGCTGCCGGCGGCAAAATAGAGCGCCAGCAGCAGCAGCGACCAGCAGACGGCATCGCGCTTTTGCCGCGAGCGTACCTGCTGGTAATAGCGTTCAAATTCGGTGTGGGTTGTCTTCATGCGTCGGGGATCTTCAACGTAGCGCCGCCGCTTACCCTGGGGCAAGCAGGCGGCGTTGAGGCAGGATTAACGCGCGCTCACCAGCTCGCGTTTCATATCAATAATCTGCTGGAAGTCAGCCACGCTGCCCGGGCCGATGTGCTGAGTACCGCCCATCGCTTTGATAAAGCAGGCGTGATCCTCGGTGTCCAGCTTTTTCACTGCCGCCACGACCTTCGCCTTAAAGTCCGCCGGCAGCGCATTGCTCACCAGGATCGGGCCGTTCGGGATCAGCGGCGATTGCCAGATAATGCGGATCTGCTTCATCAGATCCGGATGATCCATGCGAATCAGCCGGTTGAACGCGCCGGTAGTGTAGCCGGTGTTGTAATCGCCAACCATCGAGGCCCACGTGACCGCGCCCGCGAACTGGCCATTCAGCACGCCGAGGATGTCCTGCTCATGGCCGCCGGAGAAGGTGACGCTGGAGAAGGTGTTGTTGTATTTGTTGTCGGCGTTACCGCCAAATTTTTCTTTAAACGCATGGTTAGGGATCAGATACCCGGAAGTGGAATCCGGATCGGCGAAGCCGAAGGCTTTGCCTTTTAAATCGTCCAGCGTTTTGTACGGGGAGTCGGCTTTGACGATCACTACTGAGTGATAGCCGCGAGACTGATCTTTGTCGTCCACGGCGATGCCGACGATATCCACCGCTTTCGGATTATTGAGATAAACCGAGGCGTAGGAGGAGGGGGACATGCTCAGCACCACGTCGACTTTGCCCCCCAGCAGGCCCTGGATCACCCCGGAATAGTCGGAAGAGTTGCGCAGTTTGGTATCCACGTTCAGCTCTTTATCGAGGAAGGCCTTCACGCACTGGTTATCGCCGATTTGCTGGGTGGCGTTCTGGCCGCCGAGAATGCCCAGATTGAGCTCTTTCGGCTGCGCCGCCGCTGCCTGCCATGCCATCATCATGCCCGCGACCATTGCGGATAAACGAACTGCGCCAGTCATATATTTTTTCATTATGTTGCCCGTGTGAGTGAAATTAATGCAATTGGCTAACTTCATCGCCGTACAGCCGCTGCAGCACATCCTGCGTCAGCCGGGAGGGGTGATCGTCAAAAATAAGCTGGCCGCTGGCGACGCCGATAACCCGGGTGCAGTAGGCCCTGACCAGCTCCACCGAATGCAGGTTTACCATCACGCTGATACCCTGCTCGCTAATCTCGCGCAGCACATCCATGATGCGCTGAGTGTTTTTCGGATCCAGCGAGGCGACAGGCTCGTCGGCCAGCAGGATCCCGGGGTTTTGCATCAGCGCCCGGCAGATCGCCACCCGCTGCATCTGCCCGCCGGAGAGGTTCTCCGCCCGCTGCAGCGCGTGCGGCAGCATGTTCATCCACTCAAGCAGCGCAATGGCGCGCGCCCGGTCGGCTGCGGGAAAGATTTTAAACAGCGATTTCAGGGTTGAAGTCTGGCTGAGGCGGCCCAGCAGGACGTTGGTGAGCACGTCGAGACGCGGCACCAGGCAGAAGTCCTGAAAAATCATTCCGCAGTGGCTACGCCAGGCATTGAGCGCGCGGCCTTTCAGCTGTGAGACATCGTGCGGGGTACCGACTTCCGGGTAGCTAAGAATTTCTCCGCCGCTGGCGCTGTGGGTGCCGTTGAGGACATGCAGGAGCGTCGATTTACCGGCGCCGGAGCGGCCAATGACCCCGACCATTTCCCCGGCGTGCAGATCAAAGCTGATGCCGTCCAGCACCTTGTGCTGGGCTTGATAAGCTTTACTCAGATTACGCACGCTTAAGACCTTCCGCTGCCGGCCGGCAGCGGGATCGGTGAACGGCTGGAAATCAGTTTCGGCCACCGCGGCAAGAGAGCTGTTCATAAGAGTGTCCAGGTTCGTCATTAACTGGCCACTATTAATAGGTCTTTATATGAAATTTCGATGACGGTATTGCGAACAAAGCGTGAACTGGCGTGAAAGAGCGACGGCCAGCGGCTCAATGCGTGCGGCATGCCGGCGGCTGGCGAAGCGCCGAAAAGCCGCTATGCTTTGGAGGACGCGGGGACAGACCGGTTCGTAGGCGTAGACAGCCTTCGGCAATCTTCGCTTAATCTTGATGAAGAAGACTGTTTAATCGAATAGATAATGCGTCTGCCTTTGTTTAGCATTCAACATCCCGCATGTATTAACATATACATAACTATTTTGTGCGGCAGGTTAATCTATTCATGAGTCTTATGTGTTGGTGAATCATCCTGGTTTTTGTTTATTTGTAGATTTATATCCTTTCTTTTGTGCTAAATCCGGTTTATTTGATAAGCCATTCAAGAGTTCCATTAAGAATATTCCTAACATAATAGGGCGAAGATCCTGGATAATATAAAGCGCAGATAAGAATTGACGGTTATATTACCAATAACCTCATGAAAATAAATGTCTTTTTCTGGCGCTCAAAAATTTGATATTTTCAGTTTTTGTAAATATTGACCTGGGCGCGAAATTCATTGCCTTTCCGCATGTTGACACTCCATAGGAAAAAACTTAAATTCAACGCCAAGCAGAAAATAATTATAGTTTAATCCCCCGCTTATCCAATATTGATAAGTAATGCGTGTCTTATTTAATGGCGATTTATTAAAGGAAACGAATACGCCAGTAAACTTTATAGGCCTGGCAAGCAGTGACGTTGTAAAAATGATTACTTCAAGGACTATGAGGTTAAAAACTATATGGAATATAAAAGCTGTTCCGATAAGTATATTTGGTCTGCCGATGACTCCTATTTCTATAAAGGACTGTCCGAACTGATTGTAGACATCGACGAATTAATTTATCTCTCACTGGAGAAAATCAGAAAAGATTTTGTGTTTATCAATCTCAATACGGCTTCATTAAACGAATTTATCAGGCGCGACAGCGAATGGCTATCCGCGGTAAAGGGGAAACAGGTCGTATTGATTGCGGCCAGGAAATCAGAGGCCTTAGCGAACTACTGGTATTACAATAGCGATATTCGCGGGGTGGTATATGTTGGTCTGAGTCGCGATATTCGAAAAGAGTTGGCCTATGTAATTAATGGCAGGTTTCTCCGCAAAGATATTAAGAAAGATAAAATTACAGATCGGGAAATGAAAATTATCCGCATGACCGCCCAGGGCATGCAGCCGAAATCGATCGCCAGAATTGAAAATTGTAGCGTGAAGACAGTGTATACCCATCGGCGTAATGCTGAGGCCAAACTGTATTCCAAAATATATAAGTTAGTTCAGTAACACCCAGGCAATTCTGTTTTTTAAATGGTTCACCGGGACATCATGTCCTTAATTCAACTCAGGATGAAAAAGCGATGAAAAAAAAGGTTCTGGCAATAGCTCTGGTAACGGCGTTTACCGGTATGGGCGTGGCGCAGGCTGCTGACGTAACGGCTCAGGCTGTAGCGACCTGGTCTGCGACCGCTAAAAAAGACACCACCAGCAAGCTGGTTGTGACCCCGCTCGGCAGCCTGGCGTTCCAGTACGCCGAAGGCATTAAAGGCTTTAACTCGCAGAAAGGTCTGTTTGACGTGGCGATTGAGGGGGACACAACGGCGACCGCCTTTAAGCTGACCTCGCGTCTTATCACCAACACCTTAACCCAGCTGGATACCTCCGGCTCCACGCTGAGCGTGGGCGTGGATTATAACGGCGCCGCGGTGGAAAAAACTGGCGATACCGTGATGATCGATACCGCCAACAATATTATGGGCGGCAACCTCAGCGCGCTGGCTAATGGCTACAACGCCAGCGGCCGTACCACAGCGCAGGATGGTTTCACTTTCTCCATCATCAGCGGCACCACCAACGGCACCACCGCCGTGACCGATTACAGCACTCTGCCGGAAGGGATCTGGAGCGGCGACGTCAGCGTACAGTTCGACGCCACCTGGACCAGCTGATCCTTCTGATGCACCAGCAGGGGGATCTCCCCCTGCTTTTTTCACGGACGGAATTGTTATGAAAAAGCACCTTCTGGCCCTCGGGCTGCTGCTTGCCGGGGTGTCGCCGGCGCAGGCGCTGGATGTCGGCGATATTTCATCCTTTATGAACAGCGGCAGCAGCACGCTGAGCAAAACGATCAAGAACAGCACAGACAGCGGTCGACTGATCAATATCCATCTCGAACGGCTCTCTTCCCCGCTGGACGGCGGGCAGGTTATCCCGATGGACAAACCGGATGAGGTATTGCTCACTCCCGCCAGCCTGCTGCTACCCGCCCAGGCCAGCGATGTGATCCGCTTCTTCTACAAAGGCCCGGCGGATGACAAAGAGCGCTACTACCGCATTGTCTGGTTCGATCAGGCGCTCAGCGATGCCCAACGCGATAACGCCAACCGCAGCGCGGTGGCCACTGCTTCCGCCCGCATCGGCACCATCCTGGTGGTGGCGCCCCGGCAGGTGAACTATCGCTTTCAGTACGCCAACGGCTCTCTGACCAACACCGGGAATGCGACGCTGCGGATCCTCGCCTACGGCCCCTGCCTGAAGGCCGCCGATGGTAAGGAATGTAAAGAGAATTACTACCTGATGCCGGGTAAATCGCGCCGTTTTACGCGCGTGGACACGGCGGATAAAAAAGGACGGGTGGCGCTTTGGCAGGGTGAGCAGTTTGTTCCCGTGAAATAGACAGCTGTGCAGATGGATAACGACGATGCCTCAACGATGGATTACCCCAGGACTGAAAACGCGGCTTGCCTTCGGCATGATCTTTTTGTTCGTTCAGCCCGACGTCAGCGCTGCTGCCGCAGGCGCGCAGCAGATTGGCGGGGTGATTATTCCGCAGGCCTTCAGCCAGGCGTTGCAGGACGGCATGAGCGTCCCGCTCTATATTCATCTCGCCGGCAGCCAGAGCACCCGGGACGATCAGCGGATCGGCAGCGCCTTTATCTGGCTGGACGGCGGCCAGCTGCGCGTCCGGCAGATCCAGCTGGAGGAGAGCGAAGGTAACGCCAGCGTCAGCGAACAGACCCGCCAGCAGCTGATCGGCCTGGTCAACGCCCCGTTCAGCGAGGCGCTCACCATTCCCCTGACCGACAGCGCACAGCTGGATCTCAGCCTGCGCCAGCTGCTGCTGCAGCTGGTGGTCAAGCGCGAGGCGCTGGGCACCGTCCTGCGCTCGCGCAGCGAAGATATCGGCCAGTCCAGCGTCAACGCTCTCAGCAGCAACCTGAGCTATAACCTCGGCGTCTATAACAATCAGATGCGTAACGGCGGGAGCAACACCTCCAGCTACCTGTCGCTGAACAACGTCACGGCGCTGCGGGAGCATCACGTGGTGCTCGACGGCTCGTTGTACGGCATCGGCAGCGGTCAGCAGGACAGTGAATTATATAAGGCCATGTATGAGCGCGATTTCGCCGGCCACCGCTTTGCCGGCGGGATGCTTGACACCTGGAACCTGCAGTCCCTGGGACCGATGACCGCTATTTCGGCCGGTAAGATTTACGGCCTTTCCTGGGGGAACCAGGCCAGCTCCACCGTCTTCGACAACAGCCAGTCCGCCACGCCGGTGATCGCCTTTCTGCCGGCGGCGGGCGAGGTGCATCTCACCCGTGACGGTCGGTTGCTGAGCGTCCAGAACTTCGCTATGGGCAACCATGAAGTGGATACCCGCGGCCTGCCGTACGGTATTTACGACGTGGAAGTGGAGGTGATCGTCAATGGTCGGGTGGTCAGCAAACGCACCCAGCGGGTCAATAAGCTGTTCAGCCGGGGACGCGGCGCCGGCGCGCCGCTGGCGTGGCAGGTATGGGGCGGCAGTTTTCATATGGATCGCTGGTCAGAGAGCGGGAAAAAGACCCGGCCGGCGAAAGAGAGCTGGCTGGCAGGCCTTTCGGCCTCCGGGTCGCTCAGCACCCTGAGCTGGGCGGCTACGGGCTATGGCTACGACAACCAGGCTGTGGGGGAAACCCGCCTGACGCTACCGCTGGGCGAGTCGATCAACGTTAACCTGCAAAACATGCTGGCCAGCGACAGCTCGTGGAGCAGCGTCGGCAGCATCAGCGCCACGTTGCCCGGGGGATTCAGTTCAGTGTGGGTTAACCAGGAGAGAACCCGCATTGGCGATCAATTGCGGCGCAGCGATGCCGACAACCGGGCGATCGGCGGCACCCTCAACCTGAACGCGCTGTGGTCGAAGCTGGGGACGTTCAGCGTCAGCTACAACGATGACCGTCGCTACAACAGCCATTACTACACCGCGGATTACTATCAGACGGTCTACAGCGGCGCCTTTGGCTCGCTCGGCCTGCGGGCGGGGATCCAGCGCTATAACAATGGCGACAGCAGCGCCAACACCGGGAAATATATCGCCCTCGATCTGTCGCTGCCGCTGGGCAACTGGTTCAGCGCCGGGATGACCCATCAGAACGGCTATACCATGGCTAACCTCTCAGCGCGCAAGCAGTTTGATGAAGGCACTATTCGCACCATCGGCGCCAATCTGTCGCGGGCCATCTCCGGCGATACCGGGGATGACAAAACCCTCAGCGGCGGCGCGTATGCCCAGTTCGACGCCCGCTACGCCAGCGGCACGCTGAACGTCAACAGCGCGGCGGACGGCTACGTCAACACCAACCTCACCGCCAGCGGCAGCGTCGGCTGGCAGGGCAAAAATATCGCCGCCAGCGGACGAACCGACGGCAACGCTGGGGTGATCTTCAACACCGGGCTGGAGGACGATGGTCAGATCAGCGCCAGGGTTAACGGGCGGATCTTCCCGCTCAGCGGCAAGCGTAACTACCTGCCGCTCTCTCCCTATGGTCGCTATGAGGTGGAGCTGCAGAACAGCAAAAACTCGCTCGACAGCTACGACATCGTCAGCGGGCGCAAGAGTCATCTGACCCTTTATCCGGGCAACGTCGCGGTGATTGAGCCAGAGGTGAAGCAGATGGTCACCGTCTCCGGCCGTATTCGTGCAGAAGACGGCACGCTGCTGGCGAATGCGCGGATTAACAACCATATCGGCCGTACCCGCACCGATGAAAACGGCGAGTTTGTCATGGACGTGGATAAGAAATACCCCACTATCGATTTCAGCTACGGCGGCAATAAAACCTGCGAAGTGGCGCTGGAGCTCAGCCAGGCGCGCGGCGCCGTCTGGGTGGGGGATGTGGTCTGCAGCGGCCTCTCGTCGTGGGCGGCGGTGCAGCAGTCAGGAGAAGAGAATGAAAGTTAATGCACTGATGGCGCTGGCGATCCTCGCGCTGCTCTGGCCGGCAGCCGCGCTCAGGGCGGCGGTGACCAAGACCACCTGGTCGGATGCGCCGGCGCGCGAGTTTGTGTTTGTGGAAAACAACTCCGACGACAACTTTTTCGTCACCCCCGGCGGGGCGCTGGATCCGCGTATGACCGGCGCTAACCGCTGGACCGGCTTAAAATACACCGGCTCCGGCACCATCTATCAGCAGAGTCTCGGCTATATCGATAACGGCTACAACACCGGGCTCAATGCCAACTGGAAGTTTGATATGTGGCTGGAAAACTCACCGGTTTCACACCCCTTAACCGGCCTGCGCTGCATCAACTGGTACGCCGGGTGCGATATGGCTACCAGCCTGATCCTGCCGCAGACCACCGACGCCAGCGGGTTTTACGGCGCGACGGTGACCAGCGGCGGCGCGAAGTGGATGCACGGCATGATGTCAGACGCCTTCTATCAATATCTGCAGCAGATGCCGGTCGGCGGCAGCTTTACGATGACCATCAATGCCTGTCAGACCTCGGTGAACTACGATGCCAGCAGCGGCGCGCGCTGTAAGGATCAGGCCTCCGGTAACTGGTATGTGCGCAACGTCACCCACACCAAAGCCGCGAACCTGCGGTTGATTAATACCCACTCGCTGGCGGAGGTGTTTATCAACAGCGATGGCGTGCCGACCCTCGGGGAAGGGAACGCCGACTGCCGGACGCAGACCATCGGCAGCCGCTCAGGATTAAGCTGTAAGATGGTCAACTATACCTTGCAGACCAACGGCTTAAGCAACACCTCGATCCATATTTTCCCGGCGATCGCCAACTCGTCGCTGGCCTCGGCCGTCGGGGCGTACGATATGCAGTTCAGCCTCAACGGCAGCTCCTGGAAGCCGGTGAGCAATACCGCCTATTACTACACCTTCAACGAGATGAAGAGCTCAGACTCGATCTATGTTTTCTTCTCCAGCAACTTCTTTAAACAGATGGTGAACCTCGGGATCAGCGATATCAACACCAAGGATCTGTTCAACTTTCGCTTTCAGAACACCACCTCGCCGGAGTCAGGCTGGTATGAGTTTTCCACCTCCAACACGCTGATTATCAAGCCCCGTGATTTCAGCATCAGCATTATCTCCGACGAATATACCTCGGCGCCGTCGCGCGAGGGGTATGTCGGCAGCGGCGAACCGGCGCTCGATTTCGGCTACATCGTCACCACCAGCGGTAAAACGGCCGCCGATGAAGTGCTGATCAAGGTGACCGGACCGGCGCAGGTGATTGGCGGGCGTTCCTACTGTCTCTTCAGCTCCGATGACGGTACGGCGAAAGTGCCGTTCCCGGCGACGCTCTCTTTTATCACCCGCAGCGGCACGACTCAGACCTACGATGCCGGGTGCGATGACAGCTGGCGGGATATGACCGATGCGCTGTGGCTGACCACGCCGTGGACCGATATCTCCGGCGAAGTGGGGCAGATGGATAAGACCACGGTGAAATTTTCGATTCCGATGGATAACGCCATTTCGCTGCGGACGGTAGACGATAACGGCTGGTTTGGCGAAGTCAGCGCTTCAGGAGAGATTCATGTCCAGGCGACGTGGCGCAACATTAACTAAGGCCCTGCTGACGGTGGGCTGCCTGCTGGCAGCGCCGCTGGCGCAGGCGATCTCGGTCGGCAACCTGACCTTTTCCCTGCCGGCTGAAGCGGATTTCGCCAGCAAACGGGTGGTCAACAATAATAAAAGCGCGCGGCTGTACCGCATCGCCGTCAGCGCCATCGATCGCCCGGGCGGCAGCGAAGTCCGCTCCCGGCCGGTGGATGGCGAACTGCTGTTCGCCCCCCGCCAGCTGGTGCTGCAGGCAGGTGAGAGCGAGTATTTTAAATTTTACTATCATGGGCCGCGGGATAACCGCGAGCGCTACTATCGGGTCTCGTTTCGCGAAATCCCCACCCGCAACCTGACGAGGCGCAGCCCGACCGGCGGCGAGGTCAGCATGGAGCCGGTGGTGGTGATGGATACCATTCTGGTGGTGCGCCCGCGCGAAGTGCAGTTTAAATGGTCTTTCGATAAGGTGGCCGGGACGGTGAGCAACACCGGCAATACCTGGTTTAAGCTGCTGATTAAGCCCGGATGCGATTCGACCGAAGAGGAGGGGGACGCGTGGTATCTGCGTCCCGGGGACGTGGTTCGCCAGCCGGCGCTGCGCCAGCCGGGGAACCACTATCTGGTCTATAACGACAAATTTATTAAGATCAGCGATACCTGTCCGCTGAAGCCCCGTCCCGCGGAGTGAGCCTTATCTGGTGGTCGCGCGGCGGGTAAAGCGCCGGCTGGCCAGCAGGCTCAGACCGCAGCACAGCAGGTAGTACACCGCGCCGGTGAAGACGAAGATCGCCAGGGGATAGATCTGCACCCGGCTGTTGACCTGGCCGGCCACGGTGGTCAGCTCCGGGACGTTGACGATAAACGCCAGCGAAGTGTCCTTCAGCAGGCCGATAAAGATCCCCACCAGCGACGGCTGAACGTTGCGCAGCGCCTGCGGGAGCAGCACCAGGCGCAGCGTTTGCCCGGGAGCGAACCCCTGGGTCAGCGCCGCCTCATACTGTCCTTTCGGCAGCGACTGCAGCCCGGCCAGCACCGAGTGCATCACCGAGGCGGCGGTAAACCACGCCAGTGCCAGGGTCACGGTCACCGCGCCGGGCAGATCGCCGCCGGTCAGCATCGGCAGTAGATACCACAGCCAGAAGATGACAAATATCAGCGGGATGCCGCGGATAATTTCCGCCCACAGAAACAGCAGACGCCGCACCAGCCCGCCGTAGCGCCAGGCCAGGCCCGCCAGCGCAATGCCTCCCGGCAGCGCCAGCAGGGTGGCGCCGATGGCCATCAGCAGGGTCAGCGCCACGCCGCCGGGCTGGCCCTCCGCCAGTCGGCCCCACAGCAGGTAATCGAGGTTATCGGCGATCACCGCCAGATTAGCGTTCATGTCGGGCGCTCCGTTGCAGTTTTCTTCCCGGGCCGAGACGCGTGAGCGCCACGCCCATCGCCACCCCCAGCGCCAGGTACAGCGCGGTGCCGACGGCAAACGCCTCCAGGGCGTGCGCGTTATAGCTCTCAATCTGCCGCACCTGATAGGTCAGTTCCGCAAAGCCGATGCCGCTCGCCAGCGATGAGAGTTTCATCAGGTTAAGATACTGGCCGACAATCGGCTGCCAGGCGTTGGCCAGCCCCTGCGGCAGGAGGATAAAGCGCAGCTCCTGCCACGGCGTAAAGCCCTGCGACAGCGCGGCTTCCCGCTGCCCGTGGCTGACGGCGCGCAGTCCGGAGGCGATCTCTTCCACCAGAAAGGCGGAGGTAAAGACCCCCAGCCCCCACATCGAGCAGAGGAACTCCGGCGTCAGCCACCAGACGTTACCCGGCAAAATGGACCAGGCGTGTTCGTCGTTCACCACCTCCTTCACCGCCAGCGGCAGCAGGTTCCAGGCGGCAAAGTACCAGAACAGCAGCTGGACCAGCAGGGGAGTGTTGCGAAACAACGAGACCCACGCGGCCACCAGTCCGCGCCCCGCGCGTCCGCCGCCGAGGCGCAGGGCCAGCAGCAGGACCGCCAGCAGGGTGGCGAGCAGGATCCCGGCGACGCTGACCCAGATGGTGGTGAGAAAACCAGAGATAATCCATTGCAACGGCTGCCCGCTCAGGACGCCGTGCCAGTCAAGCATCGGCGTCACTCGAGGCTCTCCTGGTGCAGCGGATCCAGCACCTTCTGCAGAAAACGCCGCGCGCGGGCATGCTGCGGATGGGCGAAAAACTCAGCCGGCGGGGCGACTTCGAGGATGTCGCCGCCGTCGATAAACACCACCCGGTCGGCAATTTCGCGGGCAAACTGCATTTCGTGGGTCACCACCAGCATGGTGATCCCGCTGTGGGCGAGGGTTTTCATCACCTGCAGCACTTCGCCGATCATCTCCGGGTCGAGCGCCGAGGTGGGCTCATCGAACAGGATAATCTGCGGCGAGGAGGCCAGGGCGCGGGCGATGGCCACCCGCTGCTGCTGGCCGCCGGAGAGCTGCGCCGGCATCTGCTGCGCTTTTTCTTCCAGTCCGACCTGACGCAGCAGCGCCAGCGCCCGCGCCTGAGCCGCGCTTTTTTCCCAGCCATGAACGCGCTCCAGCGCCAGAGTGATGTTCTCCTGCGCCGTCAGGTGGGCATAAAGGTTGAACTGCTGGAAGACAAAGCCGACGCGGCTGCGCAGCTGGCGCAAGGCGCTGCCGCTCAGCCGGCTGGTGGGTTTGCCGTCGATCAGGATCTCGCCGCCGCTTAAGGATTCGAGCTGGTTGATCAAGCGGATCAGCGTCGATTTTCCCGAACCGGAAGGGCCGAGGATCGCCACCACTTCGCCGGGCTCGACCTGCAGGTTGATGGCGTTAAGTACCTGATGATCGCCGTAGCGCTTGGCCACATCACGGAACGTAATGCTGGCGCGCTGCAGACGTGAAAAATCCGCGGCCGGAGCCGCGGAGTGGGAGAGTAAACCCGAGAACATATTATTTCGCTTCTATGGTAAAGGCGCGCGGCTGCGGCGTTTTGGTGGCAGGGCCAAACCAGACATCGTAAATTTTCGCGGCTTCGCCGGTTTTCTCCAGCTTCACCAGCTCATCGTTGACGGCCTTCAGCAGGGCCGGTTCGCCTTTCTTCACGCCCACGCCAATCTCTTCTTTGCTGAGCAGGTCGGGCAGAATTTTAAACTTGGCTTTATCCGGCGCTTCCGCCAGCAGACCGGCGAGGATGGTGCTGTCCTGGGTGATGGCCTGGACGTTGCCGTTGCGCAGGGCGGTCAGGGCCAGCGGAATATCGTCATAGGAGAGGACGCGAGCCTGCGGGAAACGCTGGTGCAGGGCCTGCTCGCCGGTGGTGCCTTTCACCGCGCCGATGCGCGCTTTGCTGTACTCATCGAGCTTATCCGGAGAGCCGGCCGGCACGAGGAACTGCTGGCCGGTGACGAAATACGGCGTTGAGAAATCAATAACCTGGGCCCGCTCCGGGGTGATGGTAATGTCGGCGACGATCAGGTCGGCTTTACCGGACTGCAGCAGCGGAATACGGTTGGCCGGGTTGGTGGCCACCAGCTCGAGTTTGACGCCGAGCGCTTTCGCCAGCGCCTGGGCAAAGTCGACGTCGTAGCCGACGATATGGTGGGTTTTGGCGTCCACGGAGCCGAACGGCGGGTTGGCGTCGAAGGTGGCGACTTTTACGACGCCGGCGGCTTTGATGTCAGCCAGCTGGTCCGCCTGTGCCTGCGAGGCGAGCAGCAGCATACCCAGCGCCAGTGCGATTTTTGTGGTTTTATTGCGCATAGTTTTTCCCCTGAATCCCTGTTTTGTTTTGTGGACATCACGCTCCCACAAATTGCCCGTCGGCGGCAAAGAAGAAAAAATTCTTATCTATAACCAAAAAGAACTTAACAAACCTATGGGTATTCTTTATGCGCCGCTGGCTTTTACCAGGACGGCAACGACTGCCGGGCGGTCCCCTCTCCCTCAGGGAGAGGGCCAGGGAGAGGGTGATAGGACCGGGGGTAATATGCGCCAGCCAGGATTGCAAATTCGGAATTAATATTTCCCGCGCCCGGCCAACTGTGGTTGAAATAGACCCAGGCGATTCGCTTCCCGACAGAGGAGAAAACGAAAGTGGCATTGTGGCAACGGTTAACGGGCTGGCTGGCTTTTTTGTCCAACGGTGAAGCCGGACAGCAGGATACCCAGCGCGTCATGGAGGCGATCCTGCCGGTAGCCAGCCTCTACGGCGTGGACATTGGCAACGTGGAAACCCGGTGGTTCCGTCATGATAAGACATACTGAGCGACGCAGGACGCGAGAAGCCTACTGGAACGAGGTGTGCTTTGTGTAGCAAGAGACTGCCTGAGGTTGCGGCCTTGCAGGAGGCGCCGCCGCAGCCCAGGCAGTTTTGACCATGCCTATCCCCCCAGATACATCCGCTTAATTTCCGGATTAGTCAGCATCTCCCGCGCCGCGCCTGACAAGGTGATCCGGCCATTCTCCAGGACATACGCCCGATCGGCGATCGCCAGCGCGGCCGTCGCATTCTGCTCCACCAGCAGCACCGTCATATTCTCTTCGCGCAGTTGCTTAATGATGCCGAACAGCTCGCCGACAATTTTCGGCGCCAGCCCGAGGCTCGGTTCATCCAGCATCAATAACACCGGCTCGCTCATCAGCGCCCGGGCGATGGCCAGCATCTGCTGCTCGCCGCCGCTCATGGTGCCCGCCATCTGATGGCGCCGCTCCTTGAGCCGCGGAAAGAGGGCGTACATGCGATCGCGCAGGCGGGCGTAGCCGGCGAGATTATTGTAAGCGCCCATGCGCAGGTTCTCTTCGATGGTCAGGTTGGTAAAGACGCGCCGTCCCTCCGGCACCAGCGCCAGCCCGCGACGCACGATCTGGTGGGTCTGGCTGCGTGAGATATCGTCGTTGAGGAAGCTGACGCGCCCACTGGAGCGCACCAGGTTGACGATCCCGTTCAGGGTGGAGGTTTTACCGGCGCCATTGCTGCCGATCAGGGTGACGATTTCCCGGTCATAGACGTCGATATCGACGCCCTTCAGACCCTGGATCACGCCGTAAAAGACCTTCAGTTCCCGGGCGTTAAGCATAATTGGCTTCTCCCAGATAAGCGGAAATGACGTCCGGATGCTGGATCGCCTCGGCCATCAGGCCGCTGAACAACGGCTTACCGTACTCCAGAACCATCACCCGCTCGCACAGGCGGTTGACGAAGGGCATATCGTGCTCGATTAACAGGACGCTTAGCTGATAGTCATGGCGCATGCGGAAGATCAGCTCCGCCAGATCCTCGGTCTCCTTCGGGTTCATCCCGGCGGCTGGCTCATCGAGCAGGAGCAGCTTCGGCGCGGTGGCCAGCGCGCGGGCGATCTCCACTTTGCGCTGGTTGCCATAGCTTAGGTTTGTGGCCTGCATATGGGCGAAGTGGGCGATGCCGATATCCTCCAGGATGGCCATCGCTTTGGCTTTCGCCGCCCGCTCGGCCGGAAAGTAGCGACCAATATGCAGGGCCGCCTCCAGCAGCGAATAGCGGCTGGCGCGGTCGAGTCCGACCATCACGTTCTCCAGCACCGTCATGGAGTTAAACAGGCGGATATTCTGGAAGGTGCGGGCGATCCCGGCGTTCACCACTTGGTTGGGCTTCAGCCCCTTCAGCGACGTGCCCGCCAGGGTGACGCTGCCGCTGGTGGGTTTATAGTTGGCGGTAATGACGTTAAACAGGGTCGTTTTGCCCGCGCCGTTAGGGCCGATAAGGCCAAAGATCTCCGCCTCGTCAACATGGAAGCTGACGTTGTCGATGGCCCGCAGGCCGCCGAACTGCATGGTGACATCCTGCACCTGCAGGATAACGTTATTTTCCGCCATAGCCGCCGCTCCTTCTTCCGGTCTGCCAAATCTCTTTTTTCCCCAGCAGCCCCTCGCGGGCGAAGAGCATGATGATCAGCAACAGCAGGGAGAAGACCACCATTCGCAGGCCCGGGTACGCGCCGAGATCGTGACCGAAGAACTGCAGCGGCTGATCGAGGAAGCGCAGCCACTCGCCGCTGCCGACCACCAGCACGGTGCCGAGCAGGGCGCCGGTGGTGCTGCCGAGCCCGCCGAGGACGATAATAATCAGCAGCTGGAAGGTGAGCATAAAGTCGAACAGCCCTGGGGAAATGGTGGTCAGCAGGGAAGCCAGCAGACCGCCGCCGATCCCTTCGAAGAAGGCGCTGGTGGCGAAGGCGCAGGTTTTAATGCGGAAGGTGTTGACCCCCATGGCGATCGCCGCATCTTCATCGTCGCGAGTAGCTTTCATCATCCGGCCATACTTCGACCACACCAGCTGGAGGATCATGCCGGTGGCCAGCAGGGCGAACAGCCCGCACCAGAACAGGAGATGCGGCTGCTGCGGAATATCGTTCAGCCCGATGGCGCCGTTGGTGATTTGCGGGTTGTTAATGGCGAGGATCTTGATGATAAACCCAAAGCCGAGGGTGACAATGGCCAGGTAGTCGCCACGTACCCGGAAGACCGGCACGGCGAGGCACACCGCCAGCGCCGCCGCGCACAGGCCGCTTATCAGCAGGGCAGGGAGGAAGCCCGCGTGCAGGCTGAGGATCCACGGGCTGGGGGCGGCCATTTCAAACATGTCTACCTTGCTGTCGCTGGAGAGGATCAGCAGGGCGGTGACGTAGGCGCCCACCGCCACGAAGCCGTTCGGCTCCAGCGACAGCTGGCCGGTCACGCCGTTGATCAGGTTGTAGCTGACCGCGAGGATCATAAAGATAAAAATGGTGCTGATGACACGAACAATGTAGTCATTGAAAACCACGTTGATTCCGGCCAGCAGCGCGATACAGATGACAATAATGACCAGGTTGCGCAGCTGCGCCCCGGCGGTCGTCGTCGCGTTGAGCATCAGAAACGGCTCCTTTCCAGACGTTCGTCGCCCATAATGCCGACCGGGCGGAACAAGAGGACCAGAATCAAGAACAGGAAGGCGAAAGCGTCTTTATAGCCGCCCAGTTCGGGGAAGATCGCCACGGCGACCACCTCGGTAAAACCGAGGATAAAGCCGCCCAGCACCGCGCCGGTGACGCTGCCGATCCCGCCCAGCACGGCGGCGGCGAAGGCCTTCAGGCCGATAAGCACGCCCATCAGGGGATCGATCGTCGGGTAGCTGATGGAGTAGAACACGCCGCCGAGCGCCGCGAGACTACTGCCGAGGGCGAAGACCAGGGAGATGATCCGGTTGGCGTCAATGCCCATCAGGCGCACGGTGTTGACGTCAAAAGCCACCGCGCGGATCGCCATCCCATAGCGGGTGCGGTACAGCAGCCAGAGGATCGCCAGCAGCAGCAGGACGGTGATCAGCGGCACAATCCACGCCACGTTGGTAATGATGACGCTGCCGAAGGCCCGGGTCTGGTTGAAAAAGTCAGGGGCGGAGAAGAAGCGCGAGCTGCCGCCAAACAGTACGTTAAACAGGTTTTCGAGAAAGAAGCTGACGCCGATGGCGGTGATCAGCATGGAGATTTTCGAGGCCTGACGCAGCGGACGATAGGCGACCCGGTCAATCAGCATACCAAACAGGCCGCACAGCCCGAGGGTCAGGAAAACGGCTACCCCGAAGGGTAGCCCAACCGAAGAAAATAAAAACAGCGTACTAAACGCGCCGACCATCATCACGTCCGCATGGGCGAAGTTGATCAGCCGCAGCACGCCATAAACCATCGTATAACCGATGGCAATCAGGGCGTACATGCCCCCAAGACTCATTCCATTGACCACTTGCTGGAGAAAAATGGCGCCGTCCATTTTGTAGCCTCGTCACAACTTAAGGGTTAACCACGGTACGAAACGCCAGCTTGCCATCTTTCACTTCGTTGATGACCGCGCTGCGAATGGCATCGCCGTTCTGTAACGTCAGCGTGCCGGTCACCCCCTGGAAATCTTTGGTGGCGCGGATTTTTTCATTCACGCAGACCCGATCGTGGGGATCGCTGCACTGGTTCATGGCGTTGACGATGACGTTATAGGCGTCCGCCGCCATTGCGCCCCAGGTATGGGTCGGCTGCTGGTATTTGGCTTCCCAGGCTTTGATGAAGGTTTCCCCCGCCGGGGTCTGCTCTTTGGCGTTCGGCGAGTAGTAATCGGTGGTCATATAGCCGTTGACCGCGTCTTTACCGACATCGAAGAAGACCTGATCCGCGGCCAGACCGTCGCCGCCCACCACCGGTTTGTTGAGCCCCAGTTGTTTAGACTGCACGGCAATCAGCGCCCCTTCGGTGTAGTAGATCGGCATGTAAATCATGTCGACATTCTTCGCCTTGACGCTCGCCAGCTGGGCTTTAAAGTCCTTGCTGCCGCCCGGGGCCTGGACCTCGATGGGAATGGTGCCGCCGTTTTTCAGGAACTGGGTGCGGAACGCTTTCGCCAGGCCGACGGAGTAGTCGTTGCTGCTGTCAAACACGATGGCGGCGGTTTTGGCTTTCAGATCGCGGGAGGCCAGATTGGCCCCGACCACCCCCTGGAAGCTGTCCGAGAAGCAGACCCGGCTGACGTAGGGATGGTTGCGGGTGACGCGGTCGTTGGTGGCGGTGGAGGAGACCAGCGGCGTTTTGCTGTCGTCGGCGATTTTGGTCATCGCCAGGGTGTTGGAGGAGGTGACTTCCCCGATCACGGCATCCACTTTATCGCTGGAGACCAGGCGCTGCATGGCGTTGGCTGCTTCGACTTTGTCGCTTTTATCATCGATAACGATAAGCTTGATGGTATCGCCATTTTTTAACGTTGGGGTGATGGCCTGAATAATGTCCAGCCCTTTCTGCGACGGCTGGCCATAGCCGCTGAGGGCGCCGCTCAGGGGTAATACCACCCCGATTTTAATTTCCGCTGCCTGCGCGCTGCTGGCGCCGACCAGCGCGGCAACCAGCGTGGCCATTAAAGACGCTTTCCCGGAAAACGATTTCATTGATATTTCTCCGTCGGTCGATTATTTATCTTTAACCATCAATGACTGCATAACATTGAGGAATAATGCGCCAGCGTATCCGGCGAATTATTGGCTGTTATGTTGAATAGATAACGAGATATATACCCTAAATAATTCGAGTCGCATGAAGGCGGCAAGTAAGCGAGTCTCCAGGCGTTTACAGAAGTAAGTGACTGGGGGAGAGAACGCAGCCAACGCACATGCAACTTGAAGTATGATGGATATTTTTAATGCGCTGATTTACCTTACAACGTCCGTTTCGTTTTTACTCATGCAATATTCTTATTACCTGCAGGGAAGGGCATAAGGCTGGCGACAACACGATTTTTGGTACGGTGAAAGCATTTTGCCGGGGGGCGACTGGCGCCTTACCCGGCCTGAAAAATACGCCATATAAACCGCTGGCACGGCTTCCGTAAACCCGTACCAGCGAAGCGCCGTCGGGCAATTTCAGCACGCGGCGGAATATAAAGTCAGGTGCACAAGATAATATTAAAAATCTATTCTGCTGCTCGCGTGACTTATTATTTTAAAGGGGGCAACGGTTTTATTTTACCATGCAGCGCCGGATTATCACTTTCATCTTTTAACTGCACGCCGGTGACGCGGCGTAAAAAAGCCTGCTCCAGCAGCCAGGCCAGTTTAAAGGCGGCGGCGTCATGGCTTAATCCCTCCGGACGAATATTGGAGATACAGTTGCGCTCAGATTCCAGGCGCTGACGATGGGGCTGCCAGGTGAGGTAGACGCCGAGGCTGTCCGGCGAGGAGAGACCCGGTCGTTCGCCAATCAGGATCGCCACCGCGCGGGCTTTCAGGGTTTCGCCAATATCATCCCCCAGCGCCACCCGCGACTGATGCGCCAGCACCACCGGCGCCAGGCCGATACCCAGCGTCTGCAGATAGGGCAGCAGGGCGCGGATCAACGGCACCGCCTGGCGCTCTACCGCCCAGGAAGAGAGGCCGTCGCCGATCACCAGCAGCAGGTCGGCGGGGCGGACGCCGCTGGCGGCGAGGTCGGCGCGACTCTCATCGGCGAGCTGCCGCCCGAGATCCGGGCGCCGCAGATAGGTATGACGGTCCGGCGCGGCGCTGTGCACCGTCAGGGCCTCGAGGCCGAGCGCCGCCAGCGGCGCCACCAATTGTTGGCTGGCGAACGGCTGATGAATGGCATCCCGCGCTCTGGCATGGGCCAGACCAAAGTTGAGGACTTCGCGGGTCGGCAGACTGGCGCCGCTGCGCCCCAGGGCGATCCGCGCATCGGTAAATTCACGCAGCGGGTTCCAGGCATCGGGACGGTTCATACGGAGGCTCCTTGCGGCAGGACGGACAGCAGCGGATGGCGGGCGTCGGTGAGCCGCAGCGCGCCGTGCGGATCGATAATCTGCATCTTCGCCAGCCAGTCGGCGAACTCCGGGGCATGCTTTAAGCCCAGCAGACGACGGGCGTACAGCGCGTCATGGAACGAGGTGCTCTGGTAATTGAGCATGATATCGTCCGCTCCGGGCACGCCTATCAGGAAGGTGAGCCCGGCGGCGCACAGCAAGGTCAGCAGGGTGTCCATATCATCCTGATCCGCTTCCGCGTGGTTGGTATAGCAGACGTCGCAGCCGATCGGCAGGCCCATCAGCTTGCCGCAGAAATGATCCTCCAGCCCGGCGCGAATAATCTGCTTGCCGTCGTAGAGATACTCCGGACCGATAAAACCGACCACGGTATTGACCAGTAGCGGTTCAAAGTGGCGGGCGACGGCGTAGGCCCGCGCCTCACAGGTTTGCTGATCGACGCCGTGGTGGGCGTTGGCCGACAGGCAGCTTCCCTGGCCGGTCTCAAAATACATCACATTGCTGCCGAGGGTACCGCGCCTGAGGCTGAGGGCCGCCTCGCGGGCCTCCTGCAGCAAGGCAAGATTGATGCCGAAGCCGCT
The DNA here is from genome assembly GCF_051858335.1 of Klebsiella sp. K47. Lineage (NCBI taxonomy): Bacteria > Pseudomonadati > Pseudomonadota > Gammaproteobacteria > Enterobacterales > Enterobacteriaceae > Klebsiella > Klebsiella sp. K47. Next base: position 21,601 of record NZ_JBPYUI010000030.1, read on the forward strand.
GTTGGCCGCTTCGGTACCGGCCACCGACTGGAACACCAGATCCACCGGCGCGCCGCGCTCAATCAGCTGCAGCGTATTGGTCACATGGGTCAGAATGCAGGACTGGGTAGGGATGGCGAAGCGCTGAATAATATCGTCCAGCATGACGTTCAGCTGCGCCAGCACCGGTAAGCTGTCGCTGGCCGGGTTGATGCCGATCACCGCGTCCCCGGCGCCGTACAGCAGCCCGTCGAGCATACTGGCGGCGATGCCTTTCAGGTCGTCGGTGGGATGGTTGGGCTGCAGGCGTACGCTGAGGTGGCCGGGCAGGCCGATGGTGTTGCGAAAGCGCGTCACCACCTGGCATTTGCTGGCGGCAAGGATCAGATCCTGATTGCGCATCAGCTTACTGACCGCCGCCGCCATCTCCGGGGTGATGGCGCGGGCGACCCGCTGCAGCGTGGCGGTATCGGTAGCATCATCCAGCAGCCAGTCGCGAAAATCGCCGACCGTCAGGTGACGCAGGGCGGCAAAGCCCTGCGCATCATGGGTGTCGAGGATCAGGCGAGTCACTTCGTCCTGCTCGTAAGGGATAAGCGGGTTGTCGAGAATGTCGGTCAGCGGCACCTCGGCGAGGGCCATTTTCGCCGCCATCCGCTCTTCGGCTGAGGTGGCGATAATCCCTGCGAGGGCGTCGCCGGAGCGGGCCGGCGACGCTTTCGCCATCAGCGTTTTCAGACTATCAAAGCGCCATACCTGGCCCGATAGCGTGGTTTTATACATGCCGCCTCCTCAGGAGACCGTGCGCAGTTGAGGATCCACTGGCGCCCGTTCACGGGCCGCTGCGGTTTTGCGGAACCACAGGTAGCCGCCGAGCATCATCGCCGCGAAAATCAGCGCCAACAGCAGGTTATACCAGACCATCGCCACCAGGCAGAGCACCGCCATGCTGAGGGCAAAGGCCGGCGCCAGCGGGTAGAGCGGGGCGCGGAACGGACGAATCAGCTTCGGCTCGCTACGGCGCAGTTTGAACAGCGCCGCCATGGAAGTGATATACATAACAATAGCCCCAAATACCGACATGGTGACGATGCAGGCGGTCAGCGGCATGCCGCTGATGGTGATCAGCGAGTCGGAGAAGATCGCGGCGATCCCGACCACGCCCCCGGCAAGGATCGCCAGATGCGGGGTGCGGGTGCGGCGGTTGAGGGAGGCCAGCCCGGCGGGCAGATAGCCGGCGCGGGCGAGGGAGTAGATCTGCCGCGAGTAGCCCATAATGATGCCGTGGAAGGAGGCGACGAGGCCAAACAGCCCCAGCCACACCAGCATATGCAGCCAGCCGCTGCCGTTGCCCACCACCGTCTTCATCGCCTGGGGCAGCGGATCGTTAATATTGGACAGCGCGCGCCAGTCGCCGACGCCGCCGGCGAAGACCATCACGCCGATCGCCAGCACCGTCAGCGTCAGAATGCCGCCGCCCAGGGCGCGGGGAATGGTGCGCTGCGGATCTTTGGCCTCTTCGGCCGCCATGGAGGCCCCCTCAATGGCGAGGAAGAACCAGATGGCGAACGGAATGGCGGCGAACATCCCCGGCAGCGCCAGGCCGCTGAAGCTGTCCGCGCCCGCCCAGCCGTTAGTGGTGAAGTGGCTCCAGGAGAAGCCGGGGGCGACCACGCCCACGAACACCAGCAGCTCGAAGATGGCCAGCAGAGTGACGATCAGCTCGAAGGTGGCGGCGATGCCGACGCCGAGAATATTGAGCGTCATAAAGATCACGTAGGCGCCGCAGGCGACCCATTTCGGATCCAGCGCCGGAAACTGCACGTTGAGGTAGGCCCCGATGGCCATGGCGATGGCCGGCGGGGCGAAGACGAATTCAATCAGGGTGGCAAAACCAGCGATAAAGCCGCCGGTGGGCCCGAAGGCGCGGTAGGCGTAGGCGAAAGGGCCGCCAGCGTGCGGGATGGCGGTGGTCAGCTCGGTAAAGCTGAAAATAAAGGCGCAGTACATGGCGGCGACCGCCAGGGCGACGACCATAAACCCCATCGTGCCCGCCTGCGACCAGCCGTAGCTCCAGCCGAAGTACTCCCCGGATATCACCAGTCCGACGGCGATCCCCCATAAACGAAAACTGCCGAGCGTTCTTTTTAAGGTGGTGGTGTGCTCTGTCATACGTATTGCCTCGCCAGATAGAAAGGTGCTGAACGACAGGCTGCAAAGAGAGTGCCAGAACGTTGTCTGCCGCGATAAGGCGTCAGTCCGTGGCGCGCCCGCTGGCGCTGCGCAAAAATGGGGCAGGCTGCACGCTGTCGGCGCGCACCCTGGTGCAGCGGCTTTGCTTTTTCAGCGGCGGCACGGTATAACACTTCTTCTTTTGGATGTTTAGATGTCTATACGTTTATACGCAGCATGACCCGGGCAAGCGGGCTGGCGTGAGAAAATAAAATGCAAAGCACAACACAACAACAAGGTGGGCAGCTGAAGCGCACCATGAAAACGCGCCATCTGATCATGCTGTCGCTCGGCGGCGTGATTGGCACCGGCTTATTCTTCAATACCGGCTATATCATCTCCACCACCGGCGCGGCCGGGACGCTGCTGGCGTATCTGATTGGCGCCCTGGTGGTCTGGCTGGTGATGCAGTGCCTTGGCGAACTGTCGGTGGCGATGCCAGAGACCGGCGCCTTCCACGTTTACGCGGCGCGCTATCTTGGCCCGGCGACGGGCTATACCGTGGCGTGGCTCTACTGGCTAACGTGGACGGTGGCGCTGGGGTCGAGCTTCACCGCGGCGGGATTCTGCATGCAGTACTGGTTCCCGCAGGTGCCGGTCTGGATCTGGTGCGTGGTGTTCTGCGCAGTGATCTTCGGCCTTAACATCATTTCGACGCGCTTCTTCGCCGAAGGCGAGTTCTGGTTCTCGCTGGTGAAAGTGATCACCATCGTCGCGTTTATTATTCTCGGCGGCGCGGCCATTTTCGGCATCATTCCGATGCAGGATGGCTCCCCGGCGCCGGGCCTGCGCAATATCACCGCCGAAGGCTGGTTCCCGCACGGCGGCCTGCCGATCCTGATGACCATGGTGGCGGTGAACTTCGCCTTCTCCGGGACGGAGCTTATCGGCATTGCCGCCGGAGAGACGGAAAACCCGCATAAGGTTATTCCGGTTGCCATCCGCACCACCATCGCCCGGCTGATTATTTTCTTTATCGGCACCGTGTTTGTGCTGGCGGCGCTGATCCCGATGCAGCAGGCGGGAGTGGAGAAAAGCCCCTTCGTGCTGGTGTTTGAGAAGGTGGGCATCCCTTATGCGGCGGACATGTTCAACTTCGTGATCCTGACGGCGATCCTGTCGGCGGCTAACTCCGGCCTGTACGCTTCGGGGCGGATGCTGTGGTCGCTGTCGAACGAGAAGACGCTGCCGGCCTGCTTTGCCAAAGTCAATAAACGGGGCGTGCCGGTGACCGCCCTGTCGGTGAGTATGCTGGGCGGCGTGCTGGCGCTGTTCTCCAGCGTGGTGGCGCCAGATACGGTGTTTGTCGCGCTGTCGGCGATCTCCGGTTTTGCGGTGGTGGCAGTGTGGTTGAGCATCTGCGCCTCGCACTTTATGTTCCGCCGCCGCCATCTGCAGCAGGGTAAGGCGCTGAGCGATCTGCAGTATCGCGCTCCCTGGTATCCGGTAGTGCCCGTTCTGGGCTTTGTGCTGTGCCTGGTGGCCTGCGTGGGCCTCGCTTTTGACCCGAGCCAGAGAATTGCGCTGTGGTGCGGGATCCCCTTTGTGGCCCTGTGCTATGGTGCCTGGTATCTTACTCGTTCACGGAATATGACTCAGGAGCCCCAACATGTCGCAGACTAATCCGTTTACCGCCCTGCTTGCCGCCCAGCCTTTCGTGCTGCTGGACGGCGCCATGGCCACCGAGCTGGAGGCCCGCGGCTGCGATCTGGCCGACAGCCTGTGGTCGGCGAAAGTGCTGCTGGAGAACCCGCAGCTGATCCGCGATGTGCATCTCGACTACTTTCGCGCCGGGGCGCAGGTGGCGATCACCGCCAGCTATCAGGCCACTCCGGCGGGCTTTGCCGCGCGCGGGCTGGATGAGGCGCAGTCCCGGGCGCTAATCGGCAAAAGCGTCGAGCTGGCGCGCAAAGCGCGCGAGGCGTACCTCGCCGAGAACCCGCAGGCCGGTACGCTGCTGGTGGCCGGTTCGGTGGGGCCGTATGGCGCGTTTCTCGCCGACGGCTCGGAGTATCGCGGCGATTATCAGCGCAGCGCGGCAGAGTTCCAGGCCTTCCACCGCCCGCGCGTCGAAGCGCTGCTGGATGCCGGCGCCGACCTGCTGGCCTGCGAAACCCTGCCGTCATTCGCTGAGATCCAGGCCCTGGCGGCCCTGCTGCAGGAGTATCCCCGCGCCCGCGCCTGGTACTCCTTCACGCTGCGCGACGCCGAACATCTCAGCGACGGCACGCCGCTGCGCGAGGTGATGGCCGCCCTGGCGGATAACCCGCAGGTGGTGGCGGTGGGGATCAACTGTATCGCGCTGGAAAATACGCCCGCGGCGCTGGCGCATTTGCACAGCCTGACGGCCCTGCCGCTGGTGGTCTATCCTAACTCCGGCGAACATTATGATGCGGTGAGCAAGACCTGGCACCATCATGGCGAAGCCTGCGCCAGCCTGGCGGATTATCTGCCGCAGTGGCTGGCCGCCGGGGCGAAGCTGATCGGCGGCTGCTGCCGCACCACGCCGAAGGACATCGCCGCGCTTAACGCGAAGCGCTAAATTTTTGCCGGGTGGCGCTGCGCTTACCCGGCCTACATATTGCGCGAACCGGATGCTGGGTAAGGCGTAGCCGCCGCCCGGCGCCAACCATCTGTCACTAACTCACCGCACAAAACCAACTATCCTTTCCCGCTTTTGTTCTAAAAACGATTCGCTATTAGCCAGAATTTTTAATTACTTCATCTCCATCCTGATGCCGGAAATACTGCACCTATAACAACTCAGGGGAAGCAGACATTATGGCATTCACATCGCGAATTACTCTTCTGGCGGCGCTGGCTGTCGCCGCCTTCCAGGCGCAGGCGGTCAATGTGACCGTGGCGTATCAAACCTCCGCTGAGCCGGCGAAAGTCGCCCAGGCGGACAACACCTTCGCCAAAACCAGCGGGGCGACCGTCGACTGGCGGAAATTTGACAGCGGCGCCAGCGTGGTACGCGCCCTGGCCTCCGGCGATGTGCAGATCGGTAATATTGGCTCCAGCCCGTTGGCGGTGGCCGCCAGCCAGCAGGTGCCGATTGAAGTGTTCCTGCTTGCCTCAAAGCTCGGCAACTCCGAAGCGCTGGTGGTGAAGAAAAGCATTACCAAACCGGAAGATCTGATCGGCAAGCGCATCGCCGTGCCGTTTATCTCCACCACCCACTACAGCCTGCTGTCGGCGCTCAAACACTGGGGCATCAAGCCGGGCCAGGTACAGATTATTAACCTGCAGCCGCCGGCGATTATCGCCGCCTGGCAGCGCGGGGATATCGATGGCGCTTACGTCTGGGCGCCAGCGGTTAACGAACTGGAAAAAGAGGGCAAGGTGCTGACCGATTCTTCTCAGGTTGGGGAGTGGGGCGCGCCGACTCTTGACGTCTGGGTGGTCCGTAAGGACTTCGCCGAGCAGCATCCGGAGATCGTCAAAGCGTTTGCTAAAAGCGCCATCGACGCCCAGCAGCCCTACATCGCCAACCCGGAGGCATGGCTAAAACAGCCGGACAACATCAGCAAGCTGGCGCGCCTGAGCGGCGTGCCGGAAGCCGATGTCCCCGGGCTGGTGAAGGGCAATACCTATCTCACCGCCGCTGAGCAGGCGCAGGCGCTGAACGGGCCGGTCAATCAGGCCATCGTCGATACCGCGCGCTTCCTGAAAGAGCAGGGCAAAGTGCCTGCGGCGGGAACCGATTATCGTCAGTACGTTACTGACCGCTTTGTGAAGTAAAGGAGGCGGCGATGCTGCAAATCTCGCATCTTTCCGCCGACTACGGCGGTAAACCGGCGCTGGCGGATATCAACCTGACGCTGGAGAGTGGGGAGCTGTTGGTGGTGCTGGGGCCTTCGGGCTGCGGTAAAACTACCCTGCTGAACCTGATTGCCGGATTCGTGCCCTATCAGCACGGCAGCATCACCCTCGAAGGTCAGCGGGTGACCGGGCCGGGCGCAGAGCGCGGGGTGGTCTTCCAGAACGAAGGTCTGCTGCCGTGGCGCAATGTGCAGGATAACGTGGCGCTGGGCCTCCAGCTGGCGGGCGTGGATAAAGCGCAGCGCCGGCAAGCGGCGGCGCAGATGCTGAAGAAGGTGGGGCTCGAAGGGGCGGAAAAGCGCTTTATCTGGCAACTGTCCGGCGGTCAACGCCAGCGGGTGGGCATCGCCCGGGCGCTGGCGGCGAATCCGCAGCTGTTGCTGCTTGACGAGCCCTTCGGCGCGCTTGACGCCTTTACCCGCGAGCAGATGCAGACGCTGCTGCTGAAACTGTGGCATGAGACCGGCAAACAGGTGCTGCTGATCACCCATGATATTGAAGAGGCCATCTTCATGGCGACCGAGCTGGTGCTGCTGTCGCCGGGGCCGGGACGGGTGGTGGAGAGGCTGCCGCTTGATTTCAGCCGTCGCTTTGTTGCGGGCGAATCCTGCCGCAGCATCAAATCCGACCCGCGCTTTATTGAACAGCGGGAATACATTCTGAGCCGGGTGTTTGACCAACGGGAGGCTTTCTCATGAGCGTGGTACTGAACGACAAACCGCGTCAGTCGACGCTGAAGTGGCGCTGGCCGCTCTCCCGCCAGCTCACCCTCAGCGTGGCGACCCTGGCGGTATTGCTGGCCGTCTGGTGGGCGGTCGCGGCGCTGCAGCTGATTAGCCCGCTGTTTCTGCCGCCGCCGGGCCAGGTGCTGCAGAAGCTTATCACCATCGCCGGGCCACAGGGCTTTATGGATGCGACGCTCTGGCAGCACCTGGCGGCGAGCCTGACGCGGATCGTTATCGCCCTGCTGGCGGCAGTGCTTATTGGCGTACCGGTGGGGATCGCCATGGGGCTCAACTCGACGGTGCGCGGTATCCTCGACCCGCTGATCGAACTCTATCGTCCGGTACCGCCGCTGGCCTACTTACCGCTGATGGTGATCTGGTTTGGCATCGGTGAAACCTCGAAGATCCTGCTGATCTACCTGGCGATTTTCGCGCCGGTAGCCATGTCGGCGCTGGCAGGGGTAAAAAGCGCGCAGCAGGTGCGGATTCGCGCCGCCCGTTCGCTGGGCGCCAGCCGGGCGCAGGTGCTGTGGCTGGTGATCCTGCCCGGCGCACTGCCGGAGACCCTCACCGGGCTGCGCATTGGTCTCGGGGTGGGCTGGTCAACGCTGGTGGCCGCAGAGCTGATCGCCGCCACCCGCGGATTAGGATTTATGGTGCAGTCTGCCGGCGAGTTTCTCGCCACCGATGTGGTGCTGGCGGGGATCGCGGTGATTGCCATTATCGCCTTTTTACTGGAACTGGGTCTGCGCGCGCTGCAGCGGCGCCTGACGCCCTGGCATGGAGAAGTACAATGAGTGAACGTCTGAGCATTACCCCGCTGGGGCCCTATATTGGCGCGCAGGTGAGCGGGGCGGATTTAACCCGTCCGCTGAGCGACAACCAGTTTGAACAGCTGTATCACGCGGTGCTGCGTCATCAGGTGGTATTCCTGCGCGAGCAGAATATCACCCCGGCGCAACAGCGCGACCTGGCGCTGCGGTTTGGCGACCTGCATATCCATCCGGTCTACCCTCATGCCCCAGGGGTGGAGGAGATTATCGTCCTCGATACCCACAACGATAATCCGCCGGATAATGACAACTGGCATACCGATGTCACCTTTATCGACACGCCGCCCGCCGGCGCCATTCTGGCGGCGAAAGAGCTGCCGACGACCGGCGGGGACACCCTGTGGACCAGCGGCATCGCCGCCTGGGAAGCGCTGTCAGAACCCTTCCGGCAGCTGCTGAGCGGCCTGCATGCCGAACACGATTTCCGCAAATCGTTCCAGGAGTATAAGTACAACAAGACCGAAGCCGAGCATCGGCGCTGGCAGGAAGCGGTGGCGAAGCATCCGCCGCTGCTGCACCCGGTGGTGCGTACCCACCCGGTGACCGGCAAGCAGGCGCTGTTCGTTAATGAAGGCTTTACCACGCGAATTGTCGAGGTGAGTGAGAAAGAGAGCGCAGCGCTGCTGAACTTCCTGTTTGCTCATGTCACTAAACCGGAGTTTCAGGTGCGCTGGCGCTGGCAGCCGAACGATGTCGCTATCTGGGATAACCGGGTGACGCAGCATTACGCCAACGCCGACTATCTGCCGCAGCGGCGGATCATGCACCGGGCGACGATCCTCGGCGATAAGCCGTATTACCGGGCGGGGTAAGGCTTGTGGCCGGTTAAGGCATCAGCCGCAAGCCGCGGAGAACATTGCCCGCTGCTTTCCGGAGGCGGCGCCTGACGCGCCTTTTCCGGGCTACCGAACCGTCGGAAACGGTGAACCATAGCCCGGCTAAGGCGCAACGCGCCGCAAGCCGGGAAAAAGCGTTTATGCCGATTTTTGCGCACCCAGATGCGCGCCAATATAGCGCTGGTAGCGATTGGCCTTCAGGTAGGTGAGATCCACCAGCACCAGACCATCCACGCAGTTGTTGAAATCCGGATCGCTGCCGAAATCGATAAACTGCACGCCGCCCGGCTCGCACACTTCCGAGTACTGCTTATACAGCGGCGGGATCGCGCAGCCGAGATTGCCGAGCAGGGACTTCAGCCGGGCCAGATCGTCGTTGTAATCCTCCCCGCCAAACTGCGCCAGCACGTCGGGCAGCGACGCCGGATAAGGGCGACGCGACTCCGCCAGCGGATGCGTCGCCGGGAACCACATCCGGTAGAACGCCACCAGCAGATCGCGGGCGGCGGGCGGCAATCCGCCAGAAATCGACACCGGACCAAACAGATAGCGATAGTGCGGATAGCGCGCCAGATAAGCGCCGATGCCGGACCACAGGTAGTCCAGCCCGCGACGCCCCCAGTAGCGCGGCTGGATAAAGCTGCGCCCCAGCTCAATGCCGTGCTGCAGGACATCGTCCATCCGCCCGTCGTAATGGAACAGACTGTAACTGTAGATCCCCTCCAGGCCGCGCTTTGCCAACTGGATAGCCGTCGGCATAAAGCGGTAAGCGCCGACGATCTCGAGGTCTTCTTCATCCCACAGGATCAGATGCAGATAGTCGTCGTCATACCCGTCGATATCCCGCTGTTTGCCGCTGCCTTCCCCGACCGCGCGGAAGGCGATTTCCCGCAGACGTCCCAGCTCGCGCAGCAGCGGCGCGTCCTCCTGGCCGTTGCGCTGCCAGAGGTAAATCGCTTTGCCATCGGCGGTGCGGCCCAGACATTCGGCCTTGTGCAGTTCGCGTTTGAGCAGCGCCCGGTCTTCCGGACGGGCGATAGCGCTTTCGGTTTTAAACCGCCCCGGCAGCCCTTTGCGCAGCTGTTCAAGGTGCTGATAGCAGCGGCCGGTAAGCTCGCGAGCGCTGGACTGCGCATCGAACCAGCTCGACCAGGGGATCTGCTGGCCGATGCGCACCGGCAGGCTGCTGTTGCGCCGGCGAAACATCTGCTGCATCAGCAGGAGCAGCGGCAGGTTGTCTGATATCAGCGTGCTGGCGTAAAACAGGGCGCTGTTGCGGGCGTTAATCCACGCCGGCAGCAGCGGGGCGCGATATTTTGCCGCCAGCTTAATAAAGCCGGAGTGCCATTTTTTATCGCGGATGCCGCGACGGGTGAGGCGGGAGACTTCCCCCGCCGGGAAGAAGATCAGCACCCCGCCGGCCTGCAGCTGCTGGTCCATCTGCTGCAGCGCCGCTTTAGCGGTGCGGCCATGAATATTATCTACCGGAATAAACAGCGAGCTCAGGGGCTCAAGGTGGGTGAGCATGCGGTTGGTGACCACTTTGACATCGCGGCGCACGCGGGATACCGCATACAGGAGCGCCAGGCCGTCGAGGGTGCCGGTGGGGTGGTTGGCGATAATGACCAGCGGGCCATATTCGGGGATTTGTTCGAGATCGTGCGCCGGGATGGCGCAGCGGATATTGAGGTATTCCAGCACCTGTTCGACCGTATCAAGCCCCTTCAGGTGGCGGTGACGGTCGGCAAATTGTTGAAACTCTTCCTCATAAAATAGCTTTTTTAACAGTTTCTTTTGCCAGGGGGCGGGCCTCGCCTGAGGCCACAGGTCATCGAGTACGTTGTCGAGACTAAACATAGTGGCTCCTCCTCCGTCCTGCCCAGACAGTAGAAGGTGGAGATGTCGTTCAGATTACAGTTGGGTGAAGTTTCGGTCGCAGCAAGCGAGGTTCCCCGGATAGCGGCGCAAGCGCCTTATCCGGGCTACGGTTGGCGCCGATTTGTAGCCCCGGTAAGCGTCAGCGCCACCGGGGAGAGGCTATCGGCGTTCACCGCAGCTAAGATCAAAGCTATCGCCAGCCCAATTTGGGGGATATAGCCCGCGCTGGACATCGCGATGAAAGGTTGAAAATGGCCAATCGATCACCCGGGTGACCCAGCCATGCTTAAGTGGATTGATATGGATGTAATCAACGTGTCGGCGGTAATCATCTTCATCGCGTATGGCATGCTCCCAGAAGCGCGGTTGCCAGAGGGGTTGTCGTTTTAACGTTCTGCTAAAACAGCCTTTGATATCTCTCCAGCGTGAAGAAAAATCGTCATCATTATGAGGTAGTGTCCAGATGCAATGCAGATGTTCAGGCAACACCACCCAGGCATCAATAATAAAGGGGCGATGTTGTTTAACAACGGCGACAGAGTAGCGCAATAATTCTATGTTTTCAGTTAGGTGCATGCTTCTACGGTCTTTAAGGTTAACAGTGAAGAACCAGGTTCCCCCCTTAATGTAATAACGTCGATAAGCCACCACAGGATCTCCTGGAATTCGGTATTTATGATGTGGTTTAACACGTTAGAAGGCGAAATCCGGTACGCCAAGGAGAAGGCGCAGAAGGTGGAAAGCGGCGCGCAAAGTTTTAGCTACAGATATTGGTTAGCGCCTGTCCCCGGATAGCGGCGCAAGCGCCTTATCCGGGCTACGGTGTGGTGGTCGCGATAAATACAGCGCACCGGAGATGAGGTTTGGTAGCCCCGGTAAGCGCAGCGCCACCGGGGAGGGGCGGGTTTAACGGAGGATCTTTTTCTCGGCCAGATCGAGGGCGAAATAGCTGAAGATCAGGTCGGCGCCTGCGCGTTTGATAGCGCCGAGGCTTTCCAGAACCACTTTCTCTTCATCGATAGCGCCCGCCTGGGCAGCAAATTTGATCATCGCGTACTCCCCGCTGACCTGATAGGCGCCGAGCGGCAGATCGCTGCGTTCGCGGATATCGCGCAGAATATCCAGGTAGGCGCCAGCCGGTTTCACCATCAGGCAGTCGGCGCCCTGGGCTTCATCGAGCAGCGACTCGCGAATGGCCTCCCGGCGGTTCATCGGGCTCATCTGATAGGTTTTCCGATCGCCCTTCAGCGCGGTACCGGCCGCTTCGCGGAACGGACCGTAGAAGGAAGAAGCGAACTTGGTCGAGTAGGACATGATCGCCGTATTGGTGAAGCCGGCGGCGTCCAGCGAGCGGCGAATCGCCTGCACCTGTCCGTCCATCGCGGCGGAAGGAGCGATGAAATCCGCCCCCGCGGCGGCGGCGACAACGGCCTGTTTGCCGAGGTTTTCGAGGGTCGCGTCGTTATCCACCCCGTGGTCGCACAGCACGCCGCAGTGGCCGTGGGAGGTATATTCGCAGAAGCAGGTATCGGACATGACGATCATCTCCGGCACCGTGGACTTACAAATCCGCGACATACGCGCCACCAGACCATTTTCATTCCAGGTATCGCTGCCGGTGGCATCGGTGTGATGAGAAATACCAAAGGTCATCACCGAGCGGATCCCGGCGTTGGCGATGCGTTCGATCTCGCGCGCCAGATATTTTTCCGGAATGCGCATCACGCCGGGCATGGCCTCTATCGCTTGATAATCATCAATTTCTTCTTCAACAAAGATCGGCAACACCAGGTCGTTCAAACTCAGTGTTGTCTCTTCAAACAGGGCGCGCAGCGCAGCGGATTGACGCAGGCGGCGGGGGCGAGTGATTAAATCTGTCATGGTTTGCCTGATTTTGTGAAATGAAAGACGATAGTGTAACTGAAATGGCAGCGGGATGTTTCGCCAAAACGATCGTTATGGCGCATCGGCGAAACCTTCCACGGGCTTACTGGCTGGCCGTCTGCATGTTGGGCTGTGCGCCGCTCAGCTCGCTGACCAGGTCGTTGATGCCATCGCTCATATTGTTGAAGCGGGTTAACGGCGAGCGGGTTACCACCACAAAGGCGCCAACGTTAGCCTGCGGATTCATCGCCATATAGGTGATAAACCCGCCGCCGCCGCCGGTTTTCTGAATAATCCCCGGATGGCCGTTCTTCGGCTTCATATACACCCAGCCGAGGCCCAGCGCGTCTGCGCGGCCCGGCACGTCCATACCAATCACCCGGGTCAGCTGGTTACGCTGATAAATCAGCGTCTGCATCCGGTCGGCCTGCTGGCTGCGGGTATAGAAATCGGATGACAGGAACTGCTGCATCCAGCGCATCATATCCCCCGGCGTCGAGTAGACTCCGCCGCTGCCGATCGCCGCCAGGGTGTTGTTGCATGGGCTGGCGCCTTTTTCCGGGATCATCAGCCGCTGGCACTGATCCGGTGACGGGGTAAAGGTGGTGTCCTTCATCCCCAGCGGCCGGGTGATCTGCTCTTCAAACAGCTGCGGATACGGTTTGCCGGCGGCGGTGGAGAGCGCGTCCGCCAGTAAATCGAAGGCCAGGTTGGAGTAGGCCGCCTGCGAGCCCGGCGCGGTCTTCAGGGTCGCGGTAGAGAGCCAGTTCCAGCGCTGCTGGCGGGTCGGCCAGACAAACACCGGACGATGAGCGGCGCCGCCAGGCTGCTCGCGCGGCAGGGCGCTGGTATGGGTCGCGAGGTTAACCAGGGTGATTGGTTTTCCCTGCCAGTCAGGCACCCGGGCGCCCGGCGGGGCGTATTTGCTCAGCGGATCGTTGAGTTTCACCACCCCCTGGTCGAGCAGCTTCACCAGCATCTCGCTGGTCATCAGTTTGCTGAGGGAGGCGATACGGATCACCGAGTCGAGCTGCGGGTGCTGATTATTCCCCGGGCGGGTTTCGCCAAAGCTGCGAAAAACACGCTGATTGCCATCGATAACCACCAGCGCCATGCCGGTGGCGCCGCTGCCGTAGTAGATATGATTGGCGTAACGATCGACCACATCCGAGGCGAAAACCGGGTCAACGGTAGGCTGTGCGGCCTGCACCGAGGTCCACGACGCCGCGCACAGCGCAGCAAAAATGAGCAAACTACGTTTCAACGGAGATCATCCATTAAATAAATAAAAAAGAAGAGGGTATTTATACTACGAAGTGGCGCAGAACAAAGCGGGATTCACGACATTCCTGCAGGAAAAAGGTAACGGTGCGTAAAAAAGACTTTTTTACGCTTTCGGATACCGGCTTTTTTCGCCGGCGCGTATGATGACCGTTTGGCTGAAGGTTCGTGGGAGAGAACAATGACGGCTCAACGGGTAGTGATGGTCGTGGATATGCAAAACGGCGTGTTCGCCACGCCGCGTCTGGCGCGCGAGCGCTGCGTCGCGCAAATTAATCGTCTGGTGCGCGCGGCGGACAAGGTTATTTTCATTCAGCATGATGAAGCCGGCGGCCTCGAAGCCGGCAGCGAAGGCTTCGCCCTGCTTCCTGAGCTGGAACAGCCGGCTGGCGCGCTGTATGTCACCAAAACCGCCTGCGATGCCTTCTATCACACCTCGCTGGCGCAGGTGCTGGACGAACACGACATTCAGCAGTTCGTCATCTGCGGCTGCGCCACCGACTACTGCCTCGATACCACCATTAAAAATGGCGCCAGCCGCGGGTACGGTATTGTTATCGCGGAAGATGCCCACACCACCGCCGACCGCCCCGCCGCGCAGGCCGCGACGCTTATCGCCCACTACAATGAGGTGTGGCGTACGCTGACCATTCCTGGCAATCCTTTACAGGTGAAACCCACAGAAACAATTCTGCACGCATGGCAGCAGAACTAAGCTATTGATATCCGGTCTTATCATTCGTCTGTCCCGCGAGGGCTCATCCACGCGGCGGCCGACGTATGCGTCGTACACAGCAATAGCAGAACGATAAGAAGTTAGCAGGAGACAATGATGTTTAAATCTTTTTTCCCCAAACCGGGGCCGTTTTTTATTTCTGCCTTTATCTGGTCGCTGCTGGCCGTGATCTTTTGGCAGGCGGGCGGCGGCGACTGGCTGCTGCGGGTCACCGGGGCATCGCAAAATGTGGCGATCAGCGCGGCGCGCTTCTGGTCGCTCAACTATCTGGTGTTATACGCTTACTATCTGTTTTGCGTCGGCGTGTTCGCGCTGTTCTGGTTTGTCTACTGCCCGCACCGCTGGCAGTACTGGTCGATTCTCGGCACCTCGCTCATCATCTTCGTCACCTGGTTTCTGGTGGAAGTCGGGGTGGCGATCAACGCTTGGTATGCGCCGTTCTACGACCTGATCCAGAGCGCGCTGGCCACCCCGCATAAGGTCAGCATCAACCAGTTTTATCAGGAAATCGGCGTCTTTCTCGGCATCGCGATCATCGCGGTGATTATTGGCGTGATGAACAACTTCTTCGTCAGCCACTACGTCTTCCGCTGGCGCACGGCGATGAACGAGCACTATATGGCCCACTGGCAGCATCTGCGCCATATCGAAGGCGCCGCGCAGCGTGTGCAGGAAGATACCATGCGTTTTGCTTCCACCCTCGAAGATATGGGCGTGAGCTTTATCAACGCGGTGATGACCCTGATCGCCTTCCTGCCGGTGCTGGTGACGCTCTCCGAACATGTTCCCGACCTGCCTATCGTCGGCCATCTGCCGTATGGCCTGGTGATTGCCGCTATCGTCTGGTCGCTGATGGGTACCGGCCTGCTGGCGGTGGTGGGGATTAAGCTGCCGGGCCTGGAGTTTAAAAACCAGCGCGTGGAAGCGGCCTATCGTAAAGAGCTGGTTTACGGCGAGGACGATGAAACTCGCGCCACGCCGCCGACGGTGCGCGAGCTATTCCGCGCGGTGCGTCGCAACTATTTCCGTCTCTATTTCCACTATATGTATTTCAATATCGCCCGCATCCTCTATCTGCAGGTGGATAACGTTTTCGGCCTTTTCCTGCTGTTTCCGTCGATCGTTGCCGGTACGATTACCCTCGGGCTGATGACGCAAATTACCAACGTCTTCGGCCAGGTGCGCGGCTCGTTCCAGTACCTGATCAGCTCGTGGACAACGCTGGTGGAACTGATGTCCATCTACAAACGTCTGCGCAGTTTTGAACGCGAGCTGGACGGCAAACCGCTGCAGGAAGCGATCCCGACATTACGTTAATCAAGACAAGGAAGCATAATGGCCGCACGTTTATCGCGCATTATTCCCGTTTCATTGACGCTGCTGGCGGCCATGGCGCTGAGCGCCTGTACCAGCCAGCAGGCTCCGGCGCTGAAAGAGGGCGAGAAGCCTGTTGACGTGGCGTCGGTGGTGCGGCAGAAAATGCCGGCCAGCGTCAAGGATCGGGAGGCCTGGGCGCAAGCCATCGCCACCGCGTTTGACAGCCAGAAGCTGGCGCCGACGGAAGAAAACGTCTGCTCGGTGCTGGCGGTCGCGCAGCAAGAGTCTAACTATCAGTCCGATCCGGTGGTGCCGGGGCTGAATAAAATCGCCTGGCAGGAAATTGACCGCCGGGCGGAAAAAATGCACATTCCGCCGTTTCTGGTCCATACCGCGCTGAAGATCACCTCGCCAAACGGTAAAAGCTATAGCGACCGTCTGGACAATGTGAAGACGGAAAAGCAGTTGAGCGCCATTTTTGATGACTTTATCGGGATGGTGCCGATGGGGCAGAAGCTGTTCGGTTCCCTTAACCCGGTGCACACCGGGGGGCCGATGCAGGTCAGCATTGCTTTTGCCGAGCAGCACACCTCCGGCTACCCGTGGAAAATGAACGGCACGGTGCGCCAGGAGGTCTTCAGTCTGCGCGGTGGCCTGTGGTTTGGCACCTATCATCTGCTGAACTATCCGGCCAGTTATAGTGCGCCATTGTACCGCTTTGCCGACTTCAACGCCGGCTGGTACGCCAGCCGTAACGCCGCCTTCCAGAACGCGGTGGTGAAAGCCAGCGGGGTAAAACTGGCGCTCGACGGCGACCTTATCCGCTACGACAGCGAGGAGCCGGGCAGCACCGAGCTGGCGGTGCGTCGCCTGGCGAGCCAGCTGGGGATGAGCGACAGCGAGATCCATCGTCAGTTGAAAAAGGGCGACAGCCTGGCGTTTGAGAAGACCGATCTCTATCAGCAGGTTTTCCGTCTCGCCGAGAAAAAGGCGGGCAAAACCCTGCCGCGGGAGATGTTGCCAGGGATCCAGCTGGAGAGTCCAAAAATCACCCGAAATCTGACGACGGCGTGGTTTGCGAAACGGGTTGATGAGCGGCGGGCAAACTGTATGGCGCGGCGTTAACGGCGCTGACGCCAGCGCACGATAAGCGCCAGTACCCCGATGAACGTGCAGCCGATAAGGAAAGGGATCAGACCAAAGAGGGTACCCACGGCGAGGCTGATGTCGACTTGCGGACGGCTGGCGTCCTGGGCTTGCATCAGGCGTTCAAATACCCCCGGGGCGTGGATCAGCATGCTGAGCATCTGCGCGCCGGCCCAGCAGCAGATCAACACGAACAGCCCGTAGGCGACATGGCTGCCGGTCAGCGCCCCCCTTTTTTTATTTCCCAAAAGCGATTTTGAAAAACTGAATTCAGCCATAGGCCCTCCCACATCTGCGCTGCTGGTTTTTTCTCCAGCTCTATGTCAGGTATTCTGGCAGTCAGGGGCCATCAGCAGTATCAGATTGCTGGTAATTGCCGTCCAGGAATAATCCTGTTTTCGCCGTTGTGTTAACCGCGCCACAGGAGCACAAAAGGGAGAGCGGCGTCGCAATCCAGCAACATTCTCCATATCGCTACAGACCGCCGCGGGCGGCTATGCGAAGATGCGTTTTTTGCTGTTGGAGGCCGCATGAAGCTCACTGATAAAATTCGCCGCGATTGGCACTACTACGCCGTGGCGCTGGGGTTGATTTTTATTCTTAATGGCGTGGTGGGGCTGCTGGGGTTTGAAACACAGGGGTGGCAATCCTACGCCGTCGGTCTGATCACCTGGGTCATTAGCTTCTGGATTGCGGGCTTTGTGATCCGCCGCCGCCCGGCAGAAGAGGCCTGAGGCCGCCGCTGCCAGGCGGGGTAAAACGCGTTTTAGTTCATGGAGGTTTTCAGCGCCCGGTCCGCGGCATGGCGCTCCAGCGCCAGCTCAATCAGGCGGGTGATCAGGCTGGTGTAGTCGAGACCGCTGGCCTGCCACAGCTTCGGATACATGCTGATGTTGGTAAAGCCCGGCAGGGTGTTGATCTCGTTGATCACCACCTCGTTGTCGGCGGTGAGGAACACGTCGACACGAGCCATGCCGCTGCAGCCCAGGGTCTGGTAGGCCTGCACCGCGATAGCGCGAATTTTGTCGTTGATCTCAGGGGCGATAGCGGCCGGGACTACCACCTGCGCGCCCTGATCGTCGATATACTTGGTGTCGTAGGCGTAAAACTCGCTGTTGAGGACGATTTCACCGCAGGTGCTGGCCTGCGGGTGGTCGTTACCCAGCACCGCACACTCAATTTCCCGCCCTTTAATGCCTTGCTCCACCACCACTTTATGGTCAAATTCGAAGGCCAGGGCCACCGCCTGATGGTACTGCTCTTCGTTTTTAACTTTGCTGACGCCAACCGACGAGCCCTGATTAGCCGGCTTAACGAACAGCGGCAGGCCAAGCTTCGCTTCGACATCGGCAAAGCTGAACTGCGCGCGGTTGGCGCGGGTGAGTGTGATAAACGGGGCGACGGCGAGCCCGGCGTCGCGCAGCAGACGTTTGGTCACGTCTTTGTCCATACAGGCTGCAGAGCCCAGCACATCGGAGCCGACGAACGGCAGATTCGCCATGCGCAGCATCCCCTGCAGGGAGCCATCTTCACCCAGCGTGCCGTGGACGATCGGGAAAATCACATCGATGGCCGCCAGCGGTTGGCCGCTTTCGGCGTTAATCAGCTGCTGCGCTTCGCGGCCCGGGATCTGCGCCAGAGTCACCGTGGAAGGGCGCAGGGCAATGCGGGCAGGATCCTGTGCGTTGAGCAGGTAGTTGCCGGCGTCGTTGATGTGCCACAGCCCCTGTTTATCAATACCCAACAGAACCACATCGAAGCGCGATTTATCAATCGCTTCCACGATATTCTTCGCTGACTGCAGCGACACTTCATGCTCCGCCGACTTGCCGCCAAAAACGATCCCAACCCTCATCTTTGCCATTTCAACTTCCATCCAGATAACATCAAAGGGCATAACATACCATGTGAAACCGCTGCCTGGCTGCCATAATATTTACCTGATCAATTGACGGGAGTGGGCGTGAGAGGAAAGACGCTGCTGGTGCTGGCCGGGCTGCTCGGCGCGGGCCTGTTGGGATACCGCAATCTGCCGCCGCACCTGAATCCGCTGGCGCCGCTGGCGCTGGACGATCCCCCGGGCTGGCTGACGTCGTTTAAGCTGCGCAGGCTGACGGCAGACCAGTGCGCCTCCCTGTTGGCGGAAGCCAATCGCCGGCGGCTTATCGCCAGCCGGCCGGTGGCCGACAGCGAGGGAAGCTGCCCTCTGCGTAACGTGGTGCGGGTGGCGAATTTTGGCTCGGTGCAGCTGAGCAGTAGTTTTCTCGCCAGCTGCCCGCTGGCGCTGAGCAGTGCGCTGTACATCGAGCAGCAGGCGAAGCCGCTGACCCGGCAGCTGATGGGGAGCGATCTGCGTCAGATCGATCATCTCGGCAGCTTTGCCTGCCGCAATATTTACCATCGTCAACAGGCGCGGCGCAGTGAACACGCCACGGCGGACGCGCTGGACGTCAGCGGTTTCCGTCTGGCGGACGGTAGACGCGTTAGCGTCCTGCAGGGCTGGCGGAGCGAGACTTCGCGCCCCTGGCTGGCGGCGCTGTTGAGCAGCAGTTGCCATTACTTCGGTAACGCGCTGGGGCCAGAGTACAACGCGGCTCACGCCAACCATTTTCATTTCGGCATGCGCGGGCAGGGCTTCTGCTTTTGAGCATAAAGCGCTATGAGCAGCCTAAATGACCAGAAAATGCTTCGTCAGGCTCTCATCCGCAGCCATAAAACACCAAACTCACCGCCAGCGCATCTATGGTAGTACACCAGTGGGATGAAATTGCTAAGCTAGATAATAATTGGCAAATCATTAATGAATACGCGTAGTTATGGAATCCTGGAAGGTTAATCTCATCTCCGTCTGGTTTGGTTGCTTTTTTACCGGCCTGGCGATTAGTCAAATTCTCCCCTTTTTACCCCTCTACGTCTCCCAGCTCGGCGTCACCTCGCATGAAGCGCTATCGATGTGGTCGGGGCTGACCTTCAGCGTCACTTTTCTTGTCTCGGCGATCGTCTCGCCAATGTGGGGAAGCCTGGCGGACCGTAAAGGCCGCAAGCTCATGCTGCTGCGCGCCTCGTTGGGGATGGCGATTGCCATTTTACTGCAGGCTTTCGCCACCAACGTCTGGCAGCTGTTTATCCTGCGGGCGATCATGGGCTTAACCTCCGGTTATATTCCCAACGCCATGGCGCTGGTGGCCTCCCAGGTGCCGCGCGAGCGCAGCGGCTGGGCGCTAAGCACGCTGTCGACGGCGCAAATTAGCGGGGTGATCGGCGGTCCGCTGCTGGGCGGTTTCCTGGCGGACCACGTCGGGCTGCGGATGGTCTTTTTTATTACGGCGATCCTGCTGACCATCAGTTTTCTGGTGACCCTGTTTCTGATTAAAGAGGGCGTTCGCCCGCAGGTCAGCAAAAGCGAGTGTCTCACCGGGAAACAAGTCTTTGCCTCTTTGCCCTATCCGGGGCTGGTGATCAGCCTGTTCTTCACCACCCTGGTGATCCAATTGTGCAACGGCTCAATCGGCCCGATTCTGGCGCTGTTTATTAAGTCGATGGCGCCGGACAGCAACAATATCGCTTTTCTGGCCGGGATGATCGCCGCGGTGCCCGGCGTGTCGGCACTGATTTCTGCGCCACGGTTGGGTAAGCTTGGCGACCGCATCGGCACCTCGCGGATCCTGCTGGCGACGCTCTGCTGCGCGGTGGTGATGTTCTTCGCCATGTCCTTTGTCACCACCCCGCTGCAATTGGGTACGCTGCGTTTTCTGCTCGGCTTTGCCGATGGCGCGATGCTCCCGGCGGTGCAGACCTTATTGCTGAAGTACAGCAGCGACAGCGTCACCGGGCGTATCTTTGGCTATAACCAGTCGTTTATGTATCTGGGCAACGTCGCCGGGCCGCTAATTGGCGCCTCTGTGTCAGCCATGGCCGGCTTCCGCTGGGTGTTTATTGCCACCGCCATTATCGTTTTCATTAACCTCTGGCAGCTGGCGTGGATGCTGCGCCAAACCCGCCGGGCTAACGCCTGAACCTCTGCTGACGGTATTTATTGCGATACCGTCAGCATTATTCGCCTCAGCGGATTTACTATTACTTTTTGTTATCGTCATGGCGTGAACGCTATTCCATTTTATTATTTTCCAGGCAATCTGGTTATAAGCAACCCCGGTCATGATTAAACAATACTATTTATAGTGGTATTTTATTGTGGTAAAACGTTTCGCTGTATATTGGGTGTTGCGATGATTCTTAATTTAAGTAATTCTGAGGTCCGTCATCGCGTATGACATCCCAATCAAAACAGGCCTCGCATAAGGAACTGGTGCTATGAAGAATCTCATTGCTGAGTTACTGGTTAAACTGGCGCAAAAGGAAGAAGAAGCAAAGGAACTGACGGTGCAGGTTGAAGCGCTGGAGATCGTGGTCACCGCATTATTGCGCCATATGGAGCATGATGCCCAGCAGGCATTGATTCAGGATATTGAACAGGCGATTGACCAGGTGACCCCCTGTCCACCGGTCAACGACCATGATGCGATGCTGTTGCAGCAATATCTAAAGAAGCTGTTGCGGCATCCTCGTAGCTAGTCTTTGTGACACGACAAGGATGCCGTCATTTTTCTGTCATCTCCCTTTTATAAAGTCTCCCTCGTTTTGTTTTTTTAAGTATTTTTTACATGGAGATGACAAAAGTGAAATTAAGCGCCCTGTTTATTGCCCTGATTCCTCTACTGGGCTCGCCGGTTATTCATGCAGAAACTACTGCTGCGCCGGTTCTGGAAAATCGCGCTGCGCAGGGAGATATCACCACTCCTGGCGGCGCGCGTCGTTTAACAGGCGATCAAACCGAAGCGCTGCGCGCCTCGTTAATCAATAAGCCAGCTAAAAACGTTATTTTGCTGATTGGCGATGGCATGGGTGATTCGGAAATTACCGCTGCGCGAAACTATGCCGAGGGGGCGGGCGGTTTCTTTAAAGGAATTGATGCTCTGCCGTTAACCGGGCAGTACACGCACTATTCGCTGGATAAAAAAACCGGGAAACCGGACTACGTGACCGACTCGGCGGCCTCCGCAACCGCCTGGACCACCGGCGTGAAGACTTATAACGGCGCGCTGGGCGTCGATATTCATGAGAATGCGCATCAGACCATCCTCGAGCTGGCGAAAGCGGCGGGGCTGGCCACCGGCAACGTTTCCACCGCCGAGCTGCAGGACGCCACCCCCGCGGCGTTGGTAGCGCATGTGACATCGCGTAAATGCTACGGCCCGACGGTCACCAGCGAAAAATGCCCCAGCAATGCGCTGGAAAAAGGGGGCAAAGGCTCCATTACCGAACAGCTGCTGAACGCCCGACCGGATGTCACCCTGGGCGGCGGCGCGAAGACCTTTGCCGAAACGGCGACGGCGGGCGAGTGGCAGGGCAAAACCCTGCGCGAGCAAGCGCAAGCGCGCGGCTACCAGATTGTGACCGACGCGGCTTCTCTTGCCGCCGCGACGGAAGCCAGTCAGGATAAACCGCTGCTGGGACTCTTTGCCGATGGCAATATGCCGGTACGCTGGGAAGGGCCGAAGGCGTCTTATCACGGTAATATCGATAAGCCGCCGGTGACCTGTACGCCAAACCCGAAGCGTGACGCCTCGGTGCCGACGCTGGCGCAAATGACGGAGAAAGCGATTGACCTGCTGAGTCGCAACGAGAAAGGTTTCTTCCTGCAAGTCGAAGGCGCTTCCATCGATAAGCAGGACCATGCGGCCAATCCGTGCGGCCAGATCGGCGAAACGGTTGATCTTGACGAAGCGGTGCAGAAGGCGCTGGAATTCGCGCGAAAAGACGGTAATACCCTGGTGATCGTCACCGCCGACCATGCGCATGCCAGCCAGATCATCCCGGCGGATAGCAAAGCCCCGGGGCTGACCCAGGCTCTGAACACGCACGATGGCGCGGTGATGGTGATGAGCTACGGCAACTCTGAGGAAGAGTCGATGGAGCACACCGGCACCCAACTGCGCATTGCGGCCTACGGTCCGCATGCGGCTAACGTCGTCGGCCTGACCGATCAGACCGACCTGTTCACGACCATGAAAGCTGCCCTGAGTCTCAAATAAGTCGCTGCCGGTGGCGAAATTGCGTCACCGGCTGGTTTTTTTTCTATCTGCGTCCAGACTTACAACGTTCCACTCACAGAAGGATGGTGCGATGAAAATAACTTTATTGATGACCCTACTGTTTGGCTTGATCTTTATCAGCGCGGTTGGCGCGGCAGAAAAAACGCCCACTCCTCAGCAGCAAAGGATGACGGACTGCAATCAGCAAGCGTCAGCCAAAATGCTGAAAGGTGAGGAGCGCAAAACCTTTATGAGCCAGTGTCTGAAAAAAGAGACCACGACCTCGCAGGGAAAGGCGCTCACCCCTCAGCAGCAGAAAATGAGCGACTGCAGCAAAGCGGCCACGGCGAAATCACTGAAGGGTGATGAACGCAGTACCTTCATGAGTAGCTGCCTGAAGAAAGCCTGAAAAAAAGGGAGCGCACGCGCTCCCTTGTTCTTTAACCTATCAGGGCTTGAAGCCCGCCAGCTCAGCTTCAGGAGCGGCTCAGTTTCTCTGATTTTTCCATACACTGGGTGATGGCTTCGATTACCGCCGAGCGGAACCCTTTCTCTTCCAGCACGCGCACGGCTTCGATGGTGGTCCCGCCAGGGGAACAGACCATATCTTTCAGCGCCCCTGGGTGTTCTCCGCTCTCCAGCACCATTTTGGCGGAACCCATCACCGCCTGGGCGGCGAATTTATAGGCCTGAGCGCGCGGCATTCCGCCGAGGACGGCGGCATCAGCCATCGCTTCGATAAACATAAAGACATAGGCCGGCGCCGAACCGCTTACCCCCACCACCGGATGGATCATCGGCTCGGCAATTTGCTCCGCCTGGCCAAAGCAACGGAAAATAGTCAGCACTTCGGCAACATCTTCGCTGCTCACCAGGGCGTTAGGCGTGACGGAGGTCATACCGGCGTTAACCAGCGACGGCGTATTCGGCATCGCGCGAATGATTTTGCGATCGTGGCCAAGGGCGCGCGCCAGCTGCTCAAGCGTAACGCCGGCGGCGATAGAGACCACCAGCGACTCTTTATTCAGGCTGGAGGCGATATCGCCCAGCACTTTGGTCATGATCCCCGGTTTAACCGCGCCGAAGACGATATCGGCAATCTGCGCCACTTCCTGGGCGCTGTCGGCGGCGTTGATGCCATACTGGTCGCGCAGAGCTGCAACCTTGTCCGGCGACGGGGTGTAGACCCAGATTTGTCCCGGCTGTACCTGACCGCTGGCGATCAGCCCGCCCAGAATGGCCTTACCCATATTGCCGCAGCCGATAAAGCCAATTTTCTTATCCATCACCATTCCCCTCTGCTTTTTTCGTTACGATCTGATTAGCTTACCATCCTGGCGCTTTCCTGGGGGAGAAAAGCAGGTAACATTGGCGTCACTTATTGCAGGTAACAGGAGCTGGCATGGCCATTTGGGTGGATGCGGACGCGTGTCCGAACGTGATTAAAGAGATTTTGTTCCGCGCGGCAGAGCGGACCCAGACTCCGCTGACGCTGGTGGCGAACCAGCCGCTGCGCGTGCCGCCGTCGCGTTTCATCCGCACCCTGCGGGTTGAGCAGGGTTTTGACGTGGCGGATAATGAAATCGTTCGCCAGTGCGCGGCGGGAGATTTAGTGATCACTGCCGACATCCCGCTGGCGGCGGAGGTGCTGGCGAAGGGCGGGGCGGCGCTGAATCCGCGCGGGGAACGTTACAGCGAGGCGACGATCCGCGAGCGGCTGACGATGCGGGATTTTATGGAGACATTACGGGCCAGCGGCGTTCAGACCGGCGGCCCGGATAGTTTATCGCAGCGCGATCGGCAACAGTTTGCCGCCGAGCTGGAGAAGTGGTTGCTGGCGGTTAAGCGTCGCCAGGGTTAAACCCAGCTATCGTCATCGCTGCCAAAATCATCGTCGCCAAAGCCGGCGTCGAAGTCGTCGTTCCAGGTATTGTCGGCAAGGAACTGATCGTCTCCCTGGCGGAACGGATCGTCACCTGCGGTGGTGTCCTGCGCGATGCTGTCCTGCGCGGAGGCGGCATCAGGCTGCGGCTTCTCTTCGATGATATTGACTATCTCCTGCGGGTGCGAGCCGCTGAACATATTGGTCAGCATATTGCCCAGCACCACGCCGCCTGCCACGCCAGCGGCCGTTTGCAGCGCGCCCGCCATAAAGCCGCCGCCGCGTGCGGCAGCCTGCGGGGCATAGTTCTGCTGCGGTGGTGGCGTATACTGCGGCTGAGCGCTGGCCTGCGGGCGACCATATTGCTCCGCGCCCGGGATAGGGTCAGAACCGCGTGACGAGCCGCCACCGCCAAACAGGCCGGAGAGGAAGCCGCCGCTGCTGGGCTTTGCCGCCTGCAGTTGGCTGACCTGACTCTCCAGCGCCTGGATGCGATCGTTAAGCTGTTTAATCGCCGCTTCCTGGATAAGAATGGTTTGCGCCATATAGTAGGGGGCCGCCGGCTGCGCGCTCACGTGTTGGGCAATCCGCTCCTCGGCGCTGGCATCGCGCGATGCGCTGTGCGCCTCAGCCTCTTTCAGCCGGGAAAACAGTCCATCAATAAGGCGTTGTTCTTCAGATTGCATGTTACATTCCTCTGTCACACTGTCGAATAGGCATCAGGGTGCTTCTGAAACGTGATGTTGTAAATATGTTGCTTCGTAAAGCTATGCATAAATGTGTTACCGTTTACGCCAGCGGTGGATAAAAAATAACGCCAAGCGGAAAGTAAAGCTGGTTAAACACTAAATGCAATGATAAGTTTACATTAATAGCCCCTCTTCTCACCGTGGTAATGGGGTGTAAAGAAGTTGTGTAATTTTTTCTTTACGTATGCATTGCGGGACAGACAGCGATAATACGTGCTTTCGTTTTCATTTTTTTGCGACAGACGGAACCAGGGGGTCTTCGGTTATGACACAGCCTATCTTTCTTATTGGGCCACGCGGCTGCGGTAAAACCACCGTCGGCCATGCGCTGGCGCGAGCGCGGCATTTTCAGTTCTCCGATACCGATCATCGGCTACAGGCCCATGAGCAGCGGACGGTGGCTGAGATCGTGCAGGCGGAAGGGTGGGCGCGTTTTCGCGAACTGGAGACCCTGTCGCTGAAGGCCGTGACCCTGCCGAATACGGTAATCGCCACCGGCGGCGGCATTGTGCTGGCGGAAGGTAACCGTCAGTTTATGCGGGAGAATGGCGTGGTGATTTATCTGCAGGCCTCGGTGTCGGCGCTGATTGACCGTCTGGAAGCCTACCCGAAAGCTGAACAGCGGCCGACGCTGACCGGAAAACCGGTGCGCGAGGAAGTGGGCGAGGTGCTGGCGCAGCGCGAAGCGTTATACCGGGACGCTGCCCACCATATTGTGGATGCCACGGCCTCGCCGGATCGGGTGGTGGAGCAGATTATGTCCATGCTATGCAGCGCGACGGCAACCCCGGTAAGTTAAGAATTTACTTACATTAAGGCGGCGAGGGGCGCCTATACTTAATAGTTCTGCTACCAGAAGAAGGAAGAACTATGCCAAACAGGCCCCCATATCCGAGAGAAGCGCGCGTGGTTGCGGTAGAGAAAGGTCCTCAGGGTCAGACGGTGACCTGGTATCAGCTCCGTGCGGATTATCCTGAGCCTGATTCGCTTATCAGCGAACATCCTACCGAGCAGGAAGCCGTGGATGCCAAACGGCGTTATGAAGATCCTGACAAGTCGTAACCCCCTGAGCCCGAATTGCCCGCCATGCTGGCAATATCGGGCGTATCTCACATTTTTTATTTATCAGTCGTACTAATGAATATCTAACACACGGATTTTTCAGGCACGGCGCCGCCGCCCGGCAATCTTTACATTCAACCGCGGCGTGGAGCTGCTACGCTTCTCGACGGTTGATTTTTACTCACCAGGGGGGCGGATGCTGTGTGTGGAAAGCCTGTGTTGAAGCAGTGGTTGTGAAAAGGTACATGATATGAGTAGTGCAACGATGGCAATTTTGACCATCGGCGTTGTGCCGCTGGCGGGAGTATTGCCGCTCCTGACCGAACATATCAGGGAAGAACAGATCGCCCACATCAGCCTGCTGGGCGAGATGACGCCTGACGAGGTAATGGCCGAGTACGCCGTAGGTGACGGCGAGAAAGGACTCCTGACCTTGCTCAGTAATAACCAGTTGGTGATGGTGTCGCGACAGAAAATTGAACGCGATGTCCGCAGCGCGATCGCGATGCTGGATCGACAACATTATGATGTGATCCTGCTGCTCAGTTCCGAACAGCTGACCGGTTTTACCACCCACCACGCGATCCTCCTCGAGCCGCAGCGGATCATCCCGCCGCTGGTGGCATCGATCGTCGATGGGCACCAGGTAGGGGTGATCGTGCCGGTGGAAGAGATCATGCCCATGCAGCGGCAAAAGTGGCTCTCGCTGGAAAAGTCGCCATACTACGCGCTGGCCAATCCGTTTACCGGCAGCGACAGCGAGCTATTAACCGCCGGCAAAACGCTGCTGGAGCAGGGCGCCGACGTGCTGGTCCTCGACTGTCTCGGTTACTATCAGCATCATCGCGATGTGTTACAAAAAGCCCTCGATGTTCCGGTTTTGCTGTCGAATGTGCTGGTTTCCCGACTGGCGGCAGAACTATTGGTCTAATGTGTTAATTTCGCGTGACAGGGGCAAGGAGCGCCCCCTATATTGAGCCTTTAACCGACGATCAGAAGGGCTTGTTTATGCTTCAAAGCAATGAATACTTTGACGGAAAAGTGAAATCCATTGGCTTCACCAGCAGCAGTACCGGTCGCGCCAGCGTTGGCGTGATGGCGGAAGGGGAATACACCTTTGGTACGGCGCAGCCGGAAGAGATGACGGTAGTCAGCGGGGCGCTGAATGTCCTGCTGCCGGGTGAGACTGAGTGGAAAGTTTACGCTGCCGGCGAAGTTTTCAATGTGCCAGGCAACAGCGAATTTCATCTGCAGGTGGCTGAGCCAACCTCTTATCTGTGCCGCTATCTGTAAGCCAGCGTGACGCCCGGCGTCTGCCGCCGGGTTGTTTTTTCCTTCCTGCCCGGCAGGAAGGAAAGCGGCGCTTAGCGCTGCGCTTCGCCGCCGAGCCCTTCCACCAGGCTTTGGATCAGGGCAGCCAGCTCGCCGGTCATTAAGATAAAGTCGGCGTCAAAGCGCTGGGCGAAATCTTCCCGATCGATATCTTCGTTTTGGTCGCGCAGTTCATCGCAGAACTTGAGGCGCTTAATTGACGCGTCGTCGCAGATCACAAACTGAATACGCTGCTGCCAGTCCAGCGCCAGCTTGGTGACGACCTTCCCGGCCTCAATGTGTACAGCGATTTCGTCGCTAACCAGATCCTGCTTCTTGGCGCGGATCACGCCGCCATCTTCCAGCATCGCTTTCAGCTCGGCTTCGTCCAGCAGCTGGAAGCCCTGCGCCACGGTGCCGGAGCGGACCCACTCGGTCAGCGTTAGCTCAATCGGATTCTCCAGGGTCAGCGGCACCACCGGCAGCGAGCCGAGGGTTTTACGCAGCAGGGCCAGAGTATCTTCCGCTTTCTTCGCGCTGGCGCAGTCGACCATGATCAGGCCGTTGACGGTGTCGATCCACATCATTGTCTGGCTGAAGCGGCTGAAGGCGCGCGGCAGTAGCGAGTGCAGCACTTCATCTTTCAGGGAATCTTTCTCGGTCTTCTTCAGCTTGCGCCCCTGATCGGCTTCCAGCTTCTGGATCTTTGCCTCCAGCGCCTGCTTAATCACCGGCGACGGCAGGATCTTCTCTTCTTTACGCGCGCAGATAATGATCTGGCCGTTTGCCGTATGCGTCAGCGCGTCGCTGTGCGATCCCATCGGCGACACCCAACCGGTTTTCGCCATATCCTGGCTGCCACAAGGGGTAAATGTCAGCTCGGCCAGCTGTTTTTCCATCTCCTCGGCGCGCAATTCGATATCGCGGCTGAGACGGTAAACCATTAAATTTTTGAACCACAGCATGATAATTTCCACGGCTTTGTCGTTAAATCAGGCGGGCATGATAGCGAATTGTCGCTATGCTTGCATTGTTAATCGGGGTGAGGAGCTGAGCGTGCGTATTGGTATTGATTTAGGTGGAACAAAAACCGAAGTGATAGCCCTGAGCGACCAGGGAGAGCAGCTGTTTCGCCACCGGTTACCCACGCCGCGGGAGGACTACCGGCAAACCATCGAGACCATCGCCACTCTGGTGGCGATGGCCGAGCAGGCGACCGGACAGCAGGGTACCGTGGGGATGGGCATTCCTGGCTCAATTTCGCCTTATACCGGGGTGGTGAAAAACGCCAACTCGACCTGGCTCAACGGCCAGCCCTTTGATAAGGACCTCAGCCTGCGCCTTGAGCGGGAAGTCCGGCTGGCTAACGATGCCAACTGTCTGGCGGTGTCGGAAGCGGTGGACGGCGCGGCGGCGGGGGCGCAAACGGTATTCGCGGTGATTATCGGCACCGGCTGCGGCGCCGGGGTGGCGCTCAACGGGCGGGCGCATATCGGCGGCAATGGTAACGCTGGCGAATGGGGACATAACCCATTGCCGTGGATGAACGACGATGAGCTGCGCTACCGTGCGGAAGTCCCTTGCTACTGCGGCAAACAGGGGTGTA
Source organism: Klebsiella sp. K47 (assembly GCF_051858335.1). NCBI lineage: Bacteria > Pseudomonadati > Pseudomonadota > Gammaproteobacteria > Enterobacterales > Enterobacteriaceae > Klebsiella > Klebsiella sp. K47. The sequence continues at coordinate 50,978 of NZ_JBPYUI010000030.1, forward strand.
TCGAAACCTTTATCTCCGGCACCGGTTTCGCCACCGACTATCAGCGGCTGAGCGGCAAAGGGTTAACCGGCAGCGAGATTATGCGCCTGGTGGGAGAAGGTGACGAAAAGGCTGAACTGGCGCTGAGCCGCTATGAACAGCGGCTGGCGAAATCGCTGGCCCACGTGGTGAATATCCTCGACCCGGACGTTATCGTGCTGGGCGGCGGGATGAGCAACGTCGAACGGCTGTATCAGACGGTGCCGGACCTGGTGAAGCAGTGGGTCTTCGGCTGCGAGTGTGAAACGCCGATCCGCAAAGCGATGCACGGCGACTCCAGCGGGGTACGCGGCGCGGCCTGGCTGTGGCCGCTCCAGGGGACCTGAACCGCTTCCCCGCCCCCTAACCCTCTCCCTCGGGAGAGGGTTAGGGGGCGGGGACATCGCCATAATTCAGACCTCACTCCACCGCAAACGCTTTGTCCAGCCGGCTATAGCCCAGGCCGTTAATCTTCTTCACTTTGATCTGCACCGGAATGCGGTCTTTCATCGCCTCCACGTGGCTGATCACCCCGATAATCTTACCGCTGGCGTTAAGGGCATCCAGGGCGTCCAGCGCCGTGTCCAGCGTTTCGCTGTCGAGGGTGCCGAAGCCTTCATCAAGAAACAGGGAGTCAATCCGCGTCTTATGGCTCACCAGGTCTGACAGCGCCAGGGCCAGCGCCAGGCTGACGAGGAAACTTTCGCCGCCGGAGAGGGTGCGGGTGTCGCGCACGGCGTCGGCCTGCCAGGTATCGACAACCTCCAGCTCCAGCGCCTCGCTGGCCTTGCGCTGTAGCAGATAGCGGCCATGCAGGCGGTTGAGCTGCTGGTTTGCCAGCCAGACCAGATTATCCAGCGTCAGCCCCTGGGCGAATTTGCGGAACCGGTCGCCGGTGCTGGAGCCGATCAGCGAATTGAGATAGCCCCAGTCGTCCGCCAGCTGCGCCGCCTCTGCAATCTGCTGCCCCAGCGCCTGCTGCTGTTGACGGCTCTCTGCGTCCTGCCTGAGCTGCTGGCGGATCTCACCCTGGCGGGTAGTGTTATCCCGCAGCCGCTGGGCCAGGGCGTGCAGCTGGGTTTGCAGGGTGGGGACGTCAGCGTCCACCCCTTGCGGACGCAGCGCCAGGTGCGCCTCATGTTGCCGGGTCGCCTGCTCGCAGAGCGCGGCCGCCTGCTGAAGCTGCTGCTCCAGCGTCTGTTTTAACTGCGTCAGCCGCTGGGCGGTCTCGTCATCCAGCAGCGCGGCGAGGAACGCCTCCCGATCGCTAAAGCGGCTGGCGGCCAGGGCGGAGGTGAATTGCGCCTGCGACTGGTCCAGACGCGCCTTTTCCTGGGTTTCCTGCTGCTGCTGGGCGACAAGCTGACTGTGCAGCGACAGGCATTCCTCGTGGATTTCGCGCCAGTTGTCCGGGATGGCCGACTCAGCTTCAACCTCTGTCTCGTCGCTGGTCGGCAGCGTCTCCAGCAGTGGCCGCAGAGCAGCGATTTGCTGCTGAATGGCATCATGTCGGGTCTGTTGCGCCTGCCACTGGGCAAATTCGCTTTCGCGAGCGTGCAGCCAGGCGGCTTCTGTCCCTTCTGCCGGCAGGCTCAGGGCCAGGGCCTGCAGGGCGCTCTCCAGTCCCTGGCGCGTGGCCGCCAGCTGCTGCTCGGCCTGGCGCTCCAGCGCCTGCTGATCGTTAAGCTGACTCTGCAACATCAGGCGCTGGCTGAGCTGATAGAGCTGCTGCTCGTAGCGCTCCTGCTCCTGCATCCAGTCGTTTATCTCTTGCGCAATATCCCGCGCGATGTGCAGAGAGGCGCAGGTCTCCTGCCACGCTTTAGTAAGCGCTTGCTCTTCCTCTGCGAGCCGCCCGGCCGCTTCGGTGTCACGCTGGAGCTGTTGCGTCAGGGCCTTGACCTGCCCGAGGATCAACAGGCCTTCTTCTTTCAGCGCGGCGACCTCCTTTTCCAGCGCATCGCGGCGGCGCTGATTATCCGTGAGCGTCAACGAGGCGTATTGTTCAATCGCCGGGTGTTCACAGGCGCCGCACAGCGGACAGGGCTTACCCGCCTCGAGCCGGTCGCGGTAGCTTTCCAGGTCTTTAATCGTTTCTTCCCGTTGGCAGAGCGCCTTCAGGTCGAGATAGTGCTGGTTTTTGTCTTTATATTGTTCCCGGCGCAGCGTCAGGGTAGCGTTAAGTTTTACCTGCTCCGCCTGCGCCTGCTGGACGCTGTCGGCGTTCTGGCGCAGACGCTTGCGCAGCAGCTGATGCTGCTCATGCAGGGAGATCAGGCGCTGGCGCAGCGGCCGCGATTGGGTTTGCTGTTCTATCGCTGCGGCAACGTCATCCGCGCTCAGGGCGAGAGGGCTGGCTGGCAGCGTGGCCAGCTTCTGGCGTAGCGCGGCCAGGCGGGTGCTCTGAGCCGTTAGCTGTTGTTTATCCCGCGTCAGTTGCGAGAATTGCGCTCGCCAGCCGGCGATCTCCTGACCCCATAAGCGGAAACGCTCATGGGCGGCCAGCCACTGCGCCAGATCGGCCAGTTCAGCCTGACGCTGCTGCTGAGCGCGCAAGGCGCCCTGGCGGATGCGCGCGCGCAGCACCGTGCTGGCAAGTAAGCGAGCATTTACTTCACTGATCCGCTGCCGGGTTTGCGCCAGGCCTGCCGTCTGCTCCTGCTGGCGCTCCCACAGGGGACGCAGTTGGGCGGCGGGCTGGGCCAGCTCAAGCTTCGCCAGCGCCGGGGCGGCGTCCGCCAGCGCCT